>NZ_BAABEV010000046.1:0-69314 GCF_039540335.1 Actinomadura verrucosospora | reverse complement strand
CCGTCCTGTACTACGGCGACGAGATCGGCATGGGCGACAACATCTGGCTCGGCGACCGCGACGCCGTCAGAACCCCCATGCAATGGACCCCCGACCGCAACGCCGGCTTCTCCGCCTGCGACCCCGCCCGCCTCTACCTCCCGGTCATCATGGACCCCATCTACGGCTACCAGGCCGTCAACGTCGAAGCCCAGGCCAACAACCCCGGATCCCTGCTCCACTGGACCCGCAAGATGATCGAGATCCGCCAGCGCCACCCCGTCTTCGGCGTCGGCTCCTACGTCGAACTGTCCGCCTCCAACCCCTCCGTCCTGGCCTTCACCCGCGAGATCAACGGCGGGGACGCCAACCAGTGGGGCGGCGCGAACACGGTCCTCTGCGTGAACAACCTGTCCCGGTTCCCCCAGCCCGTGGAGCTGGACCTGCGGCGCTTCCGGGGCTCGTACCCGATCGAGTGCATGGGCGGCGTCCAGTTCCCGGCCATCGGCGAACTGCCCTATCTGCTGACCCTTCCGGGGCACGGCTTCTACTGGTTCCTGCTTCCGCCGCCGCCGGACGAGCAGGAGCCGGGAGAGGGAGTGATGTGACCGTGGCGCCGTCCGCTCCGCCGACCGACACCTCGCTCGTCCGGCTCCTGGCCGGCTGGCTGCCGCGGCAGCGGTGGTTCGGCGGCAAGGACGGCCCCATCCACGACCTCGCCATCGGCACCGCCACCGAACTCCGGTCCGGCGACCCCTCCCTGCACCACCTCGTCCTCGACGTCCGACAGGACGGCACCACCGACCACTACCAGCTCCTCCTCGGCGTCCGCCGCGACCTTCCCGAGCATCTGGCGCCGGTCGCGATCGGGCATCTGGAGGACCCCGAGCAGGGCATCACCGGGTACGTCTACGACGCCGCCCACGACGCGGAGCTGACGCGCCCGCTGCTGGACCTGATGGCGGACGACCGGACGGTCGGGCCGCTGACCTTCCGCCGCGCGCCCGGCACCGGCATCCGCACGGACCTGGACGGCACGCCGATCCCGGGCGAGCAGAGCAACACCTCGCTGATCTTCGGCGACGCCTACATCTGCAAGCTGTTCCGCCGCCTGTCCCCCGGCGTCAGCCCCGACCTGGAGGTCAACCTCGCGCTCTCCCGGCGGGGCTGCGAGCACGTCCCGAGCGTGCACGGCTGGATCGAGCTGGAACCGGGCGCGCTGGGCACCGCGGAGGGCACCGCTTCGGGCGGCCCCGCGGGCGGCGCGGACTCCGGTGGCGGGAACGAGCCGGTCACGCTCGCGCTGCTGTCGGAGTTCCTGCGCACCGCGACGGACGGCTGGCAGCTCGCGCTCACCAGCGTCCGCGACTGGTTCGCCCAGCCCGCAACGCCGGGGCCGCCGCCGGGGCCGTCGCCCGCGCTCACCGCCGGCGACGCCGGCGGGGACTTCGCCGCCGAGGCCGAACGGCTCGGCGCGGCCACCGCCGAGGTGCACCGCGACCTCGCCGCCGCGTTCGGCGTGACGCAGGCGCCGCCCGAGCTGCTGCGGGAGATCGTCTTCTCGATGCACGAGCAGCTCGACCAGGTCAGCGCCGCGGTCCCGCAGCTGCGCCCCTACGCGCCCGCGATCCGCGAGGTGTTCGACCGGGTCGCCGCGGAGGCGTCGCCGCTGCCGTTCCAGCGCGTGCACGGCGACTACCACCTCGGCCAGGTCCTGCGCACCGACTCCGGCTGGACGCTGCTGGACTTCGAGGGCGAGCCGGCCCGCACGCCCGCCGAGCGCCGGGCGCCCGCGCACCCGCTGCGCGACGTCGCCGGGATGCTCCGCTCGTTCGAGTACGCCGCGCGGTTCCTGCTGGCCCGGGAGGGCGACCTCCCGCCGGAGACGGCGGACGCGCTGGAGCTGCGCGCCCAGGAGTGGGCCGAGCGGAACCGGGCGGCGTTCTGCGCCGGCTACGCGGCCGCGGGCGGGCCCGACCCCGCGGCGCACGCGACGCTGGTCCGGGCCTTCGAGTTCGACAAGGCCGTCTACGAGATCCGGTACGAGGCGCGGAACCGGCCGTCGTGGCTGCCCGTCCCGCTGCGGTCCCTGGCCCGGCTCGCGAGCTGACCGGGCAGGCGCCGCGCCGGGCCCGCCCGCACCGGCCCTCGCTCGGCCGCCGCGTCACAGGTCGATGGCGTAGTCGAGGACGACCCGGTCGGCGGGCAGCACGATCTCGCGGCAGACCTCCATGACGCCGGCGCGCGCCAGCATGCGGCGGGTGATGGCGAGCACCGGCACCCCGCCCGCCATGTTGAGGGTCTCGGCCTCCTCGGGCGTCGGCATCCGGGAGCGGACGGCCTCCTCGACGCGGGTCGGCGGGTACCCGAGGTAGGCGAGCTGCGCGAGCGTCCCCCCGGGCCAGGGCTCGCGCGCCGGGTCGGCGACGGGCGTGTCGCCGACCACGTCCCACGGCAGGTAGTTGACGGAGATCTGCTGCGGCTCCTCGCGCGCGTAGAAGACGAACCGGCGGCGCAGCAGCTCGGTGCCGGACGGCAGCTCGAACAGCGCGCCGAGGTCGTCGTCGGCCCGGACGCGGGAGAACTCCCGGTCCAGCCGGTACTCCTCCCAGGTGATCCTCTGGTCGCGGGTGAACGTGGTCTCGGGGACCGCCGACGGCCCGGCCACCGCGCGGTAGCGGTCCATCGCCACGCGGCGGGCCGGCGGGACGGTCCGGACGCGCGTGCCTCCGCCGCGGCGGGTCTCCACCAGGCCCTCGCCGCGCAGCAGCGCGACGGCCTGCCGCACGACGATCTCCGAGACGCCGTGGACGTCGCACAGCTCGGCCAGGGTCGGCAGCCGCGTCCCCGGCGGGAGGCTGCCGTCCCGGATCCCCTCTCGCAGGGTGTCGGCGATGCGCAGGTAGGCGGGACGCTCCGGCACCGGCGTCACCTCCCTCTCCTCGGGCGCGCCCCCCGGCCTCCTGCCCGCGGCCACGTTCGAACAGCGTTCGACGCCGCGTTCGATCCTGCTCGCCCCTCCAGTCATCCATACCTTCCAGGCGCTATCCGCGGGGGCACGGTCCGCTTACGGACAGCTTGACACCTCTCAGGCCGAGTAAGACTTTTGTATACAGAAGAGCGGCCTCGGGGAAGGGACGACCTTGATGGGCGACTTCGAGGATCTGAAGGCGGCCATCGAGGGCGAGTTTCCGGGTTGGCAGGTGTGGCGCAGCGACGCGGGGCGCTGGTACGCGACCCGCAGCGGCGACCTCACCGATGCGCAACTCCAGGCGGGATGTGCGATGACGGTGGCCGCGGACGACTCGGAGGGGCTCCGGCGGGTGCTGCTCGACCAGGCGCGCGGGGAGCCCGGAGAACGGTGACGGGAGGCGGGAGAGTCGGGGCGGCCCGGTCCGCGCGCGGGGGCGGACCGGGCTGGGACAGGCCGGTACGGAAGGTACCTGTGTCGCTCAGGTGACACAGGAATGGAGCCCAGGGCGGTGGGGTCGGGGTCACCCCTGGGGCGAGGTAGACGTGGCCGCACGGACGGCACATTCGGCGCGACCCCACGACGAAGAGTCGTGCCGGCCGTGCGGCCGCAACATCCGCACCGGAATGCCGGGTTCGCGAAAACAGGTCGGTCCGTCATGTGAGAGCGCCCGTTCTCGGGGCAACCTCTTGGGGTAAACGGCTCAGTGACGGGAGGCCATGACGTCATGGCACGGGTGACGCGCGCGGAGATCGATCGACTCGTCGGCGGCGACCACCATGATCCACACGGCGTCCTCGGGGCGCATCCCGGTCGGGACGGGGTGGCGGTGCGGGCGTTGCGCCCGCTCGCCGAGAAGGTCGAGGTCGTGCTGCCCAGCGGCGACCGCCACCCGCTCCGGCACTTCCACCAGGGCGTGTTCGTCGGGACGCTGCCCGCCGGCACGTCGCTCGCCGGCGCCGAGAAGGACCGGGCCCCTCTCGCCGTCCCCGACTACCGGCTCGCCGTCACCTACGGAGACGGCGTCGAGACGATCCAGGACGACCCCTACCGCCATCTGCCGACGCTCGGCGAGCTCGACCTGCACCTGATCGGCGAGGGACGGCACGAGGAGCTGTGGCGCGCGCTGGGCGCCCGCGTCCGCTCCTACGCGTCCGCTCTCGGCACGGTGGAGGGGACGGCCTTCGCGGTGTGGGCGCCGACGGCGCGGGGCGTGCGGGTGGTCGGCGATTTCAACCACTGGGACGGCCGCGCGTACCCCATGCGGTCGCTCGGCTCCACCGGCGTGTGGGAGCTGTTCGTCCCGGGCGTCGGCGACGGCACGCGCTACAAGTACGAGATCCTCGGGGCCGACGGCGTGTGGCGCGCCAAGGCCGACCCGATGGCCCAGGCCACCGAGACCCCGCCCGCGACGGCGTCCCGCGTCTTCACCTCCTCCTACGAGTGGGAGGACGGCGCGTGGATGGACGCGCGCAAGGAGCACGACTGGCTGCACGAGCCCATGAGCGCCTACGAGGTGCACCTCGGGTCGTGGCGTCCCGGGCTCGGCTACCGGGAGCTGGCGGAGGAGCTGACGCAGTACGTCAGCGACATGGGCTTCACGCACGTGGAGTTGCTTCCGGTCACCGAACACCCCTACGGACCGTCCTGGGGCTACCAGGTGACGTCCTACTACGCGCCCACGGCCCGGTTCGGCGACCCCGACGACTTCCGGTACCTCATCGACCGCCTCCACCAGGCCGGTATCGGCGTCATCATGGACTGGGTGCCCGCCCACTTCCCGAAGGACGAGTGGGCGCTGGCCCGGTTCGACGGCACCGCCCTCTACGAGCACGACGATCCGAAGCGCGGCGAGCACCCCGACTGGGGGACGCTCGTGTTCAACTTCGGCCGCGCCGAGGTCCGCAACTTCCTCGTGGCGAACGCGTCGTTCTGGCTGGAGGAGTTCCACATCGACGGGCTGCGCGTGGACGCCGTCGCCTCGATGCTGTACCTCGACTACTCGCGCAAGGAAGGCGAGTGGACGCCCAACATCTACGGCGGGCGGGAGAACCTGGAGGCCATCTCCTTCCTCCAGGAGATGAACGCGACGGTCTACAAGCGCAACCCCGGCATCATGACGATCGCGGAGGAGTCCACGGCGTGGCCCGGGGTCTCCCGCCCGACCCATCTCGGCGGGCTCGGGTTCGGGTTCAAGTGGAACATGGGCTGGATGCACGACACGCTCGAATACCTGCGTCACGAGCCGGTGTTCCGGCACTACCACCACAACGAGATCACGTTCTCGCTGGTGTACGCGTTCTCGGAGAACTACGTCCTGCCGCTGTCGCACGACGAGGTCGTCCACGGCAAGGGCTCGCTCCTGAGCAAGATGCCGGGCGACTCCTGGCAGCAGTTCGCCGGGCTGCGGGCGCTGCTGGCCTACATGTGGTCGCATCCCGGCAAGCAGCTGCTGTTCATGGGGCAGGAGTTCGGGCAGGGCGCCGAATGGGCGGAGGAGCGCCCGCTGGACTGGTGGCTGCTGGACAACGCCTCCGAGGGGGCCAACCATCTCGGGCTGCAGAGGCTCGTGCGCGACCTGAACCACGCGTACCAGGGCGAGCCCGCGCTGTGGACGCGCGACAGCGACCACGACGGGTTCCGCTGGATCGACGGCAACGACGCCGGCGGCAACACCCTGTCCTACCTGCGCTACGGGACGGCCCCGGACGGCGGCGAGCCGCCCGTCGTGGCGTGCGTCGTCAACTTCGCCGGGAACCCGCACGAGAACTACCGGGTGGGCCTCCCCCGCGTGGGCCGGTGGCGCGAACTCGTCAACACCGACGCCTACGAGTACGGCGGCAGCGGCGTCGGCAACCTCGGGCGGGTCGAGGCGGCGCCGGAGCCGTGGCACGGGCTGCCCGCGTCGGCGGAGATGCGCGTCCCGCCCCTGGGGGCGGTGTGGCTCGTCCCTGAATAGGGTGACGGGATGCGCCTGCACATCGTCCCCGGCCAGTTCATGGTGGAGCACCTCCCGCACGCGACGTTCCCGGAGGACGACGAGTGGGTCGCGCTCATCCGCGCTCCCGAGGGCCTCACCGTGATCCGGGACGCCTCGCCGTTCGCCGAGACGGAGCGGTGGGTCGGCTTCTACGGCGACCCGGACGGCGGTCTCGCCACGCCCGGCGTGCTCGCCGGCGTCGTGGGGCCGCTGGCCGAGGCCGGCGTGCCCGTCTTCGTCGTCTCGACGTACCACTCCGACCTCGTGCTCGTCCCGGAGCACCGGTCGGAGGCGGCGGCGGGGGCGCTGCGCGACGCCGGCCACCGCGTAGAGAACTGAACGGCTAGAGGCGTTCGAGGAGCCAGCGGGGGCCGACGACGGCGGCGCCCGCCTCCTCGCAGCGGGCGCGCAGCTCCCGGTCGGCCGTGACCACCAGGTGGTCCTTGTCCGGGGCGCCCCGCCGGACGAGGTCGACGATCGCGTCGTCGCCGCTGCCGGGCGCGGCCACGACCCGCAGGCCGTCGACCGGCTCGTCGGCGACGCTCCGCGCCGCGCCCTCAACGACCAGGACGACCTCCGGAAAGCAGCGGTCGTAGGGGAACAGGCCGCTCGGCAGGCCGCGCACGCCGCCGTCGAGGCGCTTCAGGTCGTCGCGGAGCCGCGCGTTCGCGCCCGCCCTGTCCTTCCACCAGCCGTCGGCGCGGGCGCCCACGACGTTCGCCGCGTCCACGACGAGGACGACCCCGCGCATCGCCTCCCGCACGCGGGGCCAGCACCGCGCGAACGGCTCGAACAGCTTGCGGCCGGTGACCTCTTCCTCGCGCACCCACTCGGCCCCGCGCGTCTCCCGCGACGCGGGCAGCACGTGCGCGCGCTCCGGCAGCGAGCCCACGACCGAGGTGAACGACCATCCGCCGTGGTCCTCCACGCTCGTCCCGTGGACGCGGACCGTCGTCGTGTCGAGCGTGCACTCCTCGGACGTCTCGCGCAGCGCGCCGGTGACGACGTCCTCGTGGCTGTGCAGCGCGCCGCCGAACATGCCCCACGTCCCGCCGCCGAGGCCCCACCACGCGCGCTGCTGGAGCAGCACCCACGTCTGGCCGGAGGAGTCGCGGTGGTAGGCCAGAAGGCCCGCGGCGCCGAACCGTCCCCAGTGCGTGTGCCCCAAGCCGCAGCCGGCCCAGCCGTCGCCGTCTCCCATGCGTCCGACGATAGCGCCGCGGACCCGTGACGAAGGGCACAGTGCCCTCACCCGCCTCGCCGAATACGATTCGGGGGTCACCGTGATCAAGGAGAGCGAGTTGAGCGTCGAGGCGACCCCCCAGGACCTGTGGAACACCCTGTCGGGCGCCGAGCTGATCCGGGCGATGGCGGACGGACGGTTCCCGCAGATCTCCGACATCAACGACTACATCGGGCAGGACATCGCCTCCGCCGAACCGGGCCGGGTCGTCATCGAGTGGACGCCGGGCGAACGGCTCTGCAACCCCGGCGGCACGGTGCACGGCGGCTACATCGCGATGATCCTCGACAACGCGGTCTGCCTCGCGGCGAGCAGCACCTGCGAGCACTTCATGCCGATGCTCACCCTCAACCTGAACGTCGACTACCTGCGCGGCGTCCGGGCCGACGAGACCTACACGGTGACCGGGACGTGCGTGCACCCCGGCGCCACCCGCATGGTCTCCAACGCGGTGGTCACCGACGGGCGCGGCCGCCCGGTCGCCCAGGCGTCGGCCGGCGTGATCCCCAACAAGGCGTTCGCCCGCTGAGCCCGTCCCGCCCGGCCCGGGCCCGCCCGGGCGGCGGGAACGGCGCCCGGCGAGCGCATAGGCTGGGCCCATGGTGGATCCCGGCACAGTCGTCAACGTGATCAAACAGGCCCGCGACCGGCGGACGGCCCCGCTGATCCTGGAGCTCGACCTCACCGAGGGCATCGTCGAGACCGCGCCCGCCGACCCCGTCTCGGCGTTCCTGTCCATGCGCCGGCCGGGCCTGCGGGACGTCCTGGACGGGCTGCGCCGCGCCCGCTCCGACAGCCGGGTGCGCGCACTCGTCGTGAAGGTCAGCGGCACCGTCGGGCTGGCGCTCGCCCAGGAACTGCGCGAGGCCGTGCAGAGCCTGCGGGACGCGGGCAAGCACACCGTCGCCTGGGCCGAGACGTTCGGCGAGGGAGGCCGCGGCACCGTCCCGTTCTATCTGGCCACCGGGTTCGACAAGGTCTACCTGCAGCCCACCGGCGAGGTCGGGCTCACCGGCGTCGCGATCGAGGAGCCCTTCTTCGCCGGCGCGCTGGAGAAGGCGGGCGTGCGGCCGCGGTTCGCCAAGCGCTACGAGTACAAGACCATGGCGAACACGTTCATGGAGAAGACCTACACGCCCGAGCACGAGGAGTCGTCGCAGCGCCTCGTCACCTCGCTCGGCGAGCAGATCACCGCCGGGATCGCCGCCTCCCGCGGCCTGGCGGAGGAGAAGGTCCGCGAGCTCACCGACCGCGGCCCGCTGCTGGCCGCCGAGGCGCTGGAGGAGGGCCTGGTCGACGGCCTCGCCTACCGCGACGAGATCTACGGCGGCCTGCGGAAGGAGTTCGGCGAGGAGGCGCAGCTGCGCTACGTCTCCCGCTACAACCGCGCGCACGGCCTGGCCAACCGCCTCCCGCAGCCCGGCAAGCAGGACGTCGTCGCCTTCATCAACGGGCAGGGGCCGATCCGGCTCGGCCGCAGCGGCCGCGGCGGCCCGCTCCCGAACTCGGGGCCCGCGATGGGCTCGGACACGATCGGCGCCGCGTTCCGCGCCGCCGTGAAGGACGACCGGGTCAAGGCGATCGTGTTCCGCGTCAACAGCCCGGGCGGCTCCGCCGTCGCCTCCGACTCGATCTGGCGCGAGGTCGTCCTCGCCCGCCGCGCCGGCAAGCCCGTGATCGTGTCCATGGGCAACGTCGCCGCGTCCGGCGGCTACTACGTCTCGATGGCCGCCGACACGATCGTGGCGCAGCCCGGGACCATCACCGGCTCGATCGGCGTCGTGGTCGGCAAGGCCGTGGTCAACGACCTGCTGGAGCGGGTCGGCGTCGGCCTCGGCTCGGTCGCCGACGGCGACCACGCGCGCATGTTCAGCGCCACCAAGGACTTCAGCGACTCCGAGTGGGAGCGCGTCAACGCCTCCCTCGACCGGATCTACGACGACTTCACCGCGAAGGTCGCCGAGGGCCGCGACCTGTCCCGCGAGCGCGTCCACGAGCTGGCCCGGGGCCGGGTCTGGACGGGCGCGGACGCGCGCGAGCGCGGCCTCGTCGACGAGCTCGGCGGCATCGACCTCGCCCTGGACCTCGCCCGCAAGAAGGCCGGCATGGCCTCCGACGCGCCGGTCCGGATCTACCCGCACACCTCGCCGCTGGAGCGGCTGCGCCCGCCGGAGTCCAGCGAGGACCGCACCGCCGCGTCCGCGCGCTTCGACGGGTGGGGCTCCCTCGGCGGGCTCGCCGCGCGGCTCGGCCTGCCCTCCGCGGGCCCGCTCACCCTGCCCGGCGCCTGGGAGATCCGCTGAGCGCCGACTTCGTCGAGGCCGTCGCGGCCTTCGCCACCGGCGTGGTCGTGCTGACCGTCCGCGACGGCCGCGACGACCTCGGCACCACGATCACCTCGTTCATGTCGGTGTCGCTGGATCCGCCGATGGTGCTGGCGAGCGTGGCGTCCTCGTCCTACCTCACCGAGGTGCTCGGCCGGAGCCCGCGCTGGGCCGCGACGATCCTGTCCGCGGACCAGCGGGCCCTAGCCGGCCGGTTCGCCGCCGAGGGACGCCCGAGCGCTCGCATCCTGCTGGCGAGCGAGCCGCACCACCGCGGCGAGCACTCCGGCGCCCTCGTCCCCGACAGGGGCGTCTCGGCCCTGGAGTGCGAGACCCGCCAGACCGTCGAGGCGGGCGACCACACCCTCTTCGTCGCCGAGGCCGTCTCGACCGACTACGTCAGCGCCGGGCGGGCCCCCCTCGTGAGGGCCGCCCGGCGCTATCTGCCCGGCTAGGACTTCGGGAAGCGCTCCAGGAAGCCGCGCAGGTCGTCGGCGTGCTCCTCCTCCTGCGCGAGGATCTGCTCGAAGACGCGCTTGGTGGTGGGGTCGCCGTCGCCGAGCCACTGGATGATCTCGGTGTAGGACGCGATGGCGATCCGCTCCGCCACCAGGTCCTCCTTGAGCATCTCGACGAGGTCGAGGCTGGCGTTGTACTCGGCGTGCGCGCGGGTGGTGAGGGTGTCCGGGGAGAAGTCGGGCTCGCCGCCGAGCTGGACGATCCGCTCGGCCAGCATGTCGGCGTGCTGCTGCTCCTCGGCCGCGTGCTGGAGGAACTCGCTCGCGACGGTCTCGGCGTGGATGCCGGTGGCCGTGTAGTAGTGCCGCTTGTACCGCAGCACGCACACGATCTCCGTGGCCAGGGCCTCGTTGCAGACCTGGATCACGCGCTGGACGTCCGCCCCGTACGCCTCGGTGATCGGGCCTTTGTCGATCTCCTGCCGAGCACGCTCGCGCAGGGTCTTGATGTCCGTCAGGAACTCCGCCATCTAGGGGCCTCCACAGTCGACTACAGGAGGCCCTCTACCCGACGGCCCTGCTTCCACACGGCGTAGGTCTGGGGTACGCCCGGGCGGTATGCGAGGTGGATGTAGGACGGGGCGTCGAGGACGTGGACGTCGGCGCGGGCGCCGGGCGCCAGGTGCCCCACGTCGGTGCGTCGCAGGGCCCGGGCGCCGCCCGCGGTCGCCGACCAGACCGCCTCGGCGGGCGTCATGCGCATGTCGCGGACGGCCACGGCGACGCAGAACGCCATGCTGGAGCTGTAGCAGGATCCGGGGTTGCAGTCGGTGGCGAGGGCGACGGTGGCTCCGGCGTCCAGGAGGCGGCGGGCGTCCGGGTAGGGCTGGCGGGTCGAGAACTCGACGCCGGGCAGGAGCGTCGCGACCGTCCGGGACGACGCCAGCGCGTCCACGTCGGCGTCGCTGAGGAACGTGCAGTGGTCGGCGGAAGCGGCCTCCAGCTCGACCGCCAGCCGCACGGCGGGCCCCTGCGTGAGCTGGTTCGCGTGGAGGCGCGGCGACAGGCCGGCCTTGACGCCCGCCGTGAGGACCTCCCGGGCCTGGTCGGCGTCGAAGGCGCCCTCCTCGCAGAAGACGTCCACCCACCGGGCGTGCGGGGCGCAGGCGGCGAGCATGTCGGTGGCGGCGAGATGCGCGTACCCGGCGGCGTCGCCCGCGTACTCGGCGGGGACGACGTGGGCGCCCAGGTAGGTGACCTCGTCGGCGTACTCGGCGGCGATGCGCACGGCGCGCGCCTCCTGCTCGACCGTGAGGCCGTAGCCGGACTTGCACTCCACGGTCGTGACGCCCTGCCGCGCCATCTCGTCCACGAGGCGGCGCACGTTGGCGCGCAGCTCGTCGTCGGACGCGGCGCGGGTGCGCTCGACGGTCGTGCGGATGCCGCCCGCGGCGTACTTCTCGCCGCTCATGCGGGCGGCGAACTCCTCGGCGCGCTCACCGGCGAACACCAGGTGGGCGTGGGAGTCCACGAAGCCGGGCAGCACCGCCCGCCCGGCGGCGTCGAACGACTCGTCGGCGGCGGGCGCGGAGGAGGACGGGCCCGTCCACGCGACCGCGCCGTCCTCGATCACCAGCGCGGCGTCGCGGACGACGGCCAGGCCGCCGCCCTGGCGATCGGGGACGGCGGGGTCGTTGGTGACGAGCTCTCCGATGTTGGTGATGACCGTGCTCATCGGCGAAGGATCTCACGGGGCGGGTCCGCGGCGGCGGAGGCGATGGAGCGGGCCAGCGCGCCGGGGACGTCCTCGACCAGCAGGTGCCGGCCGTCGTGGACGATCTGGCGGCCGGAGACGACGACGTGCCGCACGTCCGCGGCGGTGGCGGCGAACACGGCGGCCTCGGCGGCGTGGTCCGGGCCCGCGCCGGCGGTGCGGACCGAGTCGAGGGCGACGGTGACGAGGTCGGCGTAGGCGCCGGGCTCCAGCCGTCCCGCCTCGGGCCAGCCGAGCCCGGAGTGGCCGCCCGAGGTGGCGGCGGCGAGCAGCTCGCCGGCCGTCCAGTGGCCCCGGACGCGGGTGCGGAGCCGCTCGTCCAGCTCGACCGCGCGGGCCTCCTCGAACAGGTCGACGACGGCGTGCTGGTCGGAGCCGAGGCAGATCGGGGAGCCCGCGTCCGCCAGGGCGCGGGCTGGGCCGATGCCGTCGGCGAGGTCCCGTTCGGTGGTCGGGCACATGCACACGCCGGTCATCGTCGTCCCGAGCAGGCCGATGTCGTCCTCGGACAGGTGCGTGGCGTGCACGGCCGTGGTGAGCGCGCCGAGCGCCCCGGCCTCGGCGAGCAGGCGGGTCGGCGTCATGCCGTAGGCGTCCTGGCAGTCGCGGTTCTCGGCGGGCTGCTCGGACAGGTGGACGTGCAGCGGCGCGCGGCGCTCCCGCGCCCACGAGGCGACGGCGCGCAGCTGCTCGCGCGGCACGGCCCGGACGGAGTGGATCGCGGCGCCGACGCGGGCGTGGGACCGTCCCGCCTTTCCGGTCTGCTCGTGCAGGCTGTCGACGCGCCGCGCCCAGTCGCCCGCGGTGCCGTCCCCGAACCGCAGCTGCGGCCCGGCGAGCGGCCGGCCGATGCCGCCGGTCAGGTAGCAGGCGTCGAGGAGGGTGATGCGGATGCCCGCGTCGGACGCGGCGGCGATCAGCGCCTCGCCCATCGCGTTCGGGTCCCCGTAGGGGGCGCCGCCCGGACGGTGGTGCAGGTAGTGGAACTCGCCGACGCAGCTGATCCCCGCGAGGGCCATCTCGGCGAACACCGCGGTCGCCAGCGCGCGGTAGGAGTCCGGGTCGAGCCGGTCGGCGACCTGGTACATCTGCTCGCGCCACGTCCAGAACGTCCCGGAGTGCGCCTGGACGCGGGAGCGCAGCGCGCGGTGGAACGCGTGGGAGTGGGCGTTGGCGAGGCCCGGCAGGGTGAGGCCGGGGAGGTGCGGGGCGCCCGGCGCCGCCGGGACCCCGGGGGTGACGCGTGTGATCCGCTCGCCGTCGGCCTCGATGAGCACGTCGGCCGCGACGCCGTCGCCTAGCCAGGCGAACTGGGCATGCCACTGCATAACGGAATCCCTACCCCCGCGCCAGGTCGTCCAGTACCGCGGCGAGGGCCTCGACCCCGGCCAGGCGGTCGGACGGCTCGGCGAACTCCTCGGGCGCGTGCGACACCCCGCTCGGGTTCCGCACGAACAACATCGCGGTCGGCAGCCGCGCCGACAGGACGCCCGCGTCGTGGCCGGCGCCGGTCGGCAGGACGGGGACGCCGCCGAGCGCCGACCCGACCCGGTCGCGCAGCGCCAGGTTGAAGTCGACGATCTCGGTGTAGGACTCCTCGGCGAGGTCGACGCTCACCCGGTGCGGGCGCGCCGCGACCCGCGCGGCCTCGTCGACCTCCAGCACCGTCCGGCGGACGGCGTCGTCGGCGGGGCCCCGGGCGTCCAGCCAGGCGGTGACCGCCGACGGGATCGCGTTCACGCCGTTCGGCTCGACCCGGACCTTCCCGACCGTCGCGACGGTCCCGTTGCGCTCGGCGGCCTCCCGCGCGGCGATGACCATGTGCGCGAACGGCAGCATCGGGTCGCGCCGGTCGGGCAGCCCGGTCGTCCCGGCGTGGTTGCCCTCGCCCGCGAAGTCGAACCGCCACCGGCCGTGCGGCACGATCGCGCTCGCGACGCCGACCGGGACGTCCAGCGCCCTGCCCTGCTCGACGTGCAGCTCGACGTAGCAGGCGATCCGCCCGAGCAGGTCCTCGTCCGGGCCGATCGCGTGCGGGTCGAGCCCGGCGTTGTGGACGACCTCGGCGAACGTGTGCCCGTCGGCGTCGGTGAGGCCGCGCGCCCGGGCCGGGTCGATCGCCCCGGCCAGCAGCCGGGAGCCGAGGCACGCCACCCCGAACCGCGCGCCCTCCTCCTCGGCGAACGCCGCGATCCCGATCGGCCGGGCCGGCCGGACGCCGCGCTCGCGGAGCAGGTCGACCGCCGCGAACGCCGACACGATGCCGAGCGGCCCGTCGAACGCTCCCCCGCCGGGAACGGAATCGAGATGGCTGCCGGTCAGGACGGCGCCCGTGCGGGTCCCGTCCTCCGGGTACCACCAGGCGACCGTGTTCCCGTTGGGGTCGTGCTCGAGGTCGAGGCCGCGGCGGCGGGCCTCGTCGGCGAACCAGGCGCGGCACTCCAGCTCCGGCGGCGTCCACGCGAACCGGTGGTAGCCGCCGGTCGCCGCGTCCCGCCCGACGGGCAGCAGCTCCGCCCACATCTCCTCGAAGCTCATGGCCGCATGGGGATGCGCACGCCGCGCTCGTCCGCGACCTCCGCCGCCCGCTCGTAGCCGGCGTCGACGTGCCGCATGACGCCGGTGCCGGGGTCGTTGGTCAGGACGCGCCGGAGCTTCTCCCCGGCGAGGGCCGTGCCGTCGGCGACGCAGACCTGGCCGGCGTGGATGGAGCGGCCGATGCCGACGCCGCCGCCGTGGTGGATCGACACCCACGTCGCACCGGAGGAGGTGTTGAGCATGGCGTTCAGCAGCGGCCAGTCGGCGATCGCGTCCGACCCGTCCTTCATGCCCTCGGTCTCCCGGTACGGGCTGGCGACCGACCCGCAGTCGAGGTGGTCGCGGCCGAGCACGATCGGCGCGCTGATCTCACCGCGCGCGACCAGGTCGTTGAACACCTCGCCCGCCTTGTCGCGCTCGCCGTAGCCGAGCCAGCAGATCCGCGACGGCAGGCCCTGGAAGTGGACCTTCTCCTTCGCCATCCGGATCCACCGGGTCAGCGGCTCGTTGTCGGGGAACAGGTCGAGGATCGCCTGGTCGGTGCGGGCGATGTCCTTCGGGTCGCCCGACAGCGCCGCCCACCGGAACGGCCCCTTGCCCTCGCAGAACAGCGGCCGGATGTAGGCGGGCACGAACCCGGGGAACGCGAACGCGCGCGCGTACCCGGCGAGCTGCGCCTCGCCCCGGATGGAGTTGCCGTAGTCGAACACCTCGGCGCCCGCGTCCTGGAAGCCGACCATGGCCTCGACGTGGACGGCCATCGACGCGCGGGCCCTGGCGATGAACCCGTCGCGGTCCTTGTCGCGCTCGGCGGCCATGTCCTCGAACGCGACGCCCTGCGGCAGGTAGGCGAGCGGGTCGTGCGCGCTGGTCTGGTCGGTGACGATGTCGATCGGGGCGCCGCGCCGCAGCAGTTCGGGGACGATGTCGGCGGCGTTGCCCAGCACCGCGACCGACAGCGGCCTGCGTTCGGCCTTCGCCTCCTCGGCGAGCCGCAGCGCCTCGTCCAGCGAGCCCGCCCGCACGTCGCAGTAGCGGTGCTCGACCCGCCGCTCGATCCGGGACGGGTCGCACTCGACGCAGATCGCGACGCCGCCGTTCATCGTGACGGCGAGGGGCTGCGCGCCGCCCATCCCGCCGAGCCCGGCGGTCAGGGTGATCGTCCCGGCGAGGGTGCCGCCGAACCGCTTCTCGGCGACGGCGGCGAACGTCTCGTAGGTGCCCTGCAGGATGCCCTGCGTCCCGATGTAGATCCACGACCCGGCGGTCATCTGGCCGAACATCGTCAGGCCGAGCGACTCCAGGCGGCGGAACTCCTCCCACGTGCCCCACTGCGGAACGAGGTTGGAGTTCGCGATGAGCACGCGCGGCGCCCACTCGTGCGTCTGGAAGATCCCGACCGGCTTGCCGGACTGGACGAGCAGCGTCTCGTCCCCCTCCAGGGCGGACAGCGACCGGACGATGCCGTCGAAGGCGTCCCAGCTCCGGGCCGCCTTCCCCGACCCGCCGTAGACGACCAGCTCGTCGGGGTGCTCGGCGACCTCGGGGTCGAGGTTGTTCTGGATCATGCGCAGGGCGGCCTCCTGCGGCCACCCCTTGGCGGCGGTCAGCGAGGTGCCGCGCGGGGCGCGGACGGGACGGGGACCGGACATGTGGGACTCCTTCAGGAGAGCGGGCCGGTGACGGCCTCGGCGGCGGCGACCAGTGAGCCGTCCCGGACCAGCGCGGTCGCGGCGGCGATCTCGGGGGCGAGGTAGCGGTCCGGGCCGGGCGGCGGGACGGCCTCGCGGAGCCGGGCGACCACGGCGGCGGTGGCCGGGCCGGGAAGCAGCGGGGTGCGCAGCTCCAGCGCCCGCGCGGCGGTGAGGATCTCGACGGCGACGACCTGCGCGAGGCCGGCCACCGCGCGGCGCAGCTTGCGGGCCGCGCCCCACCCCATCGAGACGTGGTCCTCCTGCATGGCCGAGCTCGGGATCGAGTCGGCGCTCGCGGGCACGGCGAGGCGCTTGAGCTCCGACACGATCGCCGCCTGCGTGTACTGGGCGATCATGTGGCCGGAGTCGACGCCGGGGTCGTCGGCGAGGAAGGCGGGCAGCCCGGCGGAGCGGCCCTTGTCGAGCATCCGGTCGGTGCGGCGCTCGGACATCGAGGCGACGTCGGCCGCCGGGACCGCGAGGAAGTCCAGCACGTAGGCGACCGGGGCGCCGTGGAAGTTGCCGTTCGACTCGACCCGTCCGTCGGGGAGGACGACGGGGTTGTCCACGGCGGACGCCAGCTCCCGTCCCGCGACCAGCTCGGCGTGCGCGAGGGTGTCGCGGGCGGCCCCGTGCACCTGCGGGGCGCAGCGCAGCGAGTAGGCGTCCTGCACGCGGGTGCAGTCGGGGCCCCGGTGCGACTCCATGATCTGCGAGTCGGCCAGCAGCGCCCGCAGGTTCGCGGCCGAGGCGGCCTGGCCGGGGTGGGGCCGCAGGTTCTGCAGGTCGGCGGCGAAGACGCGGTCGGTGCCGAGCAGCGCCTCGACGCTCATCGCGGCGGCGACGTCGGCCGCGGTGAGCAGCCTCCGCAGATCGCCGATGGCCAGGACGAGCATGCCGAGCATCCCGTCCGTGCCGTTCAGCAGGGCGAGCCCCTCCTTGGCGCCGAGCTCGACCGGCGTGATGCCCGCGTCCCGCAGGGCGTCGGCCGCCGGCCTGAGCTCGCCGGCGGCGTCCCGGACCGACCCCTCACCGATCAGCGCGAGGGCCACGTGGGCGAGCGGCGCCAGGTCGCCGGAGCAGCCGAGGCTGCCGTACTCGAAGACCTGCGGGGTGATGCCGGCGTTGAGCAGCGCGGCCAGGGTCCTCGCGGTGACGGGCTGGACGCCGGTCCGTCCCGTCGCGAGCGTGCGCAGCCGGAGCAGCATCAGTGCCCGGACCACCTCGCGCTCGACCTCGGCCCCCGACCCCGCCGCGTGCGACCGGACGATGTTCAGCTGGAGCTGGGCCCGCAGCTCGGGCGCGATGTGCCGCGTGGCGAGCGCCCCGAAGCCCGTCGAGACGCCGTAGACCGGCGTCGGGCGCGCCGACAGCTCCTCGATGTGGGCCCGCGCCTCACCGATCAGCTTCAGCGCCCCGTCGGACAGCGCCACCTTGGCCCCGTCCCGCGCCACCGCCGCGACCTGCTCGAACGCCAGCGGTTCCGGCCCGACCTCGACGCCTGCGTCCCCCATACCAAAACCCATACCCACCATTGGAGCGCGTCCGGGGCCGATGCCCCAGCCCCGGCCCGCGCTCTGTGTCTCGTATACGAGACACTCGGAGCATGAGCCAGGTCCCCGCCGCCCGCCGCGCCCTCGCGGTGCTGCGCCTCCTGGCGGCCGCGCCCGGCCCCCTGCCCGCCTCGGCGATCGCCCGCGAGCTCGGCATCCCCCGCTCCAGCGCGTACCACCTGCTCACCGCGATGGCCGAGGACGGCTTCGTCACCTCCATCCCCGAGGAGCGCCGCTGGGGCCTCGGCGTCGCCGCCTTCGAGATCGGCTCCGCCTACCTGCGCCACGAGCCCCTGGAACGCCTCGCCCGCCCCCTCCTGCGCCGCCTGGTCGACCGCGTCGGCGAGATCGCGCAGCTCGGCGTCCTGCACGGCGCCGAGACCCTCTACCTGCTGAAGGAGCAGCCGCCCCGGCACGCCACCCTGGTCACCGACGTCGGCGTCCGGATGCCCGCCCAGCTCACCGCGAGCGGCCGCTCGATCCTGGCGTACCTGCCGCCCGCCCAGGTCAGGGCCCTGTTCCCCGGCCGCTTCGTGGACCGCACCGGCCGGGGCCCCGCCACCCTGCGCGACCTGCGCCGCACCCTCGCCGAGGACGCGCGCCGCGGCTGGGCGGTCGAGGACGGCCACATCACCGAGGGCTTCGCGAGCATCGCCGCCTGCGCCTTCGACCACACCGGCCGCCCCACCGCCGCGATCACGGTGACGTTCCGCCGCGAGGACCACCCCGAACCGGCGTGGCCCGCCCTGGCGGCCCAGGTGCGCGCGACGGCCGCCGCCCTCACGACCCGCCTCACCGGCCGCCCCCCTGCCTGAGAACTAAGCCCCGAAGCGGTCGGCGACCAGCCGGTCGGCCCAGCGCCGGAGCGCGTCCTCCACGGGCGGATGGCTCAGTCCCGCCTTCCCGGCCAGCACGCCGGCCGAGGAGGTGTCGTAGCGCTCCTCGGACAGGAAGGAGAGCGTCTCGGGCTCGACCCCGGTGAGCGCACGCGGCAGCCGCCGCACCAGCCCGACCGGCAGCGTCACCCGGGGCGGACGCACACCGAGGTGCCGCGCCAGAAGCCCGACCAGGTCGGGCAGGTGCGGCGTGGCGTCGTCCAGGACCCAGTGAGCGCGGTAGGGCTCCTCGTCGTACTCGGGCACGGCGGCCATGAAGCGGGCCAGGTGGTCGACGGTGACCACGGGCACGAACGTGCGCCGCGACCCGGCCAGCGCGGGCAGGCGCCCGCCCCAGAGATCCCGCACCATCTCGGCGAGCCCGATGTACTGCCCGGCCTCTCCGGTGACCGAGTCCCCGATCACGGTCGCCGGATGGACCGCGGTGAGGGGCACCTTCTCCTCCCGCGCGACCGCGCGTACGGCGGCGTCCCCTTCGAGCTTGGACGCCTCGTACGCGCCAAGCCGCCGGTACAGCGCGTCCAATTCCTTCGCGGGCACCGGATGGGTGAGCCTCCCCTCGGAGGCCACGCGGTACCCGGACACGTGGACGAGACGCCGCAGCCGGGGAAGCGCGGCGGCCCACCGCACGACGTTCACGGCGCCGTCGACGTTCGCCCGCCGCGCCTCCTCCCGTCCCAGCCCGAACCGGAACAGCGCGGCGGCGTTGAAGACGTCCCGCACGGCCTTCAGGCGGTCGCGGGCCTCGTCGTCCAGCCCGAGGTCCGGCCGCGTGATGTCGGCGTCGACGACCAGCAGCCCCTGGTCGTCGACGCCGTGCTCCCGCAACCATCCCCGCAGCTCACCGCCGCGCACACCGCCGCCCCGGACGGCCGCGACGACCGGCCGCCCCCGTTCCAGCAGCTCCGCCACCAGCCACCGGCCGATGAACCCCGTCGCCCCCAGGACCATGGCCTCGCCGGCCGCACCCTCGCTCAACGTCATGGCGAAAAAGTAGACCGGTCTACCTATTTTGTCCAGCGGCGCCGGTCAGCGCTTCTTCTTGGGGGTGACGCTGAGGCGGTGGTCGAGCTTCCAGAAGTAGAGCGCCTTGCCCTTGCCCACGTACACGTCGTGGAGGCCGACGCACTGGCTGCGCCCCGTCCCGGACAGGTCGGCCATCCACCTGCCGGTCGGCTCGTACACGTCGAACTGGTAGATCTTGTAGGCCCGGCCGATGTCGAGCCGGTAGTGCTTCTTCTCCTTCAGCGTCGGCGTGTACCCGAGGCTCCTCTGCCACTGCTTGTTGGCCTGGTATCCGAGGGTGGCGTTGATGCTCTCGACCGTGGCGCCGTACGAGATGGTGACCGTGTGCCCCACCGTGTACGAGGTCGCGGCGTTCATGGTGCCGGGGCCCCATCCCGAGACGGTCCACGGGTCCTGGTTCTCCCAGCGGGTCCAGGTTCCGGCGAAGTGCCGCTTCCCGCGCGCGACCCGCTTGTCGGTGCACTTCAGGCCGTTCTTCGCCGACGCGCCGGCCTTTCCCGCCTGCGCGCCGAGCTCCTTCTTCGCCGCGACACTGGTGGTCGGCCTGGCCTCCCCGCCGGACACCACCGTCGTCCCCACCACGGCCGCGGTGCCGAGGACGGCCACACCGGCGAGCGTCAACCCTGCCTTCTTCATCCGGGAATTCCCCTCTATGACCCGACCCATCCCTTGGGCCGCACGAGCCATTCTTCGAAGAAAGCCGATTCCGGATTCAGGGCCCTAGGACCCCAACCCCCGCGCCCCGGGCCCTACCTGCTCGCGCTTCGCCCCGGCCACTGGCACCTCGCCACCTCCGATCGGGCGGCCGCCGGGTTCCGTCGTCCTCGCCGCATCCCGCGTGCCGCGGAAATCCGCAGGGTCAGGTGTCGCGGCGGCGCGCCCAGTCGGCGCGGTGGAGTTCGTATTCGACCTCGCCGTGTTCGGTGCCGGGGATGGGGTCGTCCCAGTGCCGGTGGAAGGTGCGCAGGTAGGTCAGGCCGGACTTCTCCATGACGCGGCGGGAGGCGGCGTTGACGGCCATGGTCTGGGCGAAGACGCGGTGGACGCCGAGGTCGGTGAACGCCTTGGCGATCAGAGCCCGCGACGCTTCGGTGGCGTATCCCCGTCCCCAGCTGGCCGCGCGCAGGCAGTAGCCGAGTTCGGCCTGCCGGGCGTCGTGGCCGTCGCCCGGTTCGAGGGCCAGCCAGCCGATGAAGTCGCCGGAGGAGCGCTCGACCGCGGCCCACCGGCTGAGCGCGCCCCGCTCGTACCAGTCGAGGATCCTGGCGAGGGTCTGGTCCCTCAGGTGGGCGCGGGGGGTCGGCCGGCCGCCGGTCAGGAACCGCATGACCTCCGGGTCGCCGTCGAGCCGGACCAGGCCGTCAAGGTCGTTCTCGGTGAACCGCCGCAGCAGCAGCCGGTCGGTGGTGAGGAATACCTGCACGGCGCCGAGTCCTCCGATCCGCCGAGGAGACGGCCACCCGCGTGATCATCTCGTTCGATGGGCGTTCTGTCCTTGGAACGGTCCTATTTGGGCTGTAGGTCGCAAATGATCGAAAACGTCCGGCTTCGTCTCTACAATCTCATGCGATCGGATACCCGGACAGGGAGGTCCCTCCCGTGAATGGTGAGCACCGCCCCGAGTGGCCGGTCGATCCCGAGACGCCCAGCGTGGCCCGGATGTACGACTACTACCTCGGCGGCAAGGACAACTTCGCGGCGGACCGCGAGGCCGCCGACCAGGTGGTGGCCGCGATGCCGAACGTGCTGGAGTTCACCCGCGCCAACCGCGGGCTGCTGTCGCGGGCCGTGACGATGATGGCCGACCGCGGCATCCGGCAGTTCCTGGACATCGGCTCCGGGCTCCCGACGCAGGAGAACGTGCACCAGGTGGCCCAGCGCGCGGCGCCCGGCTCCACCGTCATCTACGTCGACAACGACCCGATCGTGCTCGCGCACGCGCGGGCGCTGCTGGCCGACAACCCGCTGACCACGGTCATCCAGGCCGACTTACGCGAGCCGGAGAGCATCCTGGACGACCCCGAGGTGAAGGCCCGGATCGACTTCGACCGGCCGGTGGGCCTGCTGTTACTGGCCATCCTGCACTTCGTCCCGGACGAGGCGGGACCGGCGGAGATCGTGGCGAGGCTCCGGGCGCCGCTGGCCCCCGGCAGCTTCCTGGCCATCACGCACGGCCACCGCGGCGAGGTCACCACGCAGGTCGAGGAGCAGGTCCGGGGCGCGTACGGCAGGACGGGGGCGGGCGACATCATTCCGCGCGGGATCGACGAGGTCATGACGTTCTTCGAGGGCACCGAGCTGGTCGGCCCCGGCCTGGTCCAGGTGGCCGACTGGCGGGCGGACGCCGAGCCGTCCCCGCCCGACATGTCGCGGCCGGGCTTCCTCGCCGGCGTCGGGAGGGTGGTCTGATGCTGCCGACCCATCTGCTGTTCGGCCGGGCCTTCAGCGAGGACCCCTACGCCGTGTACGCCGAGCTGCGGGCGGCGGGGCCCGTCCATCCGATCGACTTCCCTCCCGGCGCCGCCGCCTTCCTCGTGGTCGACCACGAGCACGGCCGCGCGGCACTCAGCGACCCGCGCCTGTCCAAGGACACCGCGAACAGCGCCGTGCCCGTGAACCCCGAGCTCTTCTTCGGCGGCACGATGCTCGGGATGGACCCGCCCGGCCACACCCGGATGCGCGGGCTGGTGGCCAAGGCGTTCACCGCCCGGCGGGTGGAGCGGCTGCGCCCGCGCGTCCAGGAGATCGCCGACCGGCTGCTGGACGGCGTCGCCGAACGCGGCGAGGCCGACCTGATCGAGGACTTCGCCGTCCCGCTGCCGATCCAGGTCATCTGCGAGCTGCTCGGGGTGCCGGCGCGCGACCGGGCCCGGTTCCGCGAGTGGACGGCCGTGCTGACCGTGCCGGCGCTGACCGCCGAGGCCCGCGAGCGCCGCCGCGAGGCGGCCCGGGCGTTCAACGCCTACCTGCTCGACGTGATCGCCGAGCGGCGGGCCGAGCCCGAGGACGACCTGGTCAGCGCCCTGATCACCGCCCGCGACGGCGACGCCGCCCTCACGGAGGCGCAGCTGCTCGGCACCGTCGCGCTGCTGCTCATCGCCGGGCACGAGACCACCGTCAACCTCATCGGCAACGGGATGCTCGCCCTGCTCCGGGCGCCCGGCCAGCTCGCCCTGCTGCGGGCGCGGCCCGAGCTGCTGCCGTCCGCGGTCGAGGAGCTGCTGCGGTTCGACGGCCCGGTGGAACGGGCGAGCCAGCGCATCGCCCTGGAGGACATGGAGATCGCCGGAACGCCGATCCCCAAGGGCGCCTGGGTGCACGTCTCGCTCGGCGCCGCCGACAGGGACCCCGCCGTGTTCGAGGACCCGGACCGGCTGGACGTGACCCGCGCCCCCAAGGGGCACGTCCCCTTCGGCCACGGCCCGCACTTCTGCCTCGGCGCCCCGCTGGCCCGGCTGGAAGGGCAGATCGCCATCGGCGGCCTGCTGGACCGCTTCCCCGGTCTCGCCCTCGCCGTGCCCGCGGACGAGCTGCGCCACCACCGCACCGGCTCGATCGTCCGCGGGCTGGTCTCGCTCCCCGTGCGCGTCTGAACGCCGCCCCGGCTCGGGAAGGACGGGGCGCTCTCCACGGTGCTCCAGCAGCATGTCCCGATCGCAGCCAGCGATCCGGGACGGCGAACGGCCGAGTCCCGGGGCGGGACTCGGCCGTCGGCGGTGTTGCGGAGGGTCAGGCGAGGCCGGACTTCTTCAGCCACTCCTCGGCGACCTTCTCCTGGTCGTCCTTGTCGATGGCGACGCGCTTCATCATGTCCAGGAGGTCCTGGGTGGTGAGCTTGGCGGAGACGCCGTTCAGCGCCGCCCTGGCCTTCTCGTCCACCGCCTTGGTGTTGACCAGCGGCGTGACGTTCTGGGCGGAGAAGACGTTCTCCGGGTCCTCCAGGACGACGAGCTTGTTCTGCTGGATCGTCGGGTCGGTGGTGAACAGGTCGGCGGCCTGGACCTTGTTCTCGGTGAGCAGCTTCACCAGGGTCGCCTGGGCGCCGGCGTCGAACGGCTGGAACTTCTTGAAGTCCAGGCCGTAGGTCTTCTTGAGGCCGACGAGGCCCTGCTGGCGGGTCTTGAACTCCGAGGGCCCGGCGATGACGAGGTCCTTGGCGACCGGCTTGAGGTCGGCGATGGACTTCAGGTTGTACTTGGCGGCCGTCTGCGGATTGACGGTGACGGAGTCCTTGTCCTCGGCCTTCGCCGAGTCCAGGATCTCCACGCCGGCCGGCAGCTTGGCCTTGAGCGCGGCGTTGATCTCGTCGGTGGTGGCGGCCGTGCTGGTCTTGTCGACCGAGGTGGTGAGCAGGGCGCCGTTGTACTCGGGCATCACGCTGATGCCGCCCTTGACGACCTGGTCGTAGTAGATCTCGCGGGCGCCGATGTTGAACTTGCGGGTGACCTTGACGCCCTTGGCCTCCAGCGCCTGCGCGTACAGCTCGCCGAGCAGGTTGCTCTCGGGGAAGTTCGCGCCGCCGACGGTGACGGTGCCGTTCCCGCCGCCCCCGGAGAGCGGGTTCGAGTCGTCCCCGGAGTCGCCGCTCCCGCAGGCGGACAGCGACAGGGCGGCCACGAGGCCGACGACCGCGCCCCTGATGAGTTTGTTCATGGTGCTCTTCCTTCGGTGTCAGGAGGATCGGGCGGAGCCGAGCAGGCCCGGTGAGACGAGGAGGCGGCGCAGTGCCGCGAAGGCCGCCTGGACGATCAGCGCGAGCAGCACCACCAGGACGGTGCCCCCGACGACGAGCTGGTAGTCGTTGCGGGCCAGACCGTCGATGATGTAGCGGCCGAGACCGCCGAAGCCGGGGTAGGCGGCGATGGTCGCGGTGGCGACGACCTGGATCGCGGACGTGCGCAGCCCCAGCAGGATGAGGGGCAGCGCCATCGGCAGCTCGACCCGCCACAGTACGCCCCAGCCGGTCATGCCCATCCCGCTGGCCGCGTCCTTGGCGTCGGCGTCGACGCCGCGGATGCCCTCGAAGGTGTTGACCAGGATCGGCGGGACGGCGAGGGCCACGAGCGCGACGAGCACCGGCGTGATGCTGTACTCGATCACCACGACGATCAGCACCAGGCCGAAGGTGGGGACGGCGCGGGCGATGTTCGCCAGGCTGATCGCGAGGAACCCGCCGCGGCCGGTGTGCCCGACGAGCAGGCCGAGCGCGAGGCCGATGACCGCGGCGCACACCAGCGCCACGCCGCTGTAGTACACGTGCTGGAGCAGGCGGTGCGGGATGCCGTCGCCGCCGTGCCACTGGGAGGACGTGGTCAGCCACGTCCAGAACAGGTCGATCTGGTTCCACAGCTCGTTCATGAGGTCATCCGGGCTCGGGCCCACGGGGTGAGCAGGCGTTGGACGGTGACCAGGATCGCGTCGGTGACCAGGGCCAGCAGGACGATCAGGACGGTGGCGGCCACGATCTGCGTCTGGAACTGGAGCTGGTAGCCGCGGATGATGTCGTAGCCGAGGCCGCCCTGGCCGATCAGTTGGCCGACGGCGACGAGGCTGATGGAGGAGACGGCGGCGACGCGCGTCCCGGCGATGACGATGGGCACGGCGATCGGCAGCTCCACCTGGAGCAGGCGCCGCAGCGGGCCGAAGCCCATCGCGGTGGCCGCCTGCCGGACGGGCTCGGACACCGAGGCCAGGCCGTCCACCACGTTCGGGACGAGCACCGACAGGCTGTACAGGGTCAGCGGGATCATGACCGTGGACGCGGTCAGCCCCGTGTACTGGATGAAGACCATGAACAGCGCGAGCGACGGGATCGCGTAGAAGACGTTCGAGACCGTCAGCGCCGGCGGGTAGAGCCACGCCCAGCGGCGGCACAGCATGCCGACCGGCAGCGAGATGATCAGGCCGAACAGCACCGGCAGCAGCGCGAGCCGCAGGTGGATGAGGGCGTGCTCGGTCAGCGTGTCGGTGTGCTCGCCGATCCAGCCCCAGTCGATGTCCATCAGCCGGCGCCTCCGGCGTCGGCCTCCTCGGGATCGGGCGCGGGCTCGGCGGCCCGCTCTTCGCGCGCGGCGCCGGCGGCGCCGCGGCCGTGGGTGGGGACGGCGAGCAGGTCGGTCCCGCTCGCGGTCCCGACGACCGCGCCGGTCTCGTCGACGCCGACCGCCAGGCCGGACGGGGACAGCACGGCCGCGTCCAGCGCGGTCCGCACGGAGTCGCCCCCGACGTGGAAGGTGGGGCCGACCGGGCTGAGCTCGGCCTTCCCGAGCGCCCCGGTCGCCTGCGCCGGGCGGGCCCAGCCGAGGGGGCGCCGGTCCTCGTCGACGACGAGCACCCACTCCGTCCCGGCGGCCTCCGCGGCGTCCGTGCCCGCCGCGCGGACCGCGTCGTCGCTCAGCCGCAGGCCGCCCGTCTCGGCGAAGGAGAGGGTGCGGATGCCGCGGTTCTGGCCGATGAAGCCGGCGACGAAGTCGTCGGCCGGGTGGGCCAGGAGGTTCTCGGGGCTGTCGATCTGGACGAGCCGGCCGCCGGTCTGGAAGACCGCGATCCGGTCGCCGAGCTTGATGGCCTCGTCGATGTCGTGGGTGACGAACACGATCGTCTTGTGCAGCTCCTCCTGGAGGCGGAGGAACTCGTCCTGCAGCTCGGCGCGCACGACGGGGTCGACGGCGCTGAACGGCTCGTCCATCAGCATGATCGGCGGGTCGGCGGCGAGGGCCCGCGCGACACCGACGCGCTGCTGCTGGCCGCCCGACAGCTGGAACGGGTACCGCTTGCCCATCGCCGGGTCGAGCCCGACCCGCTCCATCAGCTCCAGCGCCCGCGCCCGCGCCTTCTTCTTGTTCCAGGACAGCAGGTACGGGACGGTGGCGATGTTGTCGAGGATGGTGCGGTGCGGGAAGAGCCCGGCGTGCTGGATCACGTAGCCGATGCCGCGCCTCAGCTCGGCGGGCTTGCGCTCGCGGACGTCCTCGCCGTCGATGAGCACGCGCCCGGAGGTCGGCTCGACCATCCGGTTGATGGTCCGCAGCGCGGTGGTCTTGCCGCCGCCGGAGGTGCCGACGAACACGGTGATGCGGCCCGTGGGGCATTCGAGGCTCACGTCGTCGAGTGCGACGGTCCCCCCGGGATAGCGCTTGGTGACGCCCTCAAAGGTGATCAACGAATCACGTCCTCGCCGGGCGTCCCGCATGACGCCGATGATCGAATTCTGATTACGAGCCAACCGTAACCAATGGGTACCGTCATCTCAGTGTCCCGGCATGCCCGGAACGTCGAGCATGAAAGTATATCTACCGGTAATGCAGGGAAAGTAGCGTGTCGCCGTGGAGAACAGCCGAATCGTTATCGACGGGACTTCGCTCACATGCGCTCAGGTGGCGCGTGCGGCTCGCGAAGATGTGACGGTCGCCATAGCCGCGGCCGGCGTGCGGCGGGCGCGCGACGCCTGGCGGATCGCCCGCGAGGTCACCGAGACGCAGCCGGTCTACGGGCGGACGACGGGGGTCGGCGCCAACCGCGTCGTGGACGTCGAGTGGGAGGACTCCGACGCCCACGGCCTGCGGCTGCTGCGCAGCCACGCGGCCGGGGCCGGGCCGCTGATCTCCCCCGAGATCGTCCGGGCGATGCTGACCGTCCGGCTGAACCAGATCGCGGCGGGCGGCTCGGGCGTGGAGCCGGGCGCGCTGCAGGCCCTGGCGGACGTGCTCAACCTCGGGCTGCTCCCGCCGGTGCCCGTCTACGGGGCGATCGGCACGGGCGACCTGACGGCGCTGGCCTCGACCGCGCTCTGCCTGCTCGGCGAGCGTGCGTGGCTGCCGGGCCCGGACGGCGGCCAGGAGCGCGGCCCCGGATACCGGCTGCGCTCCGCCGACGCGCTGGCGTTCATCAGCTCCAACGCCGCCACGCTCGGCGAGGCGGCGCTCGCGGTCGCCGATCTGCGGAAGGCGCTGCGCGCCTCGACGGTCGTGGCGGCGCTGTCGCACTTCGCCGTCCGGGGCTCGGAGGAGCCGTACGCGCAGCCGGTGCAGGACGCGTGCCCGCATCCGGGCCAGCAGCGGGCCGCGGCGGCGATGCGCGCGCTGCTCGCCTTCGACCGGCCGGCGCCGATGCGCATCCAGGACCCGTACGGCTACCGCGCGTTCCCGCAGGTGCACGGCCCCGCGCTGGAGGCGGCCGCCTACGCCGAGGAGGTCGTCACCCGGGAGATCAACGCCGCCGCGGAGAACCCGCTGGTGGACGTCCCCGGGCGGACGGTCTGGCACAACGGCAACTTCCACACCGCCTACGTCGGGCTCGCCCTGGACACCGCCCGCGCCGCCCTGTTCCAGACGATGGCGCTGGCCGCCGCCCGCCTCGGCACGCTCGCCGAGCCGTCCTTCACCGGACTCTACCCCTTCCAGGGCGAGACGGAGGCGTCCTCCGGGATCATGATCCTGGAGTACGTGGCGCACTCCTGCCTGGCCGACGTGCGGCGCCTCGCCACCCCCGCGGCGCTCGGCAGCGCGGTGCTGTCGCGCGGCGTCGAGGAGCACGCCGGCTTCTCGACGCAGTCGGCGCGCGCGAGCACCGACGCCGTCGCCGCCTACCGCCTCGGGCTCGGCTGCGAGCTGGTGGCCGCCGTCCGCGCGCTGCGGATGCAGGGGCGGGCGCCCTCCGGCGGGCCGCTGCGCTCGGCGTGGGACATGGCGGGCGCCGTCCTCGACCCGCGGATCGAGGACCGGCCGCTGGACACCGACATCGCCGCCGCCGCGGACCTGCTGCCGCACCTGGCCCGGCTCCACCCCTGACCCTCAGCCCGCCGCGGTCTCGCCGGTCGAGGCGCGGACGCGCAGCGACGGCTCGCGGACGACGCGGCGCTTGCGCGGCTTGCCGTCGATGACGTCCACGACGAGCCGGACGGCGGAGTGGACGATGCCCTCGACGTCCCACTCGACGCTGGTGAGCGGCGGGGACAGCAGCGCCGACATCGGATGGTTGTCGTAGCCGCAGACGGCGACGTCGCCGGGGACCTCCAGGCCCAGCTCGCGGGTGGCGGCGTAGACGCCGTAGGCGATGGAGTCGGCGAAGCAGAAGACGGCCGAGGGGCGGCCGGGGCCGCCGAGCACCCGCAGCGCGACCTCGGTGGACTCGGCGAGCGACTGCGGCACGACCACGACGTCCACCGACAGGCCGAGCCGCTCGGCCTCGGCGTTGACGTACACGTCGGCCGGGCGGTCCGGCGTGCTGGCGAGCGTGGGGGTGAACACGGTGAGGCGCTCGTGCCCGAGCGCCCGCAGGTGCTCCAGCGCGAGCGTGACGCCCCGCCGGTTGTCGAAGACGACCTCGCCCTGCGCCTGGCCGCCGTGCAGGGCGTCGCCGATGGACACGACGGGGATCGCGGCCGCCAGCTCCGACCACAGCGCGGCGGACGGGTCGAGCGGCTGGACGATCAGGCCGTCCACCCGCTGGTCGCGCAGCCGCCTGGCGAGGGCCAGCTCGCGCTCGGGGTCGCCGCCGGCGTCCACGATGAGGGCGTAGCGGCCGCGGGCGAGCAGCGCCCGCCCGATGCCGACCGCGAGGGACTGCTGCCAGTAGTCCTCCAGCGAGCCGCACAGCAGGCCGACCTGGTCGGTGCGCCCGCTGGCCAGCGCACGCGCGATCGGATGGGCCTCGTAGCCGAGCTCGCGGGCGGCGGCGCGGACGCGCTCCTGCGTCTCCTCGGAGGTCTGGATGCCGCGCAGCGCGTAGGACACGGCCGCGGGCGACAGCCCCGTCGCCTGCGCCACTTCCCGGATGGTCGCGCGCTTGCGCTTTTCCGACATCCCTCCAAGCGTAGAGGCCGCCACCGACAGAGCACGGCATCCGCGCTTGACGGGAGCGTCACTGAAGCGGTTCACTGAAACGGTTAACTGATGCGGTTCAGAAGTCCTGGCCTGGCGCTTCGCGCGGTGTCCCGGGCGTAACGGACCGTCTCCACCCACGGTTTCGGAGAGGAGCGAACCCCGTGTCTTCCGAGGTCCTGCCCCGTCCCAGCGGCCTGGAGCGCCTGCCCGGCCGCCCCCTCGACAAGCGGGAACTGCGGGAACTGGTCGACGACCTGGCCGAGCGGCCCGGCCTGTGGCGTCCCCATGTCGCGTTCCCCGAGGGCCGCCGCCACTACGTCTCCCTGCACCGGGACGAGCACGTCGACGTCTGGCTGCTGTGCTGGACGCCCGAGAACGACACCGGCTGGCACGACCACGACGTCTCCTCGGGAGCCGTCCGCGTCGTCGCCGGGGCCATCGAGGAGAACAACCCGCGCATCGGCGGCGAGCCCCTGCGGACCGTCATGCGCGAGGGCGCGTCCTTCTGCTTCGGCCCCGAGCACATCCACCGGCTCACGGGGGTGGAGGACGCCAGCGTCTCGATCCACGCCTACTCGCCGCCGCTGTGGCGGCTCGGCCAGTACTCCATCGACGAGTCGGGCGTGATGCGCCGGACGCCGGTCAGCTACACCGAGGAACTCCAGCCGTCGGACGAGGCCGCCTGACCTGGCCTAACGGGTCTGCGAGCCGGTCTGAAAGGGCCCTGGCGGACCCGTCCGGGGGTGACGGGCCCGCCAGAGGCGGAACGTCCGGTCGAAGCCCGCTCACCCCGGCCGGACGCCCATATCTCTCCCAGCGCGGGCGGTCCCGAAAGTGTCACACCGCCGTCCGAAATATCGGTCGCTCAGCGCGCAGACCACGATGACGGCGGCGAAACAGGAGGCTGCGCCCCTCAGCAGGCCGGCCTCGTAGTAGGTGTCCGTGACCAGGCGGACGGTGGCGTAGCCGACCGCGGCTCCGGCGAGAAGCGCCACCGCCACCTGGACGGCCCAAAGCGCGATCCCGGCCGTCCCGACACCGGACAGCGCTTTCCGCAGAGCGCACACGGCGGCCGTCACGCCGACGAGAAGCCCGGCCGTCGCCGCCAGGAGTGGTGTGCCGAAATTCACTCCGTAACGGATGGCGAGCGCCGGGACGAAGAAGAGAAGCAACCCCCACCGCAGTCCGCTGATGACCGACGCCAGGGCGACACCCATCTCGCCTGGTCTCAGACGTGGTGACGCCCAGCGTGCCCCCGCGATGACGCAAACGGCGACGGCCGCACCTGGCAGGCGTCCGCCCAGATGACCCAGGTTGTACAGGAGGGCCGTGTCATACACGGTCAGCACCACCTGCCCCAGCGCCCACACGGATCCGGCGAACAGGAGCATCTGCGGGAACGACGGCTCGTCCGCACCGGAATCCTCCTGCGCGGCCAGCCAGCGCAGCAGCAAAGGCGTCACAACAGCCGAACAGGCTCGGACCACGATGTCGTCCGCCGTGTAGGGGTTGTGCAGATCCCACTCGACCATGCAGAAGACGAGCGTGTAAGAGAGCGATGCGGCCCACACGAGCCACGAGTGCGCCAGGCGCCGGTACAGGCCGCGGTCCAGCCACCGCAGCACCGTCACATACGCGAGCAGGACCAGCGGCAGTTCGAGGAACGCCTGCACGCGCAGGACGGACGGGGCCAGCAACTCCGGCGCAGGGAAGCGTTCCGCCAGGCCGCGCATGGCTGGTCCGTCCTCAAGCGCGAACCATCCCTCGGGCAGATACTTCGCGACGAACGAGGCGTCTCCGCCGTGAACCCGCAGCACGTACACGGTGAAGAGCACTTGGTTCAGGTAGACGAGCCCCACGACGAGGCCGAGAAGCGCCTCCGGACGGGCCCAGCGCCGCCCCGCCCCGGACGGAGGGTCACATGCGCGCCGCGTCCACCGGGGCGCGATCGCGAGGCTCGCCGCCGTCGCGGTCAGCACCGCCCCGTCCACCCCGATCGCCACGAGCGACAAACGTAGACGTTTCCTCAGGCGGCCGCATGGGCCGCAGCGACGCCGTGAGCCGGGCCCGCATCCACGCCGCGCCGGGGCGTTCCACCAGGCGGTGCACGGCGTAGGCGGCCAGCAGCGAGCCCCCGATGACCACCGCCAGCGCCGTCCAGCGGTCGAGCCCCGGATACACCGCGTCCAGCAGGGGAAGCGCGAGCTGGGAGTGGACGAGGTAGAGGGGGTAGGTGAGCGCCCCGAGCACGGTCAGGCCCCGCCATCGCAGCCGGCTCAGCCGGCCGGTGGCGACGAGGATCATCACCGCGAAGATGCCCGTGATCACGGCGCTGACCACGGTCTCGTCCGCGCCCCTGAACACGTTCTCCGCGCGCCAGGCGCCCCAGCGCAGCGCGATCAGGTAGGACGCGGCCACGTATCCCCAGAGCAGCAGCGTCGGGCCGAACCGGTGGATCATGTACAGCGCCATGCCCGCGATGAAGTAGCAGCTCCAGGTCGGCACCAGCATCACCTGGAGGATCCTGCTGTCCGCCTCGTCGGCGAAGACGCCGCCGAGCATCCAGGCCGCCATGAAGACCAGGCACGAGCGGTAGGTGATCCCGATCCCCGCGAGGACGGCGGCGAGCACGTAGAAGTGGAGTTCGACCCAGAGGGTCCAGTAGACGGCGTCCACGTTCCGCAGGCCGAGCCCGCCCTGCAGCATCGTCAGGTTCGGGACGATCAGCCCGGGGACGCCGTGCCCCATCCGGAACACCGCGTAGACGGCGGCGCCCAGCAGCACGCTCACCCAGTACGCGGGCATCAGCCGCACGAGCCGCGAGATCCCGAACTCCCCCGGGCCGCGTCCCCACGCGCTCATGAGGATCACGAACCCGCTGATGACGAAGAACAGGTCGACGCCGAGGTACCCGAACCGGGTGACCGGCGCGATCTCGGGGAAGACGTCCTGCGAGGGCGCGGGCCACGCCCCGGCGCCGCCGAATCCCGTGAAGTGGTACAGCACCACCGCCAGCGCGGCCGCGAAGCGCAGGAGGTCGAGTTCGCGCAGCCGTTCCCGTCGAGTCACCGCGGAACCCTCCCGCCGCCAGGTGGCCCGGCCCGATCCGCCGGGTGAACGGCGGATGTAGGGAAGGACGCGATTCGCCGCGCCCCGCGGCCGTGCCGTGGTGACGGGATGGTCGCGGAGTGCGCGCGTGGGAGGCGCGAGGTCAGTAAGATACGGAGGCGTCCCCCGATCTCATTGGTGGTCCTCCATGACATCTCGCCGCGCCCGACGCGGCGCGGCGACCCGGATGCTGTGCCTGTGCCTGGCGGCGGTCGTGTCGCTCGCCGGAAGTTCCCTGCTCGCGGGGTGTTCCCTGCTCGCGGGCTCGGTGCACAAGCCGGCCGCGGCGGACGGCCCGAAGGACGGGGCGCGCAGGGCCCCGCCCGTGGTGATGTTCCTCGGCGACAGCTACACCGTCGGCGACCGCGGCGTCGAGCCGGAGTCGACCTACGCCTCCGCGACCGCGCGGCTGCTCGGCTGGCAGGTCGTCGTCGGCGGCCGGTCCGGGACGGGCTTCGTCCAGAAGGGCCGCGGCCCGCACGCGTTCCTCGGCCTGTACGAGAGCCAGCTCGGCTGGCGCCCGGCGCCCGACATGCTGATCGTGTCCGGCGGCCACAACGACTGGCGGATCCCCCCGCCGCAGGTCGCGGCGGCGGCGCACGTGCTGCTGGAGCGCGCCCGGCAGCGCTGGCCCGGCACCCGTTTGGTGCTGGTCGGCCCGCTCTGGGGGACGGGGACGCCGCTGCCCGGCGCGCTCGCCGTCCGGGACGCGCTGAAGAACCTCGCCCGGCAGCTCGGCGTCCCGTTCGTCGACCCGATCGGCGAGGGCTGGATCACCGGCGACCTGCTGACCGGCCAGGGCAACGCGCCGCGCCTCATCAAGCGGGACCGCACCCATCCGACGCCGGCGGGCCACCTGTACGTGGCGACCCGCCTGGCGGCCGACCTGAAGCGGATGGGCCTCGACCACCCCGCCCGCAAGGGCTGAGCGCCGGCGGGACCGTCAGCGCGGCGCGGGGCGCGCGAGGGTGAGGGAGAAGTCGCCCGCCTCGTCGGTCCAGAACTCGGCGAGCTCCAACCCGGCGGCGCCGAGCTCCGCCTCCAGCCGCTCCCGCCGGAACTTGGCGGAGATCTCGGTGCGCATCTCCTCCCCCTCGGCGAACGACACGTCGAGGTCGAGGCCGCCGACGCGGACGTCCTGGGCGCGCAGCGACCGCAGCCGCATCTCGATCTGCTCCTCGGCCGCGTTCCACACCGCGACGTGCCGGTACGCGGCGGTGTCGAAGTCGGCGTCGAGCTCCCGGTTGACGACCGACAGGACGTTGCGGTTGAACTCGGCGGTGACGCCCGCCGCGTCGTCGTAGGCGCGCACGAGCCGCTCGGGGTCCTTGACGAGGTCGGCGCCGAGGAGGAGGAAGTCGCCCTCGTCCATGGTGGCGCGCAGGCCGCCGAGGAACCCGATGCGCTCGGCGGGCGGCATGTTGCCGATCGTCCCGCCGAGGAAGGCGACCAGGCGCCGCTCGCCGCCGGGCAGCAGGTGCAGGTGCTGCTCGTAGTCGGCGGCGACGGCCCGGACGGCCAGGCCGGGGTGGTCGGCGGCGATCCCGGCCGCGGCCTGCTCCAGGAAGTCGCCGCTGACGTCCACCGGCACGTAGGTGCGCAGCGTGCCGGCCAGCGCGTCCAGCAGCAGCCGGGTCTTCTCCCCCGAGCCCGCGCCGAGCTCCAGCAGCGTCCGGGCGCCGGTGGCGGCGGCGATGGCGGGTGCCCGGGCGGTGAGGATCTCCCGCTCGCGCCGGGTCGGGTAGTACTCCTCCAGCCGCGTGATCTCCTCGAAGAGCGCGCTGCCCCGCTCGTCGTAGAACCACTTGGGCGGCAGGGTCTTGGGCGTGCCGGAGAGCCCGTCCCGGACGTCCTGGCGGAGCGTCTTGGCGAGGTCGTCTGCGGTCAGGAACCGGTCCACGTGGTTCTCCTTCGGTGCTTTGGATCGGGCCGTGCTTCGGGGTCGGGCGGTCTCAGAGCCGGGAGATGCGGACACCGGCGGCGAGCCCGGCGGTGACGAGCGAGCCGTCGGGGACGCGGCGCCACGCGGGGTCGCCGTCCAGCGGCTCGGACGCGATCTGGACCGCGTCCCCGCCCTCGCGGACGAACAGCGAGTCGCCCCAGGTCGTGGCGGCCAGGGACGTCCCGTCCGAGGCGAGCAGGTTGTAGCGGCCGGGGGCCAGCGCGGTGATCGCGGCGACGACGGCGGCGAGGCCCTCGCCGAGCGCCGCGCCCTCCCGCCAGTTCCGGACGGCGAGGGCGAACAGCGGCGCGGAGTCGACCGGGGCGCGGGCGTCGGGGACCTCGGCGATGTCCCCGGCCAGTTCCCGCAGCTTGGACTCAACGCCGCCGTAGCCCTCGATCTTCCCGTTGTGGCTGAACAGCCACGGCCCCGCGCGGAACGGCTGGGCGCACGACTCGTCCACGGGGAACCCGACGGTCGCCGACCGCAGCGCCGCGACCGCGCACGACGCCCGCACGGCCCCGGCGACCTCGCGGAACGACTGGTCGGTCCAGATGGGCTGGGCCCGGCGGAAGCGGACGGCCTCGCCGTCCTGGTACCAGCCGACGCCGTACCCGTCGGCGTTGAGGAGGGCGCCCTGCGTCATGCGCGGCGCGTACGACTGGGTCTCCAGCGAGTGCTCCCCCTCGTAGATGAGGGAGTGCAGCGTCCGCTCGGGCCCCAGGTAACCGAGATGGCGGCACATCTAGCGGGCCACCCCCGTCGTCGGCTCCGTGGCCGGCCCCGCCGAGCGGGCGCAGCGGAACCCGGAGAAGATCTGCCGGCGGATGGGGTAGTCCCAGTTGCGGAACGAGCCGCGTATGGCGAGCGGGTGCGTCGCCCAGGACCCGCCCCTCAGCACCTTGTAGTCGGGTCCGAAGAAGACCTCCGAGTACTCCTTGTACGGGAACGAGCGGAAGCCGGGGTAGCCGTGGAAGTCCGACGACGTCCACTCCCACACGTCCCCCAGGAGGCGCCGCACCCCGTACGCCGACGCACCGGCCGCGTAGGATCCGGTCTCGGACGGACGGAGCGCCCGCTGCCCGAGGTTGGCGCGGCCCTCTTCGTAGACGTCGCCCCACGGGTAGCGGCGTGACCGTCCTGCCGCGGGGTCCCAGCGGGCGGCCTTCTCCCACTCGGCCTCGGTCGGCAGCCGCTTCCCGGCCCACCGCGCGTACGCGTCCGCCTCGTACCAGCACACGTGCTGGACGGGTTCGCCGGGCGGGACGGGTTCCGACCGCCCGAACCGGCGGCGCGACCACTGCCCCCCTTCACGCTCCCAGAAGGCCGGGGCGCGCTTGCCGCTGCTGTTGCGCCACTCCCATCCGGCCGGGTCCCACCAGCGCGGGTCGTCGTAGCCACCGGCCTCGATGAACGCGGTGTAGGCCGCGTTGGTGACCGGTTCCACGTCGATGTAGTACGCGGGCAGGTCGACGAGGTGGACGGGGCGTTCGTTGTCGTACGCCCATGGTTCGTCCGACGTCCCCATCTGGAACGGGCCCGCGTCGATGAGCGCTTCCTCGGCGCCGGACGCCTCGCCGGGCACCTGGAGCGGTTCCGCCTTGGGGTCGAGGAGGGCGGGGGCACCGCGGCGCAGCTGGTGGGTGGCCAGCATGGTCTCGTCGTGCATGTGCTCGTGCTGGACGACCATCCCGTACACGAACCCGCCCGACGTCAGCGGATCCGGGGTGTCGAAGCGCACCGACGCCAGCGAGTCGAGCACCTTGGAGCGGACCGCGCCGAGGTAGGACCGGGCCTCCTCCGGCTTCAGGAGCGGCAGCGTCGGCCGCTCCGCCCGCGGATGCTCGAACGCGTCGTACACATCGTCGATCTCGGGGCGCATCGCCTCCTGCCCGGCGGCCGCGCGCAGCAGCCACAGCTCCTCGTAGTTGCCGACGTGCGCGAGGTCCCACACGAGCGGCGACATCAGCGGCGACACCTGCGCGGTGAGCCCGTCCTCGTCGAGGACCTCGGTGGTGAGGCGCAGGCTGCGGTCGCGCACCGCACCGAGCTCGTCGGCGATCAGTTCTTTCAGGGCGGCCTCGTCTGCGGACGGGCCAGGCGAGCTCATGTCGGATCCTCCATCGGAATCGGACGTGTCGGGGACGCGGCGGGCCGGTCGTCGGCGGGACTGCGGCCCCGCAGGACGTACCGGTGGGCGTACTCCTCGACCAGGGGGACGAGGCCGGGCGCGCCGAGCCGCGCGAGCGCGTCCAGCGCCGCCGCGAAGCAGGCTCGCGCGGCCCTGGCCAGGGCGGGGTCCGACAGGCCGTCGCGGGCCGCCGCCGCCCACCGGTGCGCCACCGGTTCGACCGCGGCCTCGGCGGCGCGGGAGGCGGCGGGGTCGTCCAGCAGGGCGGTGGCGACGGCGACGGGCACCGGCCAGTACGGGCCGGGCAGTGCGTCGATCATGCGGAGCTCCAGCCAGCCGCGCGGACGGACCGGCGGGAACAGCGTGGACAGGTGGTAGGCGAGGTCGTCCTCGCCGGGCTCCCCCTTGGCCAGCCACTCCAGGAAGGACATGCCGGGGGCGGGCACCCATTCGTCGTCCGGGGTGTGGACGAGCATGACCTGGGCGTCGAGCGCGTACCGCGTCCACGCCTCGGCGGGGTCGCCGTCCGCCCCGTCCCGCAGCACCGGCAGGGTGCGGCACGGGTCGAGCTCGGTCCAGATGCCCTGCCGGGACGAGCGCATCCCGGTGCGGCGGCCGGCCCGCAGCGGCGAGTTGGCGAACGCGGCGACCAGCACCGGCCCGAGCGCGTGCACGAGCCGCCAGCGGCGGGCCGCGTCCGCGTCGTCGGCGCCGATGTCCAGGTTCACCTGGACCGACGCGGTCGAGCACATCATCGCCAGCCCCGCGTCGTGGAATCCGCCCGCGCAGAAGTAGTCCCGCATGCACGCGTACCGGGGGTGGTCGGCCTGGAACCGGGGCGCGCGGACGGGATCGACGCCGTGCCCGGCGAGCGCGAGCCCCTCCGGTGCGAGCGCGTCCCGCACGTGGGCGACGTCCCGGCCGAGGGCCGCGGTCAGGTCGCCCAGCGTCCCGAACGGGGCGGAGCTGAGTTCGAGCTGGCCGCCCGGCTCGTAGGTCACCTTGCTCCCGCCGGGCGGCGGGCCCGCCCCGGCCACGAGGGCCCGCACCCGCTCGGCGGGCACGTGGGCGGCCGGGTCGACCGCGTCGACCACGAGCCACTCGGTCTCCGCGCCGACCGTCCCGGGCGGGCCGGTCTTGAAGCAGACTCCGCGAATGTGCTGGTAGACGTCGTCCACTGTGAGCCGGGTCACCATTGACTCCTCGGGTATCGATAACGGGTTCGAACCTTCCCTGCTGAACCGGATCAGGAATCAGCGGTTTTTCGGGAAGTTTCTTAAATCTCCGTGAACGTCACCGTCCGCAGCACTCACTGCTACCTTCCGTGCTATTCGACGCTTTGTCCGATCCCTGGCTTCTCAGGGGTCGACCGGAGCCGCTAGAGTCCCCTGGCCAGCGATATGCACGTTTTGCCGGAAGTGAAACCGGACGGAGACGGGGGGTCACATGGGCGGAGACCTGGGCTCGCTCTACGACGCGCACGCCGACCGCCTGTACGCCTACTGCTGGTCGCTCGTCGGCGACCAGCTCGCGGCGGCGGCCGTGGGCGACACCTTCAGCGCGGCCGTGCACCAGCCGCCGCGCGGCGACAGCGTGCTCTGGCTCTACTCGCTCTCCCGGACGGCGTGCGCCGAGCGCGGCGCGTTCGCCGGCGAGCCGGCCGTCGGCACCGGCGGGCGCGGTCCGCTGTTCGCCGACCCCGACCCGCTGCTGCGCGCCGCCGGGAGCCTGCGCTCCGACCACCGCGAGGTCCTGCTGCTGTGGGCGGGCGAGTGGCTCGAACCGCACGACATCGCCCGCGTGCTCGGCCTCGCTCCGGACACCGTCGCGCAGCTGTTCAACGCGGCGCGGACCCGGCTGGAGCGGGCCGTCCTCGACATCCTGATGCGCGGCGCCACCGAGGCGCGGCTCGACCTCATCTCCGCGTTCGAGAAGGGACGGCTGCCGCGGCTGCTCGCCCGGCGGGCCCCCGCGCACGCGCCCGGCTGGCTGCGCGACCAGGTCCTCGCGGCCTGCGAGGAGGAGGCCGCCCGGCCGCTGCCGAGCGTCGTCTCGCCGAGCCCGCTCGTCGTGATCGGCCCGGAGCGGGCGGACCGCCGCAGGCGCGGGGCCTCCGGCTTCGCCTCCAGGGGCCTCGGCGCGGTCGCGGGCGTCGCCGCGTCCGCCGCCGCCGTCATCGGGCTGCTGGTGTCCTGGCCCGCCGCCAAGGGCGGCAGCGCCGCCTCGCTCACGCCGACGGCGAGCAGCGGGCAGACGCATCCGGCGTCCACGTCCAGCCGCGGCGTCCCGCAGGACCCGGCACCCGGCCTGACCGGCTCCGAGCGCGCGGACGGCGGCGCGTCGCGGAACCCGGTGACCAGCGCGTACGGCTCGCCCCCGCAGCAGGCGGGCGGGTCCCCGGCCGGCGGTGCGGCGCCCCCGGCGCCGGCGCCGCCCGCGACGTCGCCGTCGAAGGAGCCCGCGCGCGAGAAGCCCCCGGCGTCCGGCACCCCCGCGAAGCCGGAGAAGCCGTCCACGCCCCCGGACGACGCGACGCCGACCACTCCCCCGGACACCCCGTCCGACCCGACGACCCCGCCGGACGACGGCTCCACGGACCCGACGACGCCGCCGGACACGCCGTCCGACCCGCCGCCGGACCCGGGGACCCCGTCCCCGAGCCCGACCTCGAACCCGGCTCCGCAGCCGGGCGGCGAGGGCTGACCGGGCTCAGGCCTCGCCCGTCCCGGCGGCCGCGGGCCCCGCGGGCACCGCGCCCAGCGGCGCGGGCCCGCGCCTGCGTTCGAGGAGCAGGAGCAGCCCCCCGGCCGCCGCGCCGGTGAGCATGGCCACCAGGTGGCCGACGGCGGCGACCTCCAGCGTTAGCAGACCGTCCAGCAGGACGGGCACGAGCGCGCACCACCAGGCCAGCGCGACCAGCCGGCGGACCCGCCCGTCCCCGTACAGGAAGGCAGCGACGAGCGCCGCGCACAGCACGTAGGACGGGCCGACGTCGGGGATCGTGCGGATGGAGTCCGAGAGCAGGCCCGCCTCCAGCCGCACCAGCGCGATCCCCTGGCTGACGAGCGTGCCGAGCACGTGCGAGGCCGCGATGAGGGCGACGGCCCGCAGGTTCCCGAACCGCCGGGTGGTGGGGAACAGCCCGATCGCCGCCGCGACGAGCAGCACGCCCTGCGACCCCTCGGCGACGAACGCCGAGGCGACCATCGTCCCGACCGGGTTGACCGCGAGGTTGGCCAGGTTGGTGCTGGCCCAGGCGATCACCGCCTGCCGCGCGCCCGGCGGCAGGACCAGCACCTGCACCATCCACACGGCCGCGAACAGGCCGAGGAAGGCCAGCGGCATCGGATAGGACCTGAGGATCCGGCGAAGCCTCGCGAAACCCATCACACCGGCAGCCTAGACCGGGGCCTACGCGGCGGCCGCGCCTTCGACCGGAGAGGTCCCCCGCCGCACCAGGAGCGCGGCGAGCACCGCGACGACCGCGACGGCGCCCGCCACGGTCAGGGACGTCTGGAAGCCGTCCATGAACGCGAGGTGGCTCCCCGTCGTGATGGCGTCGGCCGCCTCCTTCGACGTGCCGGGCGGGATGGGCGCCACCCCCTGCGAGACGAGCCCGCCCTGCCCTTCGAGCTGGTGTGCCGCCGCCCCGGGAAGGCCCGCGCCGGTGAGCCTCCCGAACAGCACGTCCCCGACCCTGGTCGACAGCAGCACGCCCAGCACCGACGTGCCGAGGACACCGCCGACCTGCGAGGCGGTCTGCTGGAGGCCGCCCGCGACGCCCGCGAGATGGGCCGGCGCGTTGCCGACGATGGCCTCGGTGCCGGCCACGATGACCATCCCGAACGCCAGGCCGACCAGCACGAACCACGGCCACAGCTGCACGTACGGGGCGTCCACCCCGATGCGCGACAGGCCGAACATCGCCGCCGCGGTGAACGCCATCCCGAGGACGAGCGGCACCCGCGGCCCGAACCGGCTGGTCAGCGCGCCCGCGACCGGGGAGGCGACGATGAACACGCCGGTCATCGGGAGCATCCGCACGCCCGCGTCCACCGGGCTCATGCCGTGCACCTGCTGCAGGTACAGGGTGATGAAGAAGATCGTCCCGAACATCCCGAAGAAGCCGAGCACGATGAGGCCGGTCGCCGCCGACAGCGACACCGACCGGAACAGCCCGAGCGGCAGCAGCGGGCGCTCCACCCGCAGCTCGTTCCAGACGAACGCGGCGAACAGCACGACGGACGCGGCGAACGACACGAGCGGGACGGTGGCGCCGAACCCGTGCTCACCGGCCTTGATGAGCCCCCAGACCAGGGCGAACAGCGCGCCGCTGAGCAGCGCGACGCCCGCCAGGTCGAACGAGCCGGCGGCCTCCTCGTCCCGCGACTCGCGGATCACCCACAGGCCGACGAGCAGCGCGACCAGCCCGAGCGGGGCGTTCAGGAAGAACACCGACTCCCAGTTGACGTTCTCCACCAGCAGCCCGGCGACGATCGGGCCGCCCGCGATGGAGATCCCGACCGTGGACCCCCAGATGCCGATCGCGGCGTTGAGCCGCTCGGCCGGGAACGTGTTGCGCAGCAGGGCCAGGCTCGCGGGCTGCAGGAGCGCCCCCGCGAACCCCTGCACGACCCGCCAGAAGATCACCATGCCGAGCCCGCCCGAGAGCCCGATCAGCACCGACGACACGGCGAACCCGACGACGCCCGCGAGGAAGGTGCGCTTGCGGCCGAAGCGGTCGGCGATCTTCCCGGCCGGGATCAGCGTGACGGCGAGCGCCAGCAGGTAGGCGTTGGTGACCCACTGCAGGCCGGACAGGCTCGCGCCGAGGTCCTTGGCGATCGCGGGGTTGGCGATGGACACGACGGTCGCGTCCAGCCCGACCATCATCACGCCCAGCGCGACCGCGACGAGCGTGAGCCAGGGATGCCCGTGTCCCGCCCTGGCGGGACGGCCGCGCGCCTGGTCGCGCGGCGGTATGGGGACGGCGCCCGGTTCGAGGGTCTCGGCGCCATGGGACTGAGTCATATCGACCTCCGGCTTGGCATGGGCACAAACTGTCATGGCATGACAGTTGTCGTCAACTGCCCTTGGTCTGCGTGCGACATGTTTCACGTCACGACATCCAGCGCTCGACGGACGATCGCCGGGCGATTACAATGCGCGCATGACCGCGACCGCCCCCGAGACCGGCACGTCCGGCCCCGGTTCCCAGCCCCCGGGCAGGCGCGAACGCAAGAAGCAGCGCACCCGAGAGGCGCTCGTCGACGCCGCGTTCACCCTCTTCGCCGAGAAGGGGTTCGACGCCACCACCGTCGAGGAGATCGCCGACGCCGTGGACGTCTCGTCCCGCACGTTCTTCCGCTACTTCGCCTCGAAAGAGGACGTCGCCCTCACCTTCCAGGAAGAGCAGACCCGCGCCGTGCTGGGCAAGCTCGCCGAACGCCCCCCGGACGAGCCGATCATGACCGCGCTGCGGCACACCGTGGTGGAGATCGCGCGCGCCTGCGAGGCCGGCGAGCTCGGATTCGACCCCGGCCGCTTCGAGTGCATGCTCTCGATGATGAGCGACAGCCCGACGCTGATGGCGGGCAGCCTGGAGCACGCGCAGAAGAAGCAGGCGCTGCTCACCGAGGTCATCGCCGAGCGGATGGGCCTGGACCCCGCCACGGAGCTGCGCCCGCACGTCGTCGCCGCCGCCACCACCTGCGCGTTCCAGGCCGCCGCCGACGCCACCCGCCGCCTCGGCGGGGCGTTCTCCACGCTGTCGGAGACCGTCGACCAGGCCTTCGCCATCCTGGAGAACGGCTTCGACGAGCCCTCCCCGGCGGGCTGACCCGGGCCCCGGCGGGCGCCCGACCTGCGACGACACGCTCACGCGGTGTGTGCGCGGCGGCGCGGCGGGTACCTGACGTGCGGGACCGGGGGCGCCCCGTCCCCGCACGGACGAGGAGGGCGACATGGCTCCGAAGCACCCGCCCCGCGCCGGGCGCGCCGGCCGCGACCTGGAGATCAACCCGATCTTCACGCGGGAGCCCCTGACGGTCCCGCGGAACCGGCTGCCCGCCGGGGAGATGGAGCCGTCCACCGCCTACCAGGTGGTCCACGACGAGCTGATGCTGGACGGCAACGCGCGGCTGAACCTGGCGACGTTCGTGTCCACGTGGGCCGAGCCGGAGGCGCGGCTGCTGATGGCCGAGTGCGCCGAGAAGAACATGATCGACAAGGACGAGTACCCGCGCACCGCCGACCTGGAGATGCGCTGCGTGCGCATGCTCGCCCGGTTGTGGAACGCGGAGGACCCGCACCACGCCGTGGGCTGCTCCACCACCGGATCGAGCGAGGCCGCGATGCTCGGCGGCCTCGCGCTCAAGCGCCGCTGGCGGGAGCGGCGGCGGGCCGCGGGCGCGCCGGCCGACCGCCCCAACCTCGTCATGGGCGTCAACGTGCAGATCTGCTGGGAGAAGTTCGCGAACTACTTCGAGGTCGAGCCCCGCTACGTGCCGATGGAGGGCGACCGCTACCACCTCGGCGCGCGGGAGGCCGTGGAGCTCTGCGACGAGAACACCATCGGCGTCGTCGCCGTCCTCGGCTCCACGTTCGACGGGAGCTACGAGCCCGTGGCCGACATCGCGGCGGCGCTCGACGACCTGCAGGCCCGCACCGGGCTCGACGTCCCGGTCCATGTGGACGGCGCGTCCGGCGCGATGATCGCCCCGTTCCTCGACCCCGACCTGCCGTGGGACTTCCGGCTGCCGCGGGTCGCCTCCATCAACACCTCCGGCCACAAGTACGGGCTCGTCATGCCGGGCGTGGGCTGGGCGCTGTGGCGGGACGAGGACGCCCTCCCGGACGACCTCGTCTTCCACGTCAACTACCTCGGCGGCGACATGCCGACGTTCGCGCTGAACTTCTCCCGCCCCGGGGCGCAGGTCGTCGCCCAGTACTACAACTTCCTGCGGCTCGGCTTCGACGGGTACCGCCGCGTCCAGCAGGGGTGCCGGGACGTCGCCACCCGGCTCGCCGCCGAGATCGCCGGGCTCGGCCCGTACGAGACGCTCACCGACGGCGGCGAACTCCCGGTGTTCGCGTTCCGCGTCCGGGGAGACGCCCCCGGCTTCACCGTCTACGACGTGTCCGCCGCTCTGCGCGAGAACGGGTGGCTCGTGCCCGCCTACAGCTTCCCCGAGAACCGCACCGACCTCGACGTCCTGCGCGTCGTGGTGCGCAACGGGTTCGGGCACGACCTCGCCGACCTGTTCATGGACGACCTCCGGCGCGCCACGTCCCGGCTGCAACTGCACGAGCACGCCCACCGCGACCCCCGGGAGGTCGCCGGCTTCGCCCACGGCGCAGGGCCGAAGCAGGTGCGGGCCAGGAAGGTCTGACCGCGGGGGCGGCCCGCGGTCAGGCGGCGGACCGCCGCCCGACCCGGCCGGCCCGCGCGGCATCAGCGCGGCATCAGCGCGGCGCCCGGGGCAGCCCGAGGCCGATCATGGCGATCAGCTCGCGCTGGATCTCGTTGACCCCGCCGCCGAAGGTCAGCACGAGCGCGCCCTTGGCGAGCCGGTCCTGGGCCTCCATGAAGTCCGCCGTCTCCGGGTCGCCCGGGTCGCCGTACCGGGCCAGGACGTCCCCGACGATCCGGCCGACCTCCTGCATCCGCTCCGAGGCGTAGATCTTGGTGGCGGACGCGTCGGCCGCGCCGAGCCAGCCGAGGTCCTGGTTGGCCGCCACCTGCCAGTTGAGGAGCTCGTTGGCGCGCAGGTAGGCGTAGACCTGCGCGACCGCGCGCCGCACGGCGGGCTCCTCGATGAGCGGGCGGCCGCCCGGCCCCCGGGTCGTGCGGGCCCACCGCGCGAACCGGACGTGGGTGTGCCCGATGTTCCCGGCCGGGCCGAGCGTGACCCGCTCGTGGTTGAGCTGGTTGACGATGAGGTCCCAGCCCTTGTTCTCCTCGCCGATCAGCATGTCGGCCGGGACGCGGACGTCCTGGAAGTACGTCGAGTTCGTGTGGTGCGCGCCGTCCATCGTGATGATCGGCGTCCAGGAGAAGCCCGGGTCCGCGCAGTCCACGATGAGCATCGAGATGCCCTTGTGCTTCTTGGCCTCCGGGTCGGTGCGGGCCGCGAGCCACACGTAGTCGGCGTGGTGGGCGCCGGAGGTGAAGATCTTCTGGCCGTTGACGACGTAGTGGTCGCCGTCCCGGACGGCGGTGGTGCGCAGCGCCGCGAGGTCGGTCCCGGCGCCGGGCTCGCTGTAGCCGATCGCGAAGTGGCACTCGCCGGCGAGGATGCGCGGGATGAACCGCTCCTTGTGCGCCTCCGACCCGTACTGCAGGATCGTCGGCGCCACGGAGTTCAGCGTGATCAGCGGGTAGGTGACCTCGGCGCGGGCGATCTCGGTGGCGAAGATCGTCTGCTCGACCGGGCCGTAGCCGCGGCCCCCGTACTCCTTCGGGAGCGCGACGCCGAGCATCCCGTCGCGGCCGAGCCTCCGGCAGTGCTCCAGGTAGGGCGGGCCGAACGGGTCGGCGCGGATGGCCGCGCGCTGCTCCGCGGTCAGGCAGTTCTCGAAGTACTCGCGCAGCTCGGCGCGCAGCCGCTTCTGCTCGTCGGTCAGGTCGATGAACATTCAGGCCTCCTGGGCGATGAGGGCGCCGAGCGCGTCGAGACGGTCCTCGCCGCCGCCGAGCAGATGCCCGCAGTGCTTGCCCCAGGCGAAGTACCGGTGCAGCGGGTAGGTGATGTCCAGGCCGATGCCGCCGTGCAGGTGCTGGCAGGTGTAGAGCGCCTTCACCACGGGGTCGCACGCGTTGTAGGCGGCGATGGTGAGGACCTCCTCGGCGTCGTCCGCGCCCTGCGCCAGGCGCCACACGCCCGCCCACACGGCCACGTCCAGCGCGCGCTTGGCGATGTAGACGTCCCCGATCTGCATCGTGACCGCCTGGAACTGCGCGAGCGCCCGGCCGAACTGCTCGCGCGTCTTCGTGTACTCCTTCGTCAGCTCCAGCGCGCCCTCGATGACGCCGGACGCGACGGCGACCGCGCCCGCGACGGCCGAGCGGCGCAGGGTGTCCCAGGCGGCGCCGTCCGACGTCCCGCCGAGCAGGGCGTCCGCGCCGACCCGGACACCGTCCAGGGCGACCCGCGACAGCGGCTCCGACGTCGCCGACGGCTGCCCGGTGATCGTCACGGCGGAGGGCTCCACGAGGAACACCCCGACGCCGCCCCCCTCGACGCGGGCCGGGATGAGGATCAGGGACGCCTCCCGCGCGTACGGGACGAACGTCTTCACGCCGTCCAGCACGTACCCGCCGCCGTCCGGGCGGGCCGTCGCGGCGACCTCCCCTGCCCGGCCGACCTCGCGGTACGCGCCCGTCAGGATCGTCGCGCCCTCGGTGAGCGGGGCCAGCAGGGCGCGCTGCTCCGGCGTCCCGTGCGCCCCGATCGGGACGGCCGCCAGCGCGAGCGAGGCGTACGCCGGGACGGGCGCGGTGCGGACCCCGACCTCCCGCAGGACCACCGCCAGCTCGACCGGCCCGAGCCCGGCGCCGCCCGCGTCCTCGGGCAGGACGACGCCGAGCAGCCCCGCTTGCGCGAGCGCCTTCCACGTCACGTCGTCATAGGGCGCCTCGCTCTTCTCGAACGCCTCCAGCCGCTCCTGCGCGGCCTCCCGCGCGAGCACGTCCGCCGCGAGCCCCTTGATCTCTTGCTGGGTCTCGTCGAGGTTGAAGTCCACTCATCCGCTCCCTTCCAGGAGGTGCAGCCGGCCGCGGCGCTCGAACTCGTCCCGCAGCGCGGCCGCGTCCGCGGCGGTCATCGGGCGGTAGTCGAGGTCGCGGCCGGGCCGCCACCACACCGGGTCGTCGGTGCGCCAGCCCTCCCGGGCCAGCCGGCGCTTGAGGATCTTGTTGGAGGCGGTCGCGGGCAGCTCCCGCGCCACCCGCACGTACCGCGGGATCCACTTCGGCCCGAGGTCGGCGCGCCCGCGCAGGTAGCCGGCGAACGCGCCCGGGTCGAAGGCGTCGGCGGCGACGGCCAGCATCACCTGGTCGCCGGACGCCGCGTCCGGCACCCCGTACACGGCGAGCTGCCGGACGCCGGGAAGCTCCGCCAGGACCCGTTCCACCTGGACGGCGCCGAAGTTCTCGCCGTCCACGCGGACCCGGTCGCCGCTGCGCCCGGCGAAGAAGACGTAGCCGTCCGCGTCGGCGTAGGCGAGGTCGCCGCTCCAGAACATGCCGTCGCGGAGCCGGTCGGGGGCGTCCTCCTTGTAGTACCCGTCGAAAAGGCCGAGGTCGCCGGTGTTGACCAGCTCCCCCACGGCCTCGTCGCCGTTCACCAGGCGTCCGGCCTCGTCGAACACGCCGGGCGGGCACGGCCGGCCCGCCGGATCGAGGATCGCGATGCCGTCGGTGAGCCTCCCGAGCGCGCCCTGCGGCCCGAACGGGTCGGGCGCCAGCGAGATCGCCGTCTCCGTCGATCCGTAGCCGTCGATGACGAAGCACCCGAAACGCTCACCGAACGCCTTCTGCTCCACCGGCGCCGCCTCGTTCCCGAACGCGAACCGCACCGGATTGTCGGCGTCGTCCTCCCCCGCCGGTGTGGCCAGCACGTACGAGAGGGCCTTGCCGACGTAGTGCAGGTAGGTGCAGCCGTGGGCGCGCACGTCCGGCAGGACGGCCGACGCCGAGAACCGGGCGCGCAGCACCAGCTCGGCCCCGGCCGCCAGCGCCGGCGCGTACGCCGCCATGACCGCGCCCGAGTGGAACAGCGGCATCGGGCAGTAGACGACGGCCTCCGGCGACAGCATGCGCCCGGCGAGCATCTCGCCCGGCACGACCACCTTCCGGTGGGTGACGCGGACGGCCCGCGGACGCCCCGACGTCCCGGAAGTGAAGATCAGCATCAGCAGCGTCCCGGCCCCGATCGCCGAGACGCCGGGCACCGGCGAGCCCGCGAAGGGCGCGACCAGCTCACCGAAGGCGTCCACGTCGACCACGGGCAGCCCGAGCGCGGCGGCCTTCTCCGCATACCGCGGCTGGGCCAGCACAAGATCGCAGTCGGCGCGCTCCGCGTCACCCGCAAGCTCGACGGCGCTCCGCGTCGGGTTCAGCGCCACGACCACGGCCCCCGACAGCGCCGCGCCCCCGAGGAGGAACACCACCTCGGGAAGGTTGTCGAGCAGGACGCCGACGTGGACCGGCCGGTCGGGGCGCGCCTCACCGCGCATCCACGCGGCGCGGGCCGCGCACTCGGCCACGACCTCCCGCCACGTCCAGGCCCGGCCGTCGTCGGCGGACCGCAGCCCGGGGCGGTCGTCGTCCGCCCGCGCCTCCAGCAGCGCCGCGACGCTCACCGGCCCACCTCCCCGCTCCGTCCCACGGCGAAAAAGTAGAACAGATTCTACTAAGTGTCCAGAGGGCCGATCTCCCTCCTTCGCAACCCGGTTCGCCTGGGTGTCATGGGAAACCGGGCGGGTAAGGGCGGCCGGAGACGAGATCGCGGTGAGCTGATCAGATAACAGGTTCTCGCAAGAGCGGTACCCTGGGAGGGACGCGTCGGGCGACCGGGCCCGCACAGAAGGGAAGGCGACCGTGACCGCAGAGCCGACAGTGACCGGGGAGGAGACCCGGGGTCAGCCGGGCGGCCAGGGCGTGCGCTCCCGCAGCCAGCACCAGCGGCGCAAGCGTATCGTCCAGGCGGCCGCGGCGCTCGCATCGCGCGGCGGGATCGAGGCGATGCAGATGCGCACCGTGTCCGAGCGCGCGGGCGTCGCCCTCGGCACCCTCTACCGCTACTTCCCGTCCAAGATGGACCTGGTCGTCGCCGTCGTCAGCGAGGAGCTCGACCTCCTCGAAGGCAGCATCGAGCGCCGCCCGCCCCGCGCCGGAGGCGCCCCGGACCGCGCCGTCGAGGTGCTGATGCGCGCCACCCGCGGCCTGATGCGCGAGCCGGAACTGGCGGAGGCGCTGATCCGCTCCCTCCTCCTCTCCGACGTCAAGACCGACTTCGGCGACCGCATGAGCGAGCTGCTCCTGCGCGCCGCGTCCGGCCCGCCGGAGAACATCCCCGCCGAGGACCCCCGCCGCCTCGTCGCCCGCGCCCTGTCCGGCATCTGGACCATGGAGATGATCGAGATGCTGCGCGGCAACGCCACCGCCGAGGAGATCCAGGCCCGCCTGGAGATCACCGCCTCGCGCCTCCTCATCGACTGAGCGACACGGGAGCGAACGGAGAGTCACCGTTTTCCCATGTGCCGCCCATGCGTTCCCCATTAGCCTTGGGTCCGACAGGAGCCAGGACGAAAAAGGGGTGCCAGTGACCGGACAGGAACCGATCCTCAGCGACGGGGTCATCATCGAGTTCATCGATGGCAAGGACGTCCCCGTCCAGCACAAGGACTTCGGTGAGCGGGCCGTCGTCATGCGCGACGCCAAGAACCCCGAGGGCCCGATCCTCTACTTCACCGAGGCCGAGTGGGACGCCTTCATCGCCGGCGTCAAGGACGGCGAGTTCGACGACCTCCTGGAAGACCCCACCGAGGCCCCGTGACCGGCCCAACGCCCCCGGCACCCACCGGGGGCGTCCTCACCCTCGACCGAGCGGCTCAGCCGAACAACTGGTCAGCGCGCTCCGCCGTGACGGCACGAACCAGCCACTGATCCAACTGCTCCGGGTCAGTGCAGGCCAGGACCCGCTCCCGCACGTCGTCCGACACCGAAAGCCCCCGCGCTTCGAGGACCTTCAGCACCGACTTCGCCTCGCCTTCGGCCTGGCCTTCGGCGTGCGAGCGCCGGAACGGCTCGCTCTTGAACTTGTATCCGGCGGCTCCGGCTTTCACGTACCCCTCCAAGATCTTTCGGGCGCCTTTCGAGAGCACGCCCATTACCAGGTCAGTGTACAGACGACCGTTTTCCTCGTCCTCGTTCGAGATGGTGGCGAGGGCGGCGTGCGTGATCTCCAGGGACTCCTTGTCGGTCGGGATGGTGTTGGCCAGGGCGGCCAAAACGGTCATCTCTGGCCTCTGTGCGGCCTGGTCGGGGGTGGTAACGAGGGGCTCCATGCCAGGGCCGACCACGTACGGGACGAGGTTGAAGCCCGGGTGACCGATCTGGATCGCCTCGCGCGCCCATTCCGCCACCGATCGGCTGGGGCAGATGACCAGGAGATAGCACGGGCACAGGAGCTTGGCGTGCAGCGAGGTCAGATAGACCGGCCAGCTGCCGTGCTTGTCGGGGTCCTTGGCGAGCTGGGTTTCGGCTATGACGCCGATGGTGGGCTCGGTGGACCCGGCTTCGCATATTTCGACGACGTTGTCGGCGACGTAGGCGGCAGGGGCCGGCTGTGTACAGCTCTCGCTCGTCGACCTGATGGTGGCCGCGTCGGACACGTCGATTCCGAAGGCGGTTTTGAGTAATTGGGCCACGACTTCCGGGTTGTCCCGGATGATCTTTATTGGCCCTTCGTGTTTTGCGGTGACCATGCACGGCAAGTTACTTGACTGTCACTGTTAGATACCGTGACTATCCCATGACTTCTCGTGTGGCGTGCATCACAGTCCGTTATTTACGGGTGTGAGTGTTCCATTGGGTTATTAGGGCTTGTTCGGCTTTGGGGGTTAGGGGGCCCCAGAGGCGTAGGCGGGCTATGCCGCCGTCGGGGTAGATGTCCAGGCGGACCTTCGCTACCTCCGGGGTCTTCAGGCGGTAGTGGTGGCGGGTGTCGGGTTGCAGGCGGGTGCGCTGGAGGATGACGGCGTGGTCGCCTTTTGTGGTGGTGGCCGTCAGCTGGGCTTCGGCGGGGGCGTTGAATTTGAGGTTCGTGGTGTCGATTTCGGCGAGTTCGATGGTGCCGGGGGCGGCCAGGGCTATCTCGGCCCAGTCATTGCCTCCGTCGCGGCGGCGGGCGGTTTCCCAGCCTTCGGCCTGGGTGCGGGCCAAGCCGGGGAACAGCATGTTGTCGGGGGACGAGTAGAAGCGGTCGGAGCAGTCGAGGACGTGGGCGCCGTTCTCCAGGGCGGCCAGGTCCACCGTCAGGCCCGTCAGGTAGGCGGGGTTCGGGACGACCCTGCCGTGGACGCGGAGGCGCGCGATTCCGCCGTCCGGGAACACGTTGAGGCGGACGTGTGTGAAGACGCGTTCCGGCTCGGCCGTCGGGAGGGTGTGGGTGGTGTCGCCCTGGAGGGGGGTCTTCGGGACGATCTCCAGCCAGTCGGCGGCGTCGAGTTCGGCGGGCGTGGGGTAGCCGTCGGCGAAGCAGGCCTCCACTGAGGCGTGTGGGGGGTAGTTGCCCTTGAACCAGGCCGTGTCGATGACGATGCCGTGGATCCGGCCCGGGAGGCCCAGGCGGATCAGGGCCCAGTCGTGGCCGGGGGTGCGGCGGCGGGCGGTCTCCCAGCCGTCGTAGAGCTGGCCCTTCGGGCCGAAGGTCTCCGGGCGGAAGGCCGGTCTCCACGGGTTGAGCAGATTCTCCTTCTCGGCGAAGGACTCGTCGCTGGCGGCGACGACCGACCCGCCGAGGGTGCGGACGGCCAGGTCCGGCAGGGCGGTGACGTCGGTCATCGTCCCTCCTCGCGGGTGAGCAGGCGGCCGGCGGGGACGTCGCCGACGGGTGCGCCGCGCAGCCAGGTGGCCTGGACGACCCCCGTCAGCGTTCTGCCCTCGTAGGGGGTGACCGGGTGGCGGTGGTGGAGGGACGCGGGGTCGACGGTGAAGGTCTCGTCCGGGGCGAAGGCGACGAGGTCGGCGTCGTTTCCGACGGCGATGGCGCCCTTGCGGGGGACGGCGGCGAGGGCGGCGGGGGCCTCGGACATCCAGCGGGCGACCGCGGCCAGGTCGTGGCCGCGGGCGCGGGCCGCCGTCCAGACGGCGGGGAGCCCGAGTTGCAGGGACGAGACGCCGCCCCACGCGGTGGCGAAGTCGCCGCGTTTCAGGTCGGGCGTGCAGGGCGAATGGTCGGTGACGACGCAGGAGATCACTCCGGAGGCGAGTCCCTGCCAGAGCCGGTCGCGGTTGGCGGCGTCGCGGATGGGCGGGCAGCACTTGAACGCGGCGGTCCCGGCGTCGCCGTCGCAGAGGGTCAGGTAGTGGGGGCAGGTCTCGGCGGTCACCGGCAGGCCGTCGGCCTGGGCCTTGGCGAGGACGTCCAGGCAGTCGGCCGCCGACAGGTGCAGGATGTGGGCGCGCACCCCGGTCTCCTCCGCCAGCCGGACGACCTGTTCGACGGCCCGGCGTTCGGCGGAGGGCGGGCGGGAGGCGAGGAAGGCGCGGTAGTCGCCGCCGGTCGGCGGGGACAGCGAGGCCGGGTCCTCGGCGTGCACGATGACCAGGCCGCCGAAGGCGGCGATCTCGCGGAAGGCCGCTCTCATCTCGGCGGGCGCGAGGGGCGGGAACTCCGGGACCGCCGAGTCGGAGGTGAAGCACTTGAATCCGAAGACGCCGAGGTCGTGGAGCGGGCGGAGCGAGGGCGTGTTGCCGGGGACCGCGCCGCCCCAGAAGCCGACGTCCACGGCGCAGGCGCCTTCGGCGGCGGCGCGTTTGGCCGCGAGCGCGGGCGGGTCGACGGTCGGGGGCAGCGAGTTGAGCGGCATGTCGATGAGCGTGGTGACGCCGCCCGCCGCCGCGGCGCGGGTCGCGGTGGCGAAGCCCTCCCATTCGGTGCGGCCCGGCTCGTTGACGTGGACGTGGGTGTCGACGAGCCCGGGGAGCAGCGCGACGTCGCCCAGGTCCACCGAGGCGGGTGCGGCGTAGGGCGAGATCGCGGTGATGCGCCCGGCGCGGACCGAGACGGCCGCGGGTCGCTCTCCTTCCGGCAGGACGGTCCGGCGGGAACGGATGACGAGGTCGTCCGGGGTCATGGGCCGGCCACGATGTGCTCCGGGCGGACGGGGACGCGCGTCAGCGCCCGGCCCGTCGCGTCCCTGATCGCGGCGACGACGGCGGGCGTGGACGACAGCGTGGGCGGCTCCCCGGCGCCGCGCAGCCCGTACGGGGCCTCGGGGTCGGGGTGCTCCAGGATGTCCAGCCGCATCGGCGGCATGTCGAGGATGGTGGGGATCAGGTAGTCGGTGAAGGACGGGTTGCGGACCAGGCCGCCGCTCACGACGATCTCCTCCATCAGCGCCAGGCCGAGGCCCTGCGCGGTGCCGCCGTGGATCTGCCCCTCCAGCGCCGTCCGGTTGAGGATCCTGCCGACGTCCTGGACGGCGGCCAGCTCGACGACCTTGACGAGGCCGAGGTCGACGTCCACGTCGACGACGGCGCGGTGCACGCAGAGGGCGAGCTGGGTGTGGCTGCGGCCCTGACCGGTGACCGGGTCCAGGGGCGTGGTGGGGCGGTGGTGGTACTCGCGGGTGCACTCGACGGCGGTCTCGCCGAGGACGTCCTCGATCGTGCCGAGCGCGCCCCCGGCCCGCGAAATGATCTTCCCGCCGGCGACGGTCAGGTCGGTGCGGCCGAAGCGGCGCCCGGCGAGCGCGAGGAGCTCGGCGCGGACCGCCTCGCAGGCCGCCTTGACCGCCCCGCCGGTCATGTACGACTGGCGGGACGCGCTGGAGGACCCGGCGTCGCCGACCCGGTTGTCGGCCGGGGCGATCGTGACCTTCTGGACGCCGAGCTCGGTCCGGGCGATCTGCGCCTTGACCGTGACGAGGCCCTGCCCGACCTCGGCGGCGGCGGTGTGCACGAGGGCGGTGGCCTCCCCGCCGATGACCTCCAGCCGGACGCGGGCCGTGGACAGGTCGTCGAACCCCTCGGAGAAGCAGATGTTCTTGAGCCCGACGCCGTAGCCGACGCCCCGCACGACGCCCTCGCCGTGGGTCGTCTGGGAGACGCCGCCCGGCAGGTCGCGCAGGTCGGAGCGGTCCGGGGCGGGAGGCATCGGCATGGCCTCCAGCCGGGTCAGCATGTCCGCGAGCGGCGCGGGCGACTCGATGACCTGCCCGGTCGCGAGCCGGGAGCCCTGCGCGACGGCGTTGCGGCGGCGGATCTCGACCGGGTCGAGGCCGCAGGCGGCGCCGAGCTTGTCCATCATCGACTCGTAGGCGAAGCACGCCTGGACGGCGCCGAACCCGCGCATCGCGCCGCACGGCGGGTTGTTGGTGTAGACGCCGTACCCGTCGATGCGGATGTTGGGGATCTCGTAGGGGCCGACGCCCAGCGAGGCGGCGTTCCCGACGACGTTCATCGTGGACGAGGTGTACGCGCCGCCGTCCAGGACGATCTCGACGTCGGCGTAGAGGAGCCGTCCGTCCCGCGTGGCGCCGTACTCGTACCGCATCTGCGCGGGATGCCGGTGGACGTGCCCGAAGAACGACTCGTACCGGTTGTAGGACATCTTCACGGGCCGGCCGGTGCGCAGCGCCAGCATCGCCGCGTGGATCTGCATCGACAGGTCCTCGCGGCCGCCGAACGCGCCGCCGACGCCGGCGAGCGTCATGTGGATCTGGTCCTCGCGGAGCGCGAGGCAGGGCGCGATCTGCTTGAGGTCGTTGTGGATCCACTGCGTCGAGACGTGCAGGTCGACGCCGCCGTCCTCGGTCGGGATCGCCAGGCCCGCCTCGGGGCCGAGGAACGCCTGGTCCTGGATGCCGACCTCGTACTCGCCGGACACCACGACCTCCGCCGCGGCCCTGGCGGCGTCCACGTCGCCGACCCGGACCGGCTGGTGCCGGGTGATGCCGCCGCGGTCCTGGACCTTCAGGCCCTCCGGGTCGGCGATCACCGCGCGCGGGTCGGTGACCGGCTCCAGCACCTCGTAGTCGACGGCGATCCGGTCCATCGCGCGCCGCGCCGTCTCGGGGTGGTCGGCGGCGACGAGCGCGACCGGCTCGCCCTGGTGCCGGACCTGGTCGATGGCGAGGACGGGCTGGTCGTCGGTGTGGTCGATGCCGAACACCTTGCGGCCGGGCACGTCCTCGTGGGTGAGGACGGCGCGGACGCCGGGCAGCGCGAGGGCGGGGCCGACGTCGAGCGACCGGATCCGCGCCCGGGGGTGCGGGCTGCGGAGCGTGGCGCCCCACAGCATGCCCTCCAGCCACAGGTCGGAGGCGTAGGCGAACTCACCGGTGACCTTGAGGGTGCCGTCGGGGCGCAGCGGGCTCTCGCCGACTCCGCCGGTCCCCGGGGTGGCGGCGTGGGCCGGGGTCGTGGTCGGGGACGTCATTCAGAGCACCTCCTCCGCGAGGCGCATCAGGCGGCGGTGGGCGTCCGCGCCGCGCCGCCCGGCCTCGTCCTGCGGGACGGTGACGAGCGTGTCGCCGTCCACGATCGTGCGCCCGCCGACGAGCAGGCGCTCCAGCGGCGGCGTCGGGCCGAACGCCAGAGCGACGACCGGGTCGTCGACCGCGGCGCGGAAGCCGTCGACGCGCCAGAGCGCGATGTCGGCGAGCCTGCCGGGGGCGAGGGCGCCGATCTCGTCCTCGCGGCCGAGGCAGCGGGCGCCGCCGAGGGTCGCCATCTCCAGGGCCTGCCGGGCGTCCAGCGCGGTCGGCCCGTACCGGGCGCGCTGCATGTAGATCGCCTGCCGCAGCTCCCCGGCCAGCGGGACGAGTTCGGCCGACGCCGCCCCGTCCACGCCGAGCCCGACCGCCGCGCCCGCCTCCAGCAGGTGCGACACGCGGGCGATCCCGGCGCCGAGGCGGGCGTTGGAGCTCGGGCAGTGCGCGGTGCCGGTGCGGGTCTCGGCGAGCCGTTTGACGTCGGTGTCGTGCAGGTGGACGCAGTGCGCGAGCCACACGTCGGGGCCCAGCCAGCCGATCGAGTCCATGTACTCGGTCGGCGTCATGCCGAACTGCTCGCGCGTGTGCTCCTCCTCGTCGAGCGTCTCGGCGAGGTGGGTGTGCAGGCGCACGCCCTTGTCGCGCGCCAGCCGGGCCGACTCGACGAGCAGGTCCCGCGTGACGGAGAACGGCGAGCAGGGCGCGACGGCGACGCGCAGCAGGGAGCCGGGCGAGGGGTCGTGGTACCGGTCGATCGCGGCCTCGGTCTCGGCGAGGATCGTGTCGAGGTCCTCGACGACCTCGTCCGGGGGCAGTCCGCCCTGCGACTCGCCCCGGTCCATCGACCCCCGGCACGGATGGAACCGGACGCCGAGCTCCCGGGCGGCCTCGATCTCGGCCGCGAACAGGTCGCCGCGCCCCTTGGGGAACAGGTAGTGGTGGTCGGTGGACGTCGTGCAGCCCGACTTGGCGAGCCATCCGAGCCCGGCGGTGGCGGCGCCCGCGACGACCTCGGCGTCCATCTTCGACCACGGCTGGTAGAGGGTGGTCAGCCACTCGAACAGGGTGCCGCCGACGGCCATGCCCTGGCTGGCCCACTGGTAGAGGTGGTGGTGGGAGTTGACCAGGCCGGGAGTGGCGAGGCATCCCGTGCCGTCGATCCGTTCGGCCCCGTCCGTGCCCGTCTCCGGGGCCGGACCGGGCCCGACGGACGTGATCCGGTCGCCCTCGACCACGATGTGGCCGCCCGGGTGCTCGTCACCCGACACGGTGGCGACATGGGCGTTCTCGATCACGAGGCGCCTCATCGGGCGACCGCCTTCCGCTCGGCCGCCAGGCGCACCGCGTCGAGGATCTTCTCGTAGCCGGTGCAGCGGCACAGGTTCCCGGCGAGGGCCTCGCGGATCTCCGCGTCGGACGGCGCCGGGTTCCGCTCGATCAGGTCGTGCGTCTGGACGATCAGGCCGGGCGTGCAGAACCCGCACTGGACGGCGCCCGCCTCGACGAACGCCTCCTGGACGGGGTCGAGCCGCTCCTCGCCCGGCGGCCCCTCGGCCAGTCCCTCCACGGTGACGACCTCGCGGCCCTCGGCCTGGCCCGCCGCGACCAGGCAGGCGCACACCGGCACGCCGTCGAGGTAGACGGTGCAGGAGCCGCACTCGCCCTGCTCGCAGGCGTTCTTGGAGCCGGGCAGGCCCATCCGCTCGCGGAGCATGTAGAGGAGGCTCTCGCCTTCCCACACTTCGTCCACGGCCTCCTCGGCCCCGTTGACGGTCAGGTTCACGCGCATCACGAGGCCGCCTTTCCCACGGTCGCCCTGCGGTGGTCGTCCCAGGCCCAGGTGAGCGTGCGGCGCGCCAGCACCGCCAGGGCGTGCCTGCGGTACCCGCCCGTCCCGCGGACGTCGTCGATCGGCGACGCCGCGTCCCGCACCAGCTCGCCGAAGCGCCGCGCGGCGGCCTCGGCGAGCGGGCGGCGCCCGTCCCAGTCCAGCTCGCCGGAGATGAACGCCTCGGCCTCGGTCGCGCGGCGCGGGGTCGGGGCGGCCGAACCGAGGCCGGTGCCGACGCGGCGCTCGCCCGGGTGCAGCGCGACCGCGAACGAGCAGACCGCGATCACCATCGCGTTCCGGGTGCCGATCTTGGAGAAGTACTGCGGGCCGGACGCGGGCGCCGTCCAGAACGCGCGGATCAGCTCGTCCGGCGCGAGGGCGTTGCGCTTCACCCCGGTGAAGAACTCCGCGATCGGGATCATCCGGACACCGCGCTCGGCCGACTCGGCCTCCACCACCGCGTCCCCGGCCAGCAGCGGCGGATGGCCGTCCCCGGCGGGCGACGCGGCGCCGAGGTTGCCGCCGATCGTGCCACGGTTGCGGATCTGCGGCGACCCGACCGTGCGGGCCGCCTGGGCGAGGCCGGGCAGCCGCCCGCCCAGCTCGCCGATCAGCCGCGCGTAGGGGACGCCGGCGCCGACGCGGAGCCGGCCGTCGACCGTGTCCCATTCGGCGAGGGCGCGGATCCGGGTCAGGTCGAGCAGTGCCTCGGGCCGCCGGACGTCGAAGTTGATCTCGACCATGACGTCGGTGCCGCCCTGGACGGGCAGGGCCCCGGGCCGCGCGGCCCTGGCGGCGAGCGCGTCCTCCCAGGTCAGCGGTCGTAGAAAGTCCATGTCTCAGTATTCCTCCATGGCGGCCTCAGTCGAAGGCCGCCGGGGCGGCGGGCGCGTCGTCGGTGAGCACCGTCCCCTCGATGAGCCCGTACGGGCGGTCCGCCGCGAAATAGACCTCGTTGTCGTTGTCCATGCCGAACGGTTCGAGATCGACCAGGAAGTGGTGCCGGTTGGGCAGCGACAGCCTGACCTCGCAGACCTCCGGCCGTTCGGTCAGGACCCGGCGCCCCATCTGGTAGAGCGTCTGCTGGAGCGACAGGCTGTGCGTCTCGGCGAAGGCGTGCAGCAGGCCGTCGCGGGCGGCGGCGTAGGACTCGTCCCAGGCCCCGGCCGTGCCCCGGTGGCGCCACCGGGCCGTCACCGCCGTGGCGAGGATCCGGTCGTCGGTCGGTTCGAGCGTCGTGAACTCGTCCCGGGCGAAGCCGTGGAACTCGCTGCCGGTGGAGTTGAGGACGACCAGGTCGGTGAGGCCCGAGACGACCGACTCCCCCTCCGCGCCGCAGTGCACCAGCGCCGTGCGCACCTCGCCGCCGTCCCGGACGAACGAGTGGCCGCCCGTGACGCGCCGCCAGCCGTACTCGCGGATCTCCACGCGGGCATGGGCGACCGCCGGCTGGGAGGCCGTGAAGTGCCGCGCGAGCAGGAGGCCGAAGTCCTCGATCGCGCCGATGCCGTACCTCTTGGCGAACGCGAACACTGTGTTCTTCTGGGTGTCGGTCGGCAGCACGGCCGCGTTGTCGCCGGTCAGGTGGACCTCGTCCATGGCGCCGGAGAGGGCCACGCCGACGTTCAGGTCCTTGAGCCGGTGGACGCCGCCGTCCCGCGTCACGCGCACGACGCGCGTCTCCGCCTTGCCGTAGCGGTTGGGCCCGAGAACGATCGCCACTAGCTCCCCCGGTACGTCGAGTACGCGAACGGGCTGATCAGGAGCGGGACGTGGTAGTGCCGGCCCGGGTCGGCGATGGTGAACGCGACCGTGACCTCGGGGTAGAAGTCCGACAGCCCCTCGGTGGCGAACGTCAGCCGGTGCACCCCCTCGCCGGGCTCGGCGCCCCACTCCCGGACGCGGCCGTCGGCGTCGGTGCGGGCCTCGGCGAGCGTCGTCCAGCCGCCGCCCGCGTCGCGGCGGTCCAGCCGGACGGCCACGCCCGCGGCGGGCACCCCCTTCGCCGCGTCCAGAACGTGCGTCGAAAGGCTCACGCGTCCTCCTTCCCCAGCCGGGCCAGCCGCAGGTCGACGATCTCCGCCAGTTCCCGGCGGACGGCGTCGCGCTCGGCGGCGGGGTCGTTGCCGAGCCGTTCCCGCAGCGCGGCGAGCATCTCCAGCGCGGAGCGCCCGGACGCGCGGATCAGGAACACGTGGCCGAAACGCTCCTCGTAAGCCCGGTTCCCCGCGACGAGGGCGTTCTGAACATCGGCCTCCGCGGCTCTCGCCGCGGCCTGCTCTCCCCGCGACCAGCGGGCCTCCAGCGTGGCGCCGCCCACCCGGTCCCCGATGCGCGGATGCGCCGCGAGCGCCTCCTCGACGTCCGCCCAGTCCAGGCCGTCCAGCGCCCGCCGCGACGCGGCGCGCAGCGCGGCGAGGTCGGGGTAGGCCCGCCCGCCGACCGCGGCGATCCACCGGCGGGAGGCGCAGCAGGCCGCCAGTTCCTCGGTGCTCGGTTCCACCACGCTTGCAGTACACAAGCCCGTCCGGGGCCAGGTCGAGAGGCAGGACGTCCGAACCGGGGCGCCGGTCGCGGGTGGTCTTTTGTAGCTTCCTACCTATGAAGCTGCGTTCCCTGCTCGCCATGCCCGGCCTGCGGCTGGAGGTCGTCACCGGGGAGGACGAGCTGGACCGGCCGATCCGCTGGGTCGTCACCACCGACCTGATCGACCCCGGCCGTTACCTGCGCGGGCGCGAGCTCGTGCTCACGGGTCTCGTCTGGCGGACGGGCCCGGCCGACTCGGAGGCGTTCGTCGCGGCGCTCGCCGGGGCGGGCGTGTCCGGCCTGGCCGCGTGGGACCTCACGCTCGGCGCCGTCCCGGACGACCTCGTGGCGGCGTGCCGCCGGCACCGGATGCCGCTGTTCAAGGTCCCGGAGGACGTGGCGTTCGCGACCGTCACCGAGGAGGTCGTCCGGCACCTGTCCGGCGCCCGGGCCGCCGACCTCGCCGCCCTGCTGGACCGGCACCGCCGCCTGGTCGAGGGGACCGGGCTCGACGCCGTGCTCGACCTGGTCGGCCACTGCCACGTCCTCTCCCCGGCCGGGCGCGTCGTCGCGGGCCCGCAGCCGGCCGACCCCGCCGCCCTGGCCGCCGCGTTCCTCGGCGCGCCGCGGCTGCCGCACCACGTCCCAGATCAGGACATGTCGGTCTTCGCCGTGTCGCCCGCCGACACGCCCCGGGTCGCCGACTGGTTCGTGGCGCTGGAGGGCGACGTCGCCGCCTGGCCGCCCGAACGCCACGCGATGGCCGGAGAACTCGCGGCCATCGTCGGCCTCGAACGGGCCCGGATGCGCGCCGACGACCGCGCGTCCCAGGACATCGTCACCGCCGCCTTCACCGGGGACGACCCGCCCGAGCCGGAGAGGCTCGCCTCACCGGTCGTGGCCGTCGCCGCGTCCGCGCAGGGACCGCTGCGTCCGGGCGAGCTGCGCACCGTCCTCGCCGAGGTCGTGCCGGGGGCGCGGCCGGTGGTCGGGCTGCTGGACGGGGAGGCCGTCGCGCTCGTCCCGTCCGCCGGGGAGGACGTCGCGGCAGCCGTCCAGGACGCCCTCGGCTTCCTCGCCCCCGGCCTGGCGGGCACCCGCGTGGCCCTCGGGGTGAGCGGCCCCGCCGGGCCCTCCGGGCTGCGCGGCGCGATCGAGGAGGCGCGGCACGCCCGCCGCCTCGCCGCGACCCGCCCCTCCCCCGTCTGCGTGGTCCGGCACGAGGAGCTCGCGACCCACGTGCTGCTGCTCGCCAGCGTGCCGGACGACGTCCGCCGGATGTTCCAGGTGCGCCTGCTGGACCCGCTGCACTCCTACGACGAGGTCCACGGCGCCGACCTCGTCCGGACGCTGGAGACGTTCCTGCGCAACTCCGGGTCCTGGACGCGCTGCGCCGAGGAGCTCCACCTCCATGTGAACTCGGTCCGCTACCGCGTCCAGCGCATCCAGGACCTCACCGGCCGGGACCTGTCCCGGATGGAGGACCGCGTCGACTTCTTCCTCGCCCTCCTCGTCTGAGCCGCGCCGGCCCCGGCGCCCGTCAGGCGGAGGTGTGGCGCAGGAGCGCCGGGACGACCGCGTCCCAGGTGCGGCGCGGAAGCTCGTTGCCCGTGCCCGGCAGGACGAGGAGCTCGGCGGACGGGATCTCGGCGGCCAGCGCCCGGCCGTTGCCCAGCGGGAAGAAGGGGTCGTCCTCCCCGTGGACGACGAGGGTCGGGGCGCTGATCTCGGGAAGGCGCTCGCGCCAGCGGTCGCCGGTGTCCAGGGCCGCGAAGACGGTCCCCATCTGGTTCGCCCGGTGCGCCTTGCCGGGGTCGGCCCCGGTCACCGTGCGGTCGAAGATCCGCTCGATGTTCGCGCGGGCCTCGGCCTCGTCGAAGGACGTGCCCGCCGTGTGGCGGGCGTTCTCGACCTGGAAGGCGACCACCGACTCCCGGTCCGTCCAGTCGACCTGCGGGCGCTGCATGAAGCGGGCCATCAGCTCCGGGGCGTGGTCGGGCAGGTCGGGGTCGGCCGGCCCCGGGGCGGTGGGCCGGGTGGCGACGAGGGTCAGGGTGGCGACGCGGGACGGGTGGTCGAGGGCGAGGAGCTGGGCGATCCAGCCGCCGGCGCCGAACCCGGCGACGTGCGCGGACGGCAGGCCGAAGGCGTCGAGGACGCCGGCGGCGTCGGCGACGAGGTCGCGCAGGGTGTAGCGGGGCGCCTCGGGGTCGGCGGTCTCGGACCGGCCCGTGTCGCGCAGGTCGTAGCGGACGGCGAACCTGCGCGAGGCGGCGAGGCGCTCGCACAGGTCGTCCGGCCACGTGAGCATCGTGTTGCCGATCAGCAGGATCGGCGGGTCGGACGGGTCACCGAACGTCTCCGCGCACAGTTCCGCCCCGTTGGCCTTGATGAGGTTCTCCATGGTGGGGTGGACCGTGCGCGGAGCCGGAACTCATCGCTTCACGGCGTGTCCCTCTTGGCGGCGATGGCCTCCAGGGCGGCGGTGATGTTCGCCTCGGCGGCCGCCTTGTCGACGCCCGCGTCGGAGAGGGCGCCCGTGCCGTCCTCGAACTCCAGCAGGGCGAGCAGGATGTGCTCGGTGCCGACGTAGTTGTGGCCGAGGCGCAGAGCCTCGCGGAACGTCAGTTCGAGGGCCTTCTTGGCGTCCTGGCCGAAGGGGATGAGCTCGGGGAGCTCGCCCTCCGCCTCCGGCGGGAGCGCCGCCGTGGCGGCCTGCCGGAGGGTGTCCAGCAGGACGTCCTGGGCGAGGATCGCCTTGGCGGCGAGCGCCTCGGGCTCGGTGAGCAGGGCGAGGACGAGGTGGGCCGGGGTGATCTCGGCGTTGCCGGCGGCGCGGGCCTCGCTCATCGAGGCCACGACGACCTTGCGGGCGCGCTCGGTGTAGCGGGAGAAGCCCTGCGAGGGGTCGAGGTCGGGCTGCTCCCCCTTCGGGACGAAGCGCTTCTGCGCCGCCTGCTTGCTGACGCCCATGCTCTTGCCGATCTCCGTCCAGGACGCGCCGGAGCGGCGGGCCTGGTCGACGAAGTGGCCGATGAGGTGGTCGGCGACCTCGCCGAGGTGCTCGGCGGCGAGGACCGCGCTGGTCAGCTGTTCGAGGGCGTCGGTGTGGACCTTCTTGATGCCGTTGATCAGGTCGTCGAGGCGGACCTGGACGGGAGGCCGCTGGGATTCGGTCATGCGTCAACCATAGGTTGACGATCCTCGATCGTCAACCTGGGGTTGACGCTCACCAGCCGACGGCCCCGGCGAAGGACGTCGGGGCCGGGTCGTAGCCGAGGGCCTCGCGGGCGGCGGTGGTGTCGAAGGTGCGCTCCAGGGCGAGATGGCTGATCGCGTAGCGGGTGAGGCGCGGCGGTTCCGAGCGGCGGGCCAGCAGGAACGCCCCCTCGGCAACGGCGGCCAGCGGTCGCGCGGCGCGGGCCGGGACGTACACCGGGCGCGCCCGCACGCCGCGCTCCCGCAGGATCGCGCGGAAGGCGTCGTCGATCGCGACCGGCTCCGCGTCCGCGACGTTGAAGACGCCGGAGGCCGCCGGTCCCGTCGCGGCCAGCACGCAGGCCTGGACGAGGTTCCCGACCGAGGTCAGGCTGACGCGCTGACGGCCCGTCCCGACGGCGGGCAGGACCGGGCCCCGCACGGCCGACAGGACGCGCGGTAGGAGCGTCGTGTCGCCGGGCCCGTAGACCGCGTGGGGGCGCAGGATGATCGCGCCGGCGCCCGCGGCGGCCCGTTCGGCGGCGGCCTTGGAGGCGCCGTAGGCGTTCATGTAGCGGCGCACCGGGGCCTCGTGCTCGCGCGCCATGGAACTCGGCACGAACGGGTCGTACACGCTGGCCGTGCTGACGTGCACGAACCGCGCACCCGGGAAGCTCGCCAGGGCGTTGCGCGTGCCGGTCAGGTTGGCGGCGAAGAGGGCGGCGGCGGGCCCCCAGTCGGTGACGCTGCCCGCACAGTGGACGACCGCGTCCACTGCGGGCGCGTCCGGAAGCGGGCCCCGCGTCAGATCCCAGGACCGGTAGGGCGCGCCGCCCACGTGGGCGGCGTTCACCGCCGGGCGGCGGCCGAACGCGAGCACGGCGGTCCCCGCGGACGCGAGCGCCCGGCACACCGCGCCGCCGACGAACCCGGACGCCCCGGTCACCGCGATCCTCACGGCGCCACCAGTTCACGGAGCCGGTCCCGGTCGAGCTTGCGGGTGCGCCCGGACCGGGGCAGCTCATCCAGGACGACGATGCGGTCCGGGAGGGCGTCGTGGTCGATGACGTCCGGGAGGGTCCGGCGCAGCCGGTCGGGCAGGTCGCGGGGGCCGACCACCGCGAGGACGACCTCCTCGTCCCCGGTCCGCGGGTCCGGCACGCCCACGATGGCGGCCTCGGCCACGCCGGGCAGCGCGGCGATCGACGGTTCGTACAGGCCGGGGTAGAGGTTGAACTTCCCGCGGATCAGCATGTCCTTCTTGCGGCCGGTCAGGACGAGGCGGCCGCCGTCCAGCCGCGCGAGGTCGCCGGTCGGCAGCTCCGCGACGGGGTCCGCGCCGAGGTAGCCGCGGCACAGGTTGGGGCCGGACAGCAGCAGCTCCCCGTCGGCGCCGAGCCGGGCCCCGACCCCGGGCAGCGGCGCGCCGAGCAGGTCGCCGGGCCCGTCGTGCGCGAGCTTCTCCCGCGCCGACGCGATCGCCACGGGCAGGATCTCCGTCATCGCATACACCGACAGGACCTCCGCGGCGGGGGCCGCCTCGACCGCCTGCCGGAGCACGGCCGGGGGCGCGGGCGCCGCGCCGAGCAGCACGTACCGGACGGACGGTGGCAGCTCGCTGCACGCGTCCAGGATCTCGGCCAGGTGGACCGGGACGCAGAACGTGTGCGTGGCCCGCCGCTCCCGCATCAGCCGCGCGAAGTCGGCCGGGGCGCAGAAGAGCGGCGGCATCGACCAGCGGGCGCCCGCGATGAGCGTCGGCAGGCCGAGCATGAGCTGGTCGGTGTGGACGACGTCCCCCGGCCCGAGGGGCAGCCGGGACCGGAAAAGGTCGAGCGCCGCCGCCAACGACGCCTGCGTGTGGACGACCGCGCGGGGGTCCGCCGTCGTCCCCGACGTGAAGATGACGGCGGCGGGCGCGTCCGGGTCGGCCTCGCGGTCGGGCTCGGGGGCCTCGCCCCCGGCCAGGCGCGCGAAGGACAGCGCTCCCCGGGGCACGCCCGGCAGCCGGCGGCCCACGTGGAGGTGCCGCATCGGGCCCTCGCCCGGGATCTGCAGGTCGGCGAGGTTCGGCAGGAGCAGCCCGCGCCGCCGCGCGTACGCCCTGACGGGCCGGAGCCTGCTGCCCGCGTACAGCACCGACTCGGCCGCCGACCAGCGGGGACGGGCCAGCCGCAGCCGCGCGGTGAACATCTCCGGCCCGGCCCCCGGGTCGGCGAACACCACGACTCCCCCGGCCGCGACCACGCCCAGCGCGAGGACGAGCGACTCCGGCGAGGGGCGCACCGAGAACAGCACGCCGTCGCCCGGGGCGAGCCCGCCGGACAGCAGCCCGTGCCGGACGGCGAGCACCTGCCGCCGCAGGTCGCCGTAGGTGAGCTCCGCGCCGTCCCCGGAGATCAGGGCGACGGCGGACGGGGTCCGCGCCGCCTGGTCGAGAAGCCGCCGGACGAGCGTCATGCCGCCCTCCCTTCCGGGGAGCGCCCGGACCGGACGGCCAGGTGGCGGTATGTCGGGATCAGCACGTTCCGGGCGGCGGCGCGGCGCGTGACCGTGAGCGGCGCGGCGGCGAGCAGCGTCCGGGCGACCAGCCGGATCTGCGCCATGGCCAGCGGATACCCGATGCAGAAGTGCGGCCCGGCGCCGAACCACAGGCGGCGCAGCTCGGGCGGGTGCGGCCGGTCCAGGTCGAACGGGCCGTGGGCGCGGCAGCAGTTGTGCGTGGCGATCAGCACCCGGTCGCCCGGGCGGACCGCCGCGCCCCCGACCACGGCCGGGCGGTGCACGCTGCGCAGCATGACGGGCGTCGGCGTCGCGACCCGCATCGCCTCCTCCACGGCGCGGTCCAAGAGAGCGGGGTCGCCGGCGACGCGGTCGAGCTGCCCGTGGTCGGCGAGCAGGGCGATCAGACGCGGCAGCAGCGTGGCGACGGTCTCGGTGCCGGTCAGGAAGAACGCGCCGGCGGCGCCGCGCGCCTCGTCCCGCGACAGGCCGAGGGCCCGCATCCGCCCCATGACGGTGGACTCGTCCCCCGCCAGGTAGGACTTCGCCGCGATGTCGCCGAGCGGGTCGAGCACCGCGCGGGCGCGGCGGGCCTGGGACGGGGAGAGCCGCCGCGTGCGCAGCGACACCATCGACACGATCTTCTCTCCCTCGTCGAACAGGTCCCGGTAGGCGGCCTCGGTGCCGCCTTCGAGCCCGATCACCTCGCCGATCACGGTTCCGGCCATGACGCGCGCCGCGTCCACGAGGTCGACGGCCGCGCCGCGGCGCAGGCGGTCCGACAGCGCGGCCAGCGGCTCGGCCAGCACGCGGGCGCACAGCGCCTCGGTGTAGGAGGGGGTGAACAGGTCGGTCAGGCGGCGGCGGAGGGCGCGATGGGCGTCGCCCTCCATGTTGAGCAGGACGGACGGCCCGAGGACGGGCGTCCACAGCTCGCCGGGCGAGCCGGGGCCGTCCTTGCGGAACGTCTCGCCGTCCATGAGGACCTCGCGGGCCAGGGCGGAGTCGTTCACGACCACCCCGACTCCGGGCACGCGCACGACCGGCCCGCGCCGCGCGACGCCGCGCAGCAGGGGGTAGGCGACCGGATGGGCGGCCAGGTAGAGCCGCGTCTCCCAGTTCACCGGCCGTCCCCCGCGCTCAGCCGGATGTCCACGACGGCGGGGCGGTAGCGGTGGTCGGCGTACCAGCCGAGCGTTCTGACGAGCCCGAAGGCGCGGAGCCGGCGGACGGACCCGTAGACGACGACGTCCCTGCGCAGCCCGTAGGCGTCGGTCACGTAGCGGACGCGGTTGACCAGCGCGCGGTCCTCGTGGACGTCCTCGATGCGGGTGCGGGGGAAGCCGCCCGCCCGCGCGTACAGGTCGGCGGTGATCGCGAGGTTGCAGCCCGGCATCATCACGTACGGCCCGAGGTACAGCGGGTCCTGGTTGCCGGGACGGAACCGCCCGAACAGGGCGGCGAGGTCGATGACGGCGGGCAGCAGGCGGCGCTCCCAGAACTTCAGCGGGAACTCGTCGGTGCGCGGCAGCAGCGGTCCGGACACCATCTCCAGGCCCTCGGCGAACGCCCTCTTCACCGCCGCGACCCAGCCGCGGTGGGGCAGGCAGTCGGCGTCGGTGCGGGCGACGTGCGTGGCGCCCGCGCCGATCGCGTGGCGGACGCCGGTGTCGGCCGCGGCGCCCGTCCCCTTCTCCGGCTCGTGGACGATCCGGACGTCGAACGCCTCCGTGCCGGCGGCGAACTCCTTGACGGCGGTGGCGGTCGCGTCCGTGCTGCCGTTGTCGACCACGACGAGCGTGAAACCGGTGTCGGTCTGCGCGGCGAGGCGGCGCAGCGTCGCGCCGATCGAGCTCTCCTCGTTGTAGGCGGGGATGACGATCCACAGATTCATCGGCTCCGCGGGTCCGGGCTGGTTCATCGTCACAGCTCCGCGAACACGACGCCGAGGCTGACGCCGCCGGCGAGCCCGATCAGCGCGATCCTGTCGCCGGGCCCGCAGCGCCCCTCGGCGAGCGCGGTGGCGATCTGCAGGGGGAGGCTCGCGGACGCGACGTTGCCGTGGTCGGGCAGCGTGACGACGAGCCGGTCGGGCGGGATGCCGAGGATCGCGCGCAGCGTCTCCAGGTACGGCAGCGTGACCTGGTGGACGCCGACGACCGCGAAGTCGTCCCAGGTCAGCCCGGTCTTGGTGAGCGCGGTGGTGAAGATCTCCGGACCGGTCGCCAGGAAGGCGTCCTTCAGCCGCCGCCCGTCCCCGCTGAAGTAGCCGAACTCGGGGTCGCGCGGGTGCATCGAGCCGCCGCCCGGGAGCGTCCCGACCTCCCACGCGGCGGAGACGGCGGCGAAGTCGCGGTAGAAGATCCCGCCGTCCGGGGCGGCCTCGACGAGCATCGCGGCGCCGCCGTCGGAGAGGGTGTAGCCGGCGAACGCGTCCACGAACTGCGCGCGGTCGCGCACGTTCCAGCGGATCGCGCGGGATGGGCTCTCGCCCGTGCAGACCAGGACGCGCTCGTGCTGCCCGGTGCGGATCAGCGCGTCGGCCATCTGGAGGCCGTTGAGGAAGCTGTTGCAGGCGTTCTTGACGTCGAAGACGGGGCAGGTCGCGCCGAGCTTGGCGGCGACGATGTGCGCGGTCGCGGGCTCCACGAGGTCCTGCGACGCCGACCCGAAGACCAGCAGGTCCAGGCGCTCCGGCTCGACCGCGCGGTCGGCGAGGGCGCGGCGGGCCGCGGCGACGGCGAGGTCGGACGCCTGCTCGTCGTCGCGCATGACGTGCCGGGCGCGGATGCCGGTCATCCGCTCCACGATCGTGGGGTGCGGCCGGTACCCGGCGCTCTCGGCCGCGACGCGGGCCTCGACCTCGGCGCTGCTGACCGTCCGGTCCGGCAGGTGCGCGGCGGCGGCGGTGATGCGGGCTCTCATGGGATCGGGTCCCCCGGTTCCTCGTGCTCGGTGTCCGGCCAGCCTCGCCGACCGCGGGCGCTCCCGGTCAGAGGAACCCTACGCATCCCGGACCGGGCGTTGTACCCGGTACGTCGTGAGTACTGCCACTTAGCCCGGTTTGAGGGATACCGCGTTTCCCTCCGGGTTCCCCCGCCCGCCAGAATCGGCGGGTGACCAGCATGAGGACCGACCGGGCGGCGCGGTACGAGGCACGGCTGCTGTGGACGGCGAACCCCGGCCTGTACGCCCTCCTGGAGGCGGCGCGCCACACCGGCCCCATCACCCGCGTGCCGAGGCTCGGGTGGGTGGTGACCGACCCCGTCCTCGCGCGGCAGGTCCTCAACGACCACGCCCGCTTCGGCATGAACGGCGAGGGCGGCGTCGGCCACCTCTGGACGCAGCTCTTCGGGGACGAGATGGGGCGGTTCTTCGGCGGGGCGACGCACACCGAGGTCCGCACCCGCGCCCGGGACCTGTTCACCGAGGACGCCGCGCGGACCCTCGTGGAGCGTTCCCAGGGAAGGACCCACGCCGCGCTCGCCGCCCGCCTCGCCGCCGGGGCCGCCGTCGACGTCGCCGACGCGGCCCGCGTCCTGGCCGGACGCATGGTCGCCGACCTGCTGGGCCTGCCCGCGGACCGGGCCGACGCCGCCTACCGCGCGCTCTTCGCCTCCGGGGAGCGGCTCGCCCGGCTGGCGCTCGGCACGACCGCGTCCACCGGCCTGGACCCGGCGGTCGTCGCGCGGGCCCGCGCCGTCGTGGACGAGATCACCACGGGCGTCCCGCACGCCTACCGGACGGCGGGGCCGGACACCCTCCTCGGCCGCTGCCGCGAGATGGGCCTCGGCCTGCCGCTCGCCCGCGGCCTGGCGACCCTGCTCGTGATCGCCGGGACGGAGACCGGGGCGTCCGGGACCGTCCGCACCGCCGCCCTGCTGCACGACACCGGAGGGCAGCGGGCGCTGCTCGACGACCCGTCCCTCATGGACAACGCGGTGCGCGAGGGCCTGCGCGTCGCGGCCCCCGCGCCAGTGATCGGGCGGCACGTCTCCCGGGACGCCGCGCTCGGCGGGCGGCGGCTCCGCGCGGGCGACCGGGTCCTGCTGCTGACCTACCGGGCGACGGGCGCCGCCGGGCCGTTCGACGTCCGCCGCGCGTACGTGCCCGAGACGCGGCAGCTGTGGTTCGGCGGCGGGCGGCACCTGTGCCTCGGCGCCGCCGTCGCGCGCGTCCAGGTGGCCCGGATGCTGGAGACGCTGCTGGCCTCCGGCCGCCCGTACCGGGTCGCCTCCCGCCGCCCGGCCCGCCGCGTCCTCGTCCCGTCGTACGCCGAGCTGCGCGTGCGGTCCGCCTAGGGCCGGCGCCGCTCCGGAACGCTAGACCTCGGGGATGTCGGTCGGCGGGGCCTGCTTCCCCGGGGCGTTCGGGGTCGGGGCCGTCGGGGTCGGGGCGGGCGCCGGGGAATGCGTGATCGTCGGACCGACCGGCCGCGCCGGCCGCTCGTCGCGGGGGGCGGAGTTCCACCACCAGAGCGCGAAGGAGATCGCGAGCAGCACCAGCACGCCGCCGAGCACCTGGAGCACGGCCGCCCGGGGGCTCGGCTCGCGGCCGCGGCGGCGCTGCGCGAGGCGCCCGCCGGCGGCCC
>NZ_BAABEV010000045.1:0-70056 GCF_039540335.1 Actinomadura verrucosospora | reverse complement strand
GTGGCCGCGGCGGGCGCCCCGCGGGCCGACGCGCCCGTCGCCGGCGAGGGCCTCGTGGTCACCCTGGACGACGCCCGGCGCGGCGCGTCGGCCGCGCCGGGCGGCGCCGCCGACGGCCGGGTCTATGATCAGGACCTCCAGGTCCTGGTGAACGGGCTGTGGGCGGCGGGCGCGCGGGCCATCGGCGTCAACGGCCGGCGGCTCACCCCGACCACCGCGATCCGCGCCGCCGGTGAGGCGATCCTGGTCGACTACCGGCCACTCGGCGGGCCCTACGAGGTCACGGCGGTCGGCGACCCCGGGCGGCTGCGGGCCGCCTTCGCCGGCTCGCCCGCGGACCGGCGGCTCGCGGCGCTGCGCGACCGGTTCGGGATCAGGTACGGCACGCGCCGCTCGGACGAGGTGCGGCTGCCCGCCGCGGGGGCGGTCCGGCTGCGGTACGCCGTCCCCGGCGAGGGGGGCGGCCGGTGAGCGGGGGAGGGGTGACCCGGAGATGATCGCGCTGATCGGGCTCGTGGTCGGCGTCACGCTGGGCCTGCTGATCCAGCCGGACGTCCCGCTCTGGCTCCAGCCCTACCTGCCGATCGCGATCGTGGCGGCGCTCGACGCCATGTTCGGCGGCGTCCGGGCCCGGCTGGAGGGCATCTTCGACGAGAAGGTCTTCACGGTCTCCTTCGTCAGCAACACCGTCATCGCCGCGCTGATCGTCTTCCTCGGGGACAAGCTCGGCGTCGGCTCGCAGCTGTCCACCGGCGTCGTGGTCGTCCTCGGCATCCGGATCTTCTCCAACGCGGCGGCCATCCGGCGGAAGCTGTTCGGCGCATGACCGGCGGCGAGGCCACGCGGAAGGCGCCACCGGAGGACGGGCGGGCCGCGGAGAACGAGGGGCCTCCCGAGGACGGACGGGTTCCGCCCGCGCCCGGAGGCCTGCGCGCCCTCGCCGATCTGCTGCGCCCGCGCGTCAGCCCCGGGCAGCTCGTCGGCGGGCTCCTGTGCCTCGTGCTGGGGTTCGCCGTCGCCGCGCAGGTGCGCTCGACCGAGCGCGACACCACTTTCGCCACCGCGCGGCAGGACGAGCTCGTCGGCATCCTCGCGGATCTGGGCCAGCGCTCCGAACGGCTGAGGGGCGACCTGCGGGACCTGGAGGAGACGAAGGCCCGCCTGGAGCGCGACGAGGGCGGAACGGCTCTGGAGGAGGCGCGCGAGCGGGCGACCACCTACGGCCTGCTGGCGGGCACGCTCCCCGCCGAGGGCCCCGGCATCGAACTGCGCATCGACGACCCCCGGCACGGCGTGAAGGCCCTGAACCTTCTGGACGCCCTGGAGGAACTCCGCGACGCGGGCGCCGAGGTCATCCAGGTCGGCGACGTCCGCGTCGGCGTCGACACCCACTTCCTGGACGACCGCGACGGCGTCCGCGCGGACGGCAGGCTCCTCACCGCCCCGTACCGGTTCCTGGCCATCGGCGACCCGCACACGATGACGACCGCGCTCAACATCCCGGGAGGCCTCGTCCGCACGCTGGAGGGCGCCGGGGCCCGCGTCCTGATCACCCGGCGCGCGAAGCTGGCCGTCGGCGCGGTACGGTCTCCCTAGAGGGGACGGGGGGACGGTAAACCGGGCACCGTGCCGGGACGTCGTGATCGCGGCGGTCCGCGCGGCGGCATGGACCTGCGATCATCGTCGAATGTAGTTTGGTGCAGCCGGTTCACCGTTCCGGTTGACCCCTCGGGTGATAGCCGCGTAAGTTGCGGCGACCGTCGCGTGAGCGGGCGGTGAAGCTGGACCGTTGCCGGGGCGGATCCCCGGCGTGGGTTGGGTGAAGGATGCGCGTGGCGCAGGCGGTCCCCGCTACGGCGGGCGGCCCGCGGGCGGCACGCCGATGGTAGGAGGCCGAGCCGATCGATGCCGAGCGTCTACTGCACGCAGTGCGGTCACGCCAACCCGGATGATGCCCGCTTCTGCTCGAACTGCGGCACTCCGCTGAGGAGTTCGGCGCCGCCGCCTCCCCGGGAGTCGCCGGGCGAGTCCACGTCCACGATCTCCATCGGGGGATTCGAGGCGCTGGACACCGACGCCGGCGCCGAGGAGCCGGCCGGGCCCGACCAGATGGCGATGGAGGCGCTCCCCCCGGGCACCGCGCTGCTCGTCGTCAAGCGCGGGCCCAACGCCGGCAGCCGCTTCCTGCTCGACAAGGACCGCACGTCCGCCGGGCGGCACCCCGAGAGCGACATCTTCCTGGACGACGTCACCGTCTCCCGCCGGCACGCCGAGTTCGCCCGGCAGGGCGGCGTGTTCTCCGTCCGCGACACCGGCAGCCTCAACGGCACCTACGTCAACCGGCAGCGGATCGACCAGGCCGGGCTGTCGGGCGGCGACGAGGTCCAGATCGGCAAGTTCCGGTTGGTGTTCCTCACCAACCCGGCCCACGGCTGACGGAACGCGGCGAGGTCGCGGCGAACGATGGGAGGGCCCTTGAGCGCGGAGCCGGCCCGGTCCCCGATGACCATCGGGGACGTCCTCGGGCTGCTCAGGACGGAGTTCCCCGACATCACGATCTCCAAGATCCGCTTCCTGGAGTCCGAGGGGCTCGTCGAGCCGGAGCGCAGCCCCTCCGGCTACCGCAAGTTCGGCGAGGCCGACGTCGAGCGCCTGCGCTACGTCCTCACCGCGCAGCGCGACCACTACCTGCCGCTGCGCGTCATCCGGCAGCAGCTGGAGGCGCGCGACCGCGGTGAGAGCGTCCCGCCGCCCGGCGCGCGCCGCGCCGGCCCGGCCGAGCCTGAGCGGCGGCGCCCCCGCACGCTCGTGGCCGCCGACACCACCGCGGCGGAGCCCGCCGTGCGGCTCACCCGCCGCCAGCTCCTGGACGGGGCCGGGATCGACGAGGCCCTCCTCGTCCGCCTGGAGGAGTACGGCCTCGTCCGCCGGATCGGAGCGCACTACGAGGGCGAGGCGCTCAACATCGCGCGCGTGGCCGCCGCGCTCGAGGACTTCGGCTTCGAGGTCCGGCACCTGCGCGCCGTCAAGGCCGCCGCCGACCGGCAGGTCGGCCTGATCGAGCAGATGGTCGCGCCGCAGCTGCGCCGCCGCAGCCGCGGCGCGCACGAGGAGGCCGCCGAGACCGCGCGCGAGATCGCCGCGCTGTCGGTCCGGCTGCACGCCGCGCTGGTGGGCGCGGGCCTGCGCGAGAGCCTCGACCACTGATCACGCGGCCGGTGGAGGATTTTGCCGTACCCCGCGCGCCGCGAGCTGTCCGAGCCTGGGTGTACGTTGGCTACATGGTTCGGTCAGGAATCGATCCGCTGCACGTGGTGATCGAGACAGCGAGAACCAGCAGGGAGCCGCAGTGAAGCAGATGGAGGTCGTCGGCGTCCGGGTCGAGATGCCCTCCAATCAGCCGATCGTCCTGTTGAAGGAGACGGAGGGCGATCGCTACCTGCCCATCTGGATCGGGGCGGTGGAGGCGACCGCGATCGCCTTCGCCCAGCAGGGGGTGCTGCCCGCCCGGCCCCTCACCCACGACCTGTTCCGCGACGTGCTGGACGCGCTGAGCGTCCAGCTCCGCACGGTCAACATCACCGCGCTGCGCGAGGGGATCTTCTTCGCCGACCTCGTCTTCTCCAACGGCGTCGAGGTGAGCGCGCGCCCGTCCGACTCCATCGCCCTCGCGCTGCGCACGGGCGCCACGATCTTCGCGAGCGAGGACGTCCTGGAGGAGGCCGGCGTCGCCATCCCCGACGAGCAGGAGGACGAGGTCGAGAAGTTCCGCGAGTTCCTCGACACGATCTCCCCTGAGGACTTCGGCCGCGCCGGTTAGGCCTCTCCGGCACCCCGGGGCGAGCGGCCGCTGTGCCGTATGTCACTCTGGAGTGCGAGATCATGCGATCGGGCGAATGGTCGCCCATTGCGCCGGACCTGGCGGTTTTTGCGGGGGAACCATCGGGGTATGGACTGCGTGGGTGACGAAGGTGCGCAGTTTGCCCACGTGAAGCCGGTTCATCCGGGCATGCGACGCGCCGACGGTGAACGTTGACCACACCCTGACCGGCACCTACCGTGCTGGTGGAACACCCGTGGTGTTATTCGTCAAACCCCCTTGACGAACCGCTACGGGATGATAGAAGCCGGAGGTCCGCGTGGCGGTGAGCAGCGGCGAGGGCAAGGCGACCCCCGACAGGCGCGTGGCGTCCCGCCGTGCCGGAGAGCAGGGCCTGCTCTTCGACACCCAGGTGTCGGCGCCGCCGGAGGACGTCGGTTACCGCGGCCCGACGGCGTGCGCCGCGGCGGGCATCACCTACCGGCAGCTCGACTACTGGGCCCGCACGAAGCTGGTGGAGCCGAGCGTGCGGTCGGCCCAGGGGTCCGGCAGCCAGCGGTTGTACAGCTTCCGCGACGTCCTCGTCCTGAAGGTCGTCAAGCGGCTCCTCGACACCGGCGTCTCGTTGCAGCAGATACGCACGGCCGTCTCCCACCTGCGCGACCGCGGCGTCCAGGACCTCGCCCAGATCACTCTGATGAGCGACGGCGTCAGCGTCTACGAGTGCACCTCGCCCGACGAGGTCGTCGACCTCCTCCAGGGCGGCCAGGGCGTGTTCGGCATCGCGCTCGGACGGGTGTGGCAGGAGGTGGAGGGCAGTCTCGCGGAACTGCCCGCTGAACGCGCCTCCACCGGCGACGAGGACCCCGCCGGGCACCACCACGACGAACTGGCCGACCGGCGGCGCGCCCGCCGCACCGGCTGACCCCTCAGAGCGCCTCTTTGCGCTGCAGGAAGGCGAACGCCCCCCACCCCGGCAGGACCGGCAGCCACAGCGTCAGGAGCCGGTAGAGCAGCACCGCCGACGTGGCCGTCTCCGCCGTCAGCCCCGAGATCGTCAACGCCAGCGTGAGCGCGCCCTCGACGGCGCCGAGCCCGCCCGGCGTCGGCGCCGCCGAACCCACCGCGTTCGCGGTGAGGAACACCAGCACCACCGTCGTCCACGGCAGCGACCCGCCGAACGCCCGGATCGAGGCGTCCAGGCACAGCGTGAACGCCAGCGTCAGCAGCAGGGTGCCGCCCATCCCGGTGGACAGCTTCTTCGGCGACTGCAGCACGTCCACCAGGCGCGGCACCACGCCCGAGAACATGGCCCTCAGCCGCGAGGCGACCACCCGCCGCACCCGCGGCACCGTCAGCGCGAGCCCCGCGAGCAGCCCCAGCCCGAGCACCGCGAGCACGATCGTCCGGGACGGGGCCAGGTCCTGCGTCGCCTTCGCCGTCGAACCGGTCAGGAACCCGAACAGCACCAGCAGCAGGATGTGGGTGACCATCCCCACGAGCTGGGACGCGCCCACGCTCGCGACGGCGAGGGCGGGCCGGACGCCCGAGCGCTGCAGGTAGCGCGTGTTGACGGCGACGCCGCCCACGGCCGCCGGCGCGACCAGCTTCACGAACGACGCCGCCAGCTGCACCAGGACCGTCCGCCCCAGCGGCAGCCGCTCCGGGACGAACCCCATCAGCATGAACGCTGCGGCGACGTAGGTGAGCGCCGCCGCCCCGAGGGCCGCGGCCACCCAGTGCCAGCTCGCCGTGGCCGCGAGGCGGCCGATGTCCAGGCTCGTCACCTGGGGGATGACGATGTACGCCGCGACCGACAGCGCCACGATGCTGACGATGGTCCGCGGCCGGAAGCGCTCCAGCTTGGCCGGGGGCGCCTCCGTCTCCGGCTTCAGCCGGACGATCTGCTCCCGGATGCGGGTCAGCAGGTCCTTGTGGTGCCGCAGCGCGGTGCGGGTCGCCCGCGACAGCGCCACCCGCTGCAGCAGCGGCACCGCCCCGCCGAGGGCCTCCTCGCCCAGCACCGGCGCCGCCGTCCCCACCGCCCGCTCCGGCCCCGCGCGCAGCGCCAGCGTCGTGAGCAGCTGCGCGAGGTCCAGGCGCAGCGCCAGGTCGCCGGCCGCCGTCTCCCCGAACCGCAGGTCGGTCAGGTAGGCCAGCCCGTCGTCGCCGACCAGGACCGCCTCGCCCTCCAGCCGCCGGTGCGCGAGCCGCCCCGCCTGCAGCGCCCGGAACTGCCGCCACACGTCCGCCAGCAGCTCGTCGGTGATCTCCGCGTCGGGGACGTCCCCGAGCCGCCGCCCCGGGACGTGCTCGTAGGCCAGCAGCGCCGCCTCGGTGCCGACCTCGCACGTGCCGACGAGCCGGGGCGTCCGGGCGCCCGCGGCGTCCACCGCGTACGCCGCCAGCGACTCCAGCTCCAGGGACCGGCGCAGCGACCGCAGCGTCCGCCCCGTCGTGGCGCCGCGCAGCCGCAGCAGCCGCCAGACGCGGTAGAGCAGCCCGGCGGTCTGCTGGTCGCGGTCCAGGACGCGGACCTCCACGTCCCAGTCGCCGTGCCGCCCCCGGCCCGCCGGGAGCCGGGCGCCGTACCCGCCCTGCGGGGAGGGGGCGAGGGCGACGCCGTAGCGGCGGGTCTCGTCGGCGTCGTGCGTGCCGTCCAGGCGCGCCGCCCGCCGCGGGTGCAGCCCGAGCCGTTCGAGCGCGGCCACCACGGCCGTCCCGGACGGGCGGGGATTCGGCGTCCCGACGGCGTAGAGGGTGCCGTGGCCGATGGCGCGGCCGAGCAGGTAGGTGGCCGCCAGCGCGGCGACGGAGGCGTAGGACGCCGTCAGCCCCGTCAGCGCCGCCAGTCCGATCATGGTCCAGGTCGCGGCCTGCCAGCGGGCGCGGCCCGCCATCCCGACCGCGCTCACGAAGGCGATGACCGGGGCGATGTCGGTGTGCACCGGCGCGGTCTCCGTGCCGCCCCAGATCAGCGAGTCGAGCACGCCGCCCGGCGCGGCCCGCACCACCAGGTCGTCCAGGCCCACCGTGATCCCGAACGCGATCATCGCGGCCAGCAGCGCGATCGCCACGCGGACGCCGTCCTTGTGGAAGAGCCGCTCGATCGCGAACGCGATCGGCACGGCCAGCACCCCGAAGCTGGACACCAGCGTCGCCAGCGTCAGCAGCAGCCGCGGCGCGTGCGCGGTGCCCTGCGCGATGTCGGTCTGCAGGCCGTGGGTGGTCTGCTGCGCGATCGACACCAGCAGCATCACCGCCGCCAGCCCCACCACGGACGCCGCGAACCGGATGGCGTCGGAGGGCCGGCGGATCCGGTACGGCTGGGCGGGCTCGTCGACGGGCGCGCCGACCGCGCCCTGCGCCGGGCGCACCGCTCCGTCGTGGGTCTGTGTCACGCCGTACCGCCGCCCTGACCATCCGCCATCGTGATCAGCGTCCCAGACCCGGCGGCGCGCCGTCGAGTCGCGGGGCCGCCGCCGGGACGCGCGTCCATCCCGCAGCCTCGTCTCCCCGCCCCCGTGCGGCCCGGGGCCGTCGCGCCCCAGGTGAGTCAGCACATGGTACTCGCCGGTAGACCGCCCGCGCCGCGGGGCGCGGCCCCTTCCGGCGGGCCGGAACGACGTCGCGGACGCGCCTTTGGGTAGGGTTCGACCTAGGACATGCCGTCAACCCTGTGCGGGAGAGACCCCACGCCGCCAGCGTGGGGCGCCGAAGGGGCAACCTCCCCGGAACCTCTCAGGCAAAAGGACCGCACGGGCGAGGCACCTCTGGAAAGCAGGCGTCGGTCCCCGCGCGCGGGGAAGGGCGGCTCACCGAAGGGGAAACCCCGCCGCGCGGGTGAAGCTCTCAGGTGCCATGACAGAGGGGGAGAACGGCCGCCGGCCCGCGCCGGCGGCGCACCTGAGCGACCGCAGCAGCCAGGAGGCCCTCCATGACCGCCCAGTTCTTCGCCCCTGTGGCCGCGCCGCAGCATCCCCGGTCGGCGTTCGCCGACCGGCATGTCGGCCCCTCGCCGGACGACCAGGCGAGGATGCTGGCCGCCATCGGCTACTCCGGCGCCGAGGCGCTGATCGACCACGCGGTCCCCGCCGCGATCCGCACGTCCCGTCCGCTGGACCTGCCGCCCGCGCTGAGCGAGACCGCCGCGCTGGACCGGCTCCGCGAGCTCGCGTCCCGCAACACCGTCCTGACGTCCATGATCGGGCTCGGCTACCACGGGACGACCACGCCCGGCGTGATCATGCGGAACGTGCTGGAGAACCCGGGCTGGTACACCGCCTACACCCCCTACCAGCCGGAGATCTCCCAGGGGCGGCTCGAAGCCCTGCTGAACTTCCAGACGATGGTGGGCGACCTGACCGGGCTGCCCGTCGCGAACGCCTCCATGCTGGACGAGGGCACCGCCGCCGCCGAGGCCATGGCCCTCGCGCACCGCGTCTCCCGGCGCAAGGAGCCCGGGGCGTTCCTCGTCGACGTCGACACGCTCCCGCAGACGATCGAGGTCGTCCGGACCCGCGCGATCCCGCTCGGCATCGAGATCGTCATCGCCGACCTGTCCCGCGGCCTGCCCGACGGCGACTTCTTCGGCGTGCTGCTGCAGTACCCGGGCGCGTCCGGCGCCGTCCGCGACCTGGAACCCGTCATCGCGCAGGCCCACGAGCGCGGCGCCAAGGCCGTCGTGGCCGCCGACCTGCTGGCGCTGACCCTGCTGCGCCCGCCCGGCGAGTCCGGCGCCGACATCGCGGTGGGCTCCGCGCAGCGGTTCGGCGTCCCCTACGGGTTCGGCGGACCGCACGCCGGCTACATGGCGGTCGGCGAGGGCATCCAGCGCCAGCTCCCCGGCCGGCTCGTGGGCGTGTCCGTCGACGCGGACGGCGCCACCGCCTACCGGCTGGCCCTCCAGACCCGCGAGCAGCACATCCGCCGCGAGAAGGCCACCAGCAACATCTGCACCGCCCAGGTCCTGCTCGCCGTGATGGCGAGCATGTACGCCGTGTACCACGGCCCCGAGGGGCTGGCCGCGATCGCGCAGCGGACGCACCGCCGGGCCGCCGAGATCGCCGCGGGGCTGCGCGCCGGCGGCGTCGAGGTCGTCCACGACTCGTTCTTCGACACGGTCCTGGCCCGCGTGCCGGGCCGCGCCGCCGAGGTCGTCGCGGCCGCCCGCGAGCGCGGAATCAACCTGCGCCCGGACGGCCCCGACCGGGTCGCGGTCGCCTGCGACGAGACGACGCTGCCCGCGCACGTGACGGCCGTGCTCGAGGCGTTCGGCGCGACCGAGGTGGGCGAGGTCCCCGAGGCGTTCCCGGACGCCCTGCGCCGCGAGAGCCCCTACCTGACCCACCCCGTCTTCCACGCGCACCGCTCCGAGACCGCGATGCTGCGCTACCTGCGCAGGCTCCAGGACAAGGACATCGCGCTCGACCGCTCCATGATCCCGCTCGGCTCCTGCACGATGAAGCTCAACGCCACCGCCGAGATGGAGCCGATCACCTGGCCGGAGTTCGCCGCGATCCACCCGTTCGCGCCGCTCGACCAGGCCGCCGGCTACGTCGAGCTGATCGGCGAGCTGGAGGGCTTCCTCGCCGAGATCACCGGGTACGCGAAGGTCTCCGTCCAGCCGAACGCCGGCTCCCAGGGCGAGCTGGCCGGCCTGCTCGCCATCCGCGGCTACCACGCGTCCCGCGGCGAGGAGCACCGCGACGTCTGCCTGATCCCCTCCTCGGCGCACGGCACCAACGCCGCCAGCGCCGTCATGGCCGGGATGCGGGTCGTCGTCGTCACGTGCGACGAGGGCGGCAACATCGACCTCGACGACCTGCGCGCCAAGCTCGGCAAGCACGGCGAGCGCCTCGCGGCGATCATGGTGACCTACCCGTCCACGCACGGCGTCTTCGAGGAGACGATCACCGAGGTGTGCGCGGCCGTGCACGAGGCCGGCGGCCAGGTCTACGTCGACGGCGCCAACCTCAACGCGCTCGTCGGCCTCGCCCGCCCCGGCGAGTTCGGCTCGGACGTCTCCCACCTCAACCTGCACAAGACGTTCTGCATCCCGCACGGCGGCGGCGGCCCCGGCGTCGGCCCGATCGGCGTCCGCGAGCACCTGGCCGCGTTCCTGCCCAACCACCCGATGCGCGAGGAGGCCGGCCCCGGCACCGGCGTCGGCCCCATCTCGGCCGCCCCGTGGGGATCGGCCGGCATCCTGCCGATCTCCTGGGCCTACATCGCGATGATGGGCCCGGACGGGCTGCGCGCCGCCACCGAGGGCGCGATCATCGGCGCCAACTACCTCGCCGCCCGCCTCGCCCCGCACTACCCGATCCTCTACACCGGCCGCGACGGCCTCGTCGCGCACGAGTGCATCGCCGACCTCCGCAAGATCACCAAGGAGACGGGGATCACCGCCGAGGACGTCGCCAAGCGCCTCATCGACTACGGCTTCCACGCCCCGACCCTGTCGTTCCCCGTCGCCGGCACCCTGATGATCGAGCCCACCGAGTCCGAGGACCTCGCCGAGCTCGACCGGTTCTGCGACGCCATGATCGAGATCCGCCGGGAGATCCAGCGCGTCGCCGACGGCGGCTACGACGCCGAGGACAACCCCCTCAAGAACGCCCCCCACACCGCCGCCTGCCTCGTCTCCGACGACTGGAAGCACGCCTACACGCGCGAGGAGGCCGCCTACCCCCTCCCGTCCCTGCGGGAGAACAAGTACTGGCCGCCCGTCCGCCGCATCGACCAGGCCTACGGCGACCGCAACCTCGTCTGCTCCTGCCCGCCCCCCGAAGCGTTCGAGGACTGAATTGGATTGTGGTTTCCAGGCTGAGGCGCCTAGGGGCGCCTCAGCCTGGAAAGCCACGTGCGATCGCTCGCATCGCTTCGGCTCGCCTTGCGGCTCGCTGCTGTGTTTATTGCAGTGCTCTCCTCCTTCGGGCCTTGACGGCCCTCCATCGTCGAGCACTGCGTGCGATCGCTGGCATCGCTTCGGCTCGCCTTGCGGCTCGCTGCGCGATCAGGTTCTCGCTTCGCTTGAACCTGCCTTCGGACGCGATCGCGGTCATTGAGGTCGTTGCGGGGTTGCGACGGTGGCTGGGGTCGGCGGGGTGGTTTGCGATGGCCCTGCTCGCTTGGACCTGGGCCTCGGGCGAATCGCCGGGATTGCTTCGGCTGATCTTGCGGCTCGCTGCGTGTGGGAGGTCGCCGTGACGGAGCGGGCGATGGATTTGTGATCTTGCTTGGGTTTTGGGGTGTCGTCGCGGGACGGGGGCGGCGCGGATCGCTACGCTCGTTGCGGACCCCGACCCCCAGAGGGCAGAAGAGCGATGATCGAGTCTCCGGACGCGGTATCCGACGACCCTGCGCGACTGTGCGAGGAGGCCCGCGGCCTCGCCGAGAGCGGCGAGGCCGAGAGGGCCGCGCTGCTGTTCGAGAAGGTGCTCGCGCTGGGCGACACCCCCTTCCGGGCGCGGGCGGCGCTGGGGCTGGCGGTCGTCCTGGACGACGCCGGGCACGTCGAGCGCGCCCGGGAGGCCGACCGGACGGCGATCGCCACCGCCGATCCCGAGTACGGGCCGCGCGCCGCCTACCACCTGGCGCTCACCCACGAGCGGGCGGGCGAGCACGAGCGGGCGGCGCCCGCCTGGCGGGTCGTGGTCGACTTCGGCAACCCCGCCTACCTGCCGCCCGCCCATCTGGCCCTCGCCCGGATCGCCGACGACGCCGGCGACTTCGACGCGGCCCGCGACCACTGGGAGGCGGTGATCGCGACCGGGGACGCCGAGTACGGGCCGCCCGCCGCGCACGACCTGGCCCAGCGGCTGCTGGAGCGCGACGAGCCCGCGCGGGCCCAGCGGGTCCTGACCGCCGGGCTCAAGCTGATCGACCGGGGCGCCGACCCCTACGCGTACGGGCGGCTCGCCGTGGCGCTCGGCATCTCCTACCTCGACCAGGCGATCGGCGCGTTCGGCGCGGCGCTGGGGGACGAGCCGGCCGACCCGGAGGTCGGGCCGCTGGCCACCGAGCTGCTGGCGCGGACCCTGCCGCTGCGGGGGCGGGGCGCCGAGGCGGGCGAGGTGTGGCGGCGGGGCCTCGCCGAGCCCGGCACCGCGGGGCAGGTGCGGGCGCGGCTGCGCCGCGACTTCGGCGACGCCGACGACGACGGCGACCTGTGGTGGGAGCCGGTCGTCGAGCGCGCCGTGTCGGACGGCACGCTCCCCGCCCTCGCCGGCGAGGCGTTCGGCGCCCTCGACCACATGTACGCGCTGCTCGCCGTCCGGTACGCCGAACGACGGGCCGGCGACGCCCGCGAGACCCTCGGCAGGGCGGTGCGGGTGCCGGGCGGCTACGCGTGGGGCCCGCTGCTGCACGAGAGTTTCGCCGAGCGGTTCCGCCTGGCGACCGGCACGGCCGCCCCGGACTGGACCGACGGCTAGCCGGCGATGGCGCGCTGGGCGATCACCTTGGTGATGCGGGCGCGGACGAGGTACTCGGTGGGGACGGCGTTGCGCCGCCCGAACTCCTCGGCCCGGTCGGCGCCCATGTAGCGGCCGCCGATGACGGTCGCCCAGCGGAGCATCTCGTCGAGGTCCTCGACGAGGGACGCCTCGGCCTGGATCAGCACGTACGAGTACGGCGGCGCCTGGTCGTCGACGCAGACGGACAGGCGCGGGTCGCGGGCGAGGACGCGGCCCTTCACGCTCTGGTGCCCCGTGTTGAACAGCAGGTCGTCGCCGTCGAGGACGAACCAGATCGGCGTCACGTGCGGCGTGCCGTCCTTGCGGGTGACGGCGGCCTTGCCGGTGCGGGTGCCCTCCATGACGAACGCGCGCCATTCGCTGTCGGTCATCGTCTCCATGGGTCCAGTCTGCCGCACCGGCCGTTCGCGGCTGCCGCTACGGTGAGTCACATGAAGGTCGCGACGGCGCACGGGCCCGCCGAGGTGGTGCTCGACGAGGTGGACGACCCGGCGTTCCTGCTGGTGCTGACGCACGGGTCGAACGGGGGAGTGGAGGCGGCCGACCTGCTGGCGGTGCGGGCGGAGGCGCTGGGGCTCGGCGGCGCCGTCGCGCGGGTGGTCCAGCCGTTCCGGCTCGCCGGGCGGCGGGCGCCGGGCCCGGCGGCCAAGCAGGACGAGGCGTGGCTGGAGATCGTCGCGGCGCTGCGGAAGCGGTTCGGGGACGTCACGCTGGTGCAGGGCGGCCGCAGCAACGGGGCGAGGGTCGCGTGCCGGACGGCGGAGGCCGCCGGGGCGGCCGGCGTGGTGGCGCTGGCGTTCCCCCTGCACCCGCCGGGCAGGCCGGAGAAGACCCGGGTGGAGGAGTTGCGGTCGGCGGGGGTCGAGGTCGTCGTCGTCAACGGCGACCGCGACCCGTTCGGCGTGCCCGACCCGGCGGACGCGGCGCAGGTCGCGGTCCTGCCGGGCGAGCGGCACGACCTCGGCAAGGACCCCGCGGCCGTCGGTCGTGCCGTGGAGCCGTGGCTGAAGCGGTGGGCGGCCCGTCCGGTGCGGACGGGCCGGCGGTAGAGTCGCTCCGGGCCCGGTGCGGGCCCAGAGACCGGTCGTGGGCGGGCGTGCCCCCGAGGATGATCACCCGTTTGAACTAGTCCCCCGTGGAGACCGCTCAAGCGGCGGACGTGGCCTGCGCGTCCGTCGGCCGGTGCGGCGCGATGACTCCCCCGTCGGGCAGCAGCTCACCGGTGTCCTCGAACAGCACGACCCCGTTGCACAGCAGGCTCCACCCCTGTTCGGGGTGCGAGGCCAGCGTGCGGGCGGCGTCGCGGTCGGGTGCGTTGTGGGAGGGACAAGGCGGCTGGTGCGGGCACATGGCGTGCCTCCGGTCTCAACTACTGGTCGGTCGTGGTGCTTTCCTGTTCTGACGCACCCAAGTGTGGAGTGGTTCGCCCCCACCGGCCATAGCCCGTTGGGACGGTTGTCCATTGGTTCCGGAGTACCGGTCGGGTGTGATCCCTCCCACTCCCGGGGCGCCACGCAGTAGCGTGCCTCCCGCGCGATAACGGACGAAGAACGACACGCCGCCGGAGGCTGAAACCCCTACGATGTTCGGCGGGGGAACGGGCTCTGCGGGGGCGGGGGGAGTGAGGCCGGTGCGGGTCGCGCTGTCCGTCGCGTGCTTCGAGGACGTGCTGTTCCCCGGCACCGCGAAGGCCGTGACCGTGCTGCTGGAGCGGCTCGGGCACGAGGTGGCGTTCCCGCCGGGGCAGACGTGCTGCGGCCAGTTCCACTGGACGGCCGGCTACCACCGCGAGGCCGCCGGGCTTGCCCGCTCCCACGCGGCCGCGTTCGAGGGCTGCGAGGTCGTGGTGGCGCCGTCGGCGTCGTGCGCCGCGACCGTCCGCGCCGACTACCCGAAGATCGCCCGTACGGCCCGCGACCCCGGCCTGGCCCGCGCCGCCGAGGGCCTCGCCGTCTACGAGCTGACGGAGTTCCTCGTCGACGTCCTCGGGATCACCGACGTGGGCGCGTACTTCCCGCACCGGGTCACCTATCACCCGTCCTGCCGGTCCCTGCGCACTCTCGGCGTCGGCGACCGGCCGGTGCGGCTGCTGCGTGCGGTGCGGGGCCTGGATCTCGTGGAGCTGCCGTCCGCGGGGGAGTGCTGCGGGTTCGGCGGCGCGTTCGCGATGAAGAACGCGGACGTGTCGGTCGCGATGGTGGCCGACAAGGTCCGGCATGTCCGCGCCACCGGGGCGGACGTGGTCTGCGCGGTCGACGACTCGTGCCTGGCCCACATCGGCGGCGCGCTGTCGCGGCTGCGCGGCGGCGTCCGGACGATGCACCTGGCGGAGATCCTCGCGGAGACGGGGCCGGTGTGACGGCCTCCTCTCCGGGGACGCCGCCGTCCTCCGGCAGGAGCGGACCCGTCCCGGCGCCGAGGCCGAAGTTCGCCGCCGCCGCACGGCCGGAACTGGCCGACACGCGGCTGCGCCGCAACCTGCGCGGCGCGACGGCCGCGCTGCGGGAGCGGGAGGCCGCCGCGGCGGCCGAGGCCGCCGACTGGGAGGACCTGCGCGAGGCCGGACGAGCGATCAAGGATGGCGCGCTGCTCGACCTGGACGCCCATCTGGAGGAGCTGGAGCGGGCCGTCACCGAGTCGGGCGGCACCGTGCACTGGGCGGCGGACGCGGCGGAGGCGCGCCGCGTCGTCACCGGCCTGGTCCGCGCGACGGGCGCCAGGGAGGTCGTCAAGGCCGCGTCCGCGACGACGCGGGAGATCGGCCTGAACGACGCGCTCGCCCGCGCGGGCGTGACCGTCCGCGAGACCGGCGTCGCCGAGATGGCGGTGCAGCTCGGCGAGGACGCGCCGTCCCACCTGCTGTCCCCGGCCGCGCACCGCGACCGCGCGGAGATCGCGGAGGTGTTCCGGCGCGCGGTCCCGGCCGCCGGGCCGGGCCCGGCCGACGACCCCGAGGCGCTGACCGCCGCCGCCCGCGCCCACCTGCGCGACCGCTTCCTGCGCGCCCGCGTCGCGGTCACCGGCGCGAACTTCCTGGTGGCCGAGACCGGCACCCTGGTCCTGCTGGAGTCGGAGGGCAACGCGCGGATGTGCCTGACGCTCCCGGAGACGCTGATCAGTGTCGCCGGTATCGACAAGGTCGTCCCGACATGGGATGACATGGAGGTGTTCCTCCAGCTCCTGCCGCGCTCGTCGACCGGCGACCGGATGACCCCGTACGTCTCGACGTGGACGGGCGTGACGCCGGACGACGGGCCGCGCGCCTTCCACCTCGTCCTGCTCGACAACGGCCGCACCCGCGCGCTCGCCGACGAGGTCGGCCGCGCCGCCCTGCGCTGCATCCGCTGCTCGGCCTGCCTGAACGTCTGCCCCGTCTACGAGCGGACGGGCGGGCGCCCCTACGGCCCCGTCCACCCCGGCCCGATCGGCGCGGTGCTCACCCCGCTGACGCGGGGCGTGGAGAGCGCCGCCGACGCGTCCCTGCCCTACGCGTCCACGCTCTGCGGCGCGTGCGCCGACGTCTGCCCCGTGAAGATCGACATCCCGGACCTGCTGGTGCACCTGCGGGGGAAGGTGGTGGAGTCGCGCCGGAGGCGCCCGGTCCCGACGCCCGAGATGGCGCTGATGCGCGGCCTCGCCTGGACGCTCGGCGATCCGCGCCGCCACGAGGCGGCGGTGCGGCGCGGCGCACGCTGGGCGCGGCTGCTGTCGCGCGGCGGGCGGATCCGCCGCCTCCCGGGCCTGCTCGGCAAGTGGACCGAGGCCCGCGACCTGCCCGCGCCGCCGGCCGAGAGCTTCCGCGGCTGGTGGGACAGGACGCGGGCATGAGCTCGCGCGAGGAGGTGCTGCGCCGGGTCCGCGAGGCGCTCGGCGGTGCCCGCGGCCCGCGCCCGCCGGTTCCGCGCGGCTACGCCCGGCGGCCGGCCGCGGCCGACGCCGAGACCAGGGCCGACGTCCTCGCGCTGTTCACCGAGCGGGTCGCCGACAACCGCGCGGCGGTCCGGCACGTCGGCGCGGACGAGGCGGGCACGGCCGTGGCGGCCGCGCTGTGGGGGCGTGAGGTCAAGCAGATCGTCGTCCCCGCCGACCTGCCCTTCGGGTGGCTCGCCGAGCTGGACGGCGTGCGGGCCCTGGCCGACGCCCCGGCGGTCGACCTCGAGACCCTCGCCGCGTCGGACGGCGTCGTCACCGGGTGCGCGGTGGCCGTCGCGCAGACGGGCACGGTCGTCCTGGACGGCGGCCGGGCGCAGGGCAGGCGGGCGCTCACCCTCGTCCCCGGCTACCACCTGTGCGTGGTGCACGCCGACCAGATCGTCGGCACGGTCCCGGAGGCGGTCGGGCGGCTCGACCCGGCGCGCCCGCTGACGTGGATCAGCGGGCCGTCCGCCACCTACGGCATCGAGGCGGCGCGGGTCGAGGGCGCCCACGGCCCCCGGCACCTGGAGGTCATCCTCATCGAGGACTGACCGGTTCTAGCGCACGCCGCCGAGGACGACGCCGAGGCCCGCGCGGAAGCGGGCGTCCCAGTCGACCGCGCCGTCCTCGCCGGAGGCGATCCGGGCGGCGGCGCCGTCCTCGGCGGTGCCGCGCACCTCGAGGGCCGCGTGGCCGATCACGTAGCCGAGCAGGGTGTGCGCGGCGACGGCCGCGGCGTCCTCGGCGACGCCGCCGCGGCGCAGCACCTCCCGCAGCGACGCGAGGGTGGCGGCGAGCGCGGCCGGGTTGCGGCGGGTGACGACCAGGGGGAGGACGCCCGCGTGGGCCAGCAGGCGCTCGCGGTAGCCGTCCGCCCACGCCCGCAGCACGTCCTGCCAGCGCCCGGAGGCGGACGTGTCGGCCGGGGCGGCCGCGACGTGCGCGACCAGGCCGTCCAGGAGCTGCTCCTTGCCCCGGGGGAGGTGGTGGTAGATCGCCATCGCCTCGACCTCCAGCGCGTCGCCGAGGCGGCGCATGGTGAGGCGGCCGAGTCCCTGGCCGTCCACGATGCGCAGGGCCGCCTCGATGATCCGCTCGGTGGACAGGGGGGCGCGGTTCTGGGCGTTGATGCTGGGCTGCCTGACCATGAGGACAGACCTTACTGCGTAAAGGACCGAAGCCGGGTGTCCGCCGCCGCAACACGCCGGGACCCCGCGTACGCTTACCTCGATCGAACACTGCACGACCGTCGAGGGAGTACCGCCATGCCGCTGGGCCGCCGGGTGAGCAAGGACGTCGCCGAGCCGTACGAGGCCGACCAGCGGCTGGCCGCCGAGTACGACGACAGGCTCGCGGCGGCGGGCGACGCGGAGCGGGCGCTGCGGGACGCGCAGGCGTCCGGCGCCGCCGAGCCGGAGCTGGGGGAGCTGACGGTCGCGTTCGACCGGGCGATGACGGCCGTGCTCGCCGCCGCCGAGGCGGCCGAGCGGGTCGCGATGGGGCCGAAGGTGTACTCGACGCCGGCGCAGGACGCCAAGACGCGCCGCGCCGCCGAGATCGCCTACCGCAAGGCCAAGGCGCGCCCGGCGGTGCGCCCGTGGACCGACGAGGTCGACCGCCTGCGCACGGCACGCGAGGCGCACCGGCTGAGCTTCAGGACGCGGCCCGCCGCCCGCGTGTGAGCCGCCGCGGGCACGCGGCGACACGGCGTCACCGGGTGGCACGGGCCACCGAACTTTGAGAGTCTGCCCTCTCCGGGGAACGCCGGGGGTGCTCGCGCCGCACGTTCGCGCCTGCGCGTCCCGGCGGGGAGGGCACAGGGTGCTCTGGACGTTGGGGGATGTCACGTGGAGCGCACGCCGCCGGACCGGTGCCGCGTACTGGAGTCCTACCAGGACGGCGTGAAGGCGATCATCGCCCTGGCGGAGACCGTCGCCGACTGGGACGTGCCGACTCCCTGCGCCGACTGGCAGCTGATCGACCTCGCGGGGCACCTGCGGTGCGTCGCGGAGAACTTCCTGGAGTACCTCCAGGACGCGCCCGACAGCCGGCTGGCGAAGCTGTTCGCGCAGGACGCGGCCACGGCGGTGCTGATCAGGCAGCAGGCGCGGCAGAACGCGGCCGAGCTGGCGGTGCTGCCGCCCGAGCCCGGCCCGGAGCGGATCCTGGCGTTCGGGGTGTCGGCGGGGGCGTACGCCGACCTGATGCCCGACATGTGGGACCGGACGCACCTGATCTACCGGGGCACCAAGTACACGGTCGGCGACCACGCGGGCGCGGCGTGCGTGGAGTGGCACCTGCACGCCTGGGACATGGCCCGCGCGATCGGGGCCGACTACCGGCCGCGCGACCCTGACCTGCTGGTGCCGGCGTGGCACTGGGGCGTCCCGCACCTGCCGCTGGAGCCGGGGGACGCGTGGGAGGCGGTGCTGCGCTCCTCGGGCCGCTCGCCGCGGTGGCCGGACCCCGGGGAGGGGCCCGGCCGGGCGCGGCGGCGGCGCTCGGGCCGGCAGTCCGCCGTCAGACGCCCGCCGGCCTCCCCGGGCGGGCCCGCAGGTAGACCAGCCAGGTGAGCGCGCAGCACACGGCGTAGAAGGCGATGAACGCGATGTACGCGCCGTCGCCGGTCCCGTAGGTCAGGAACGACTGCCGGAACGCGATGTTGACCAGGACGCCGCCGAACGCGCCGACGGCGCCCGCGATGCCGATCAGCGCGCCGGACAGGCGGCGGGCCTCGTGCTCGGCGGCGCCCGGGTCCCCGCCGTCCGCGACGCCGGCGTGCGCCTTCGCCCTGAAGATCGCCGGGATCATCTTGTAGGTGGAGCCGTTGCCGAGGCCGCTGAAGGCGAACAGCAGCACGAAGCCGGTGAGGAACAGCCCGAGCGACCCGAGCCGCGAGGCGGTGAGCACGAGGGCCGCCGAGACGGCCATCGCCACGAAGGTCGCGAAGGTGACCTTGGCGCCGCCGAGCCGGTCGGCGAGCCACCCGCCGCCGGGGCGGATCAGCGACCCGAGCGCGGGGCCGAGGAACGTCAGGTAGGCGGCCTTGATCGGCGTGTCGAACTCGGCCGCGAACTGCACCTGCAGGACCTGCCCGAACGCGAAGCCGAACCCGATGAACGACCCGAAGGTGCCGATGTAGAGCACCGACATGATCCAGGTGTGGCCGTCCCGGCAGACGTCGCGCATGGCCCGCCCGTCGTTGCGGGCGTGCGCGAGGTTGTCCATGGCGAGGGCGGCGCCGAGGGCGGCGAGGACGATGAACGGGATGTAGACGCCCGCGACGAGGCCGGGGTGGTCCTTGCCGGCGGTGGCGAGGACGGCCAGCCCGACGAGCTGGACCACGGCGACGCCGAGGTTGCCGCCGCCCGCGTTGATCCCGAGGGCCCAGCCCTTGAGGCGCTGCGGGTAGAACGCGTTGATGTTGGCCATCGAGGACGCGAAGTTGCCGCCGCCGACGCCCGCGACGGCCGCCAGCACCAGCAGCGTGGTGAACGAGACGCCCGGCTCGATGAGGACGGCGGCCAGCACCGCGGGGACGAGCAGGAGCGCGGCGCTGAAGATCGTCCAGTTGCGGCCGCCGAAGCGGGCGACGGCGAGGGTGTAGGGGATGCGCAGCGCCGCCCCGATGAGCGCCGGGACGGCGGTGAGGGTGAACTTGCCGGCCGGGTCGACGCCGTAGGCGGGGCCGAGGAACAGCACCAGCACCGACCACAGCGTCCACACCGAGAACCCGATGTGCTCGGAGAAGATCGAGAACACGAGGTTGCGGCGGGCCGTCCGGGAGCCTCCGGCGGCCCAGAAGGCGGGGTCCTCGGGGCGCCAGTCGTCGATCCACCGGCCCTTCGGCGGACGGGTGCGCTCGGCGCGCGCGGCTTCGGTCGTGGCGGTCATCAGGGGGTCTCCTTGGGTCGCTCGGACGGCCCGACCGTAGGAATCCGGGGTTTCGCCCGTGTGTGACCGGTCATACGGCAGTGATAACTCCGCTGCACAGCGTGTCCCGCCCGCTGTGAGGTGCGGGGTAGACCCGGGCGCGCCCGGGTAGGCACCCAGGGGGAGGCGGCGGGGGAACGGAGACGTGACGATGGGAACCTGCGAGGTCTGCGGGAACGAGTACGCGATGGCGTTCGAGGTGCACGCGCAGGGCCAGGTGCACACGTTCGACTCGTTCGAGTGCGCGGTCACCAAGATGGCGCCGATCTGCGAGCACTGCCAGTGCCGCATCATGGGGCACGGCGTGGACGTGGGCGGGCACTTCTACTGCTGCGCCCACTGCGCCCATGCCGCGGAGCCGGAGCGCGCCCGCACGATCCAGGACGCCGTGTCGGTGTAGAGCGCTACGGAGATAGGCGCGGTGCGGCTCCAGCCGCGATACGGGTGGGGCCGTGTCGCGGTGCGGGCGAGGCACCGGAGCGACCGCCCGGCCCGGGTTCAGGCGCGGGCGGTCCTGAACGCCTGCTCGCGGCCGTCCTCCAGGTAGACGGCGCTGCCGGCGGCCATGGCCCGCAGGCTGGGCTCCATCCGGCGCGACACGTGCGGCGGCGCGAGTTCGGGGACCTTCTCCGGTGCCACGAGGATGTGGTCCGACAGCTCCTCGGCCGGCAGCCGGATCGCCGCGATCTCCTCGCCGGTGATGGTGCCGCCGAACACGAAGACGTTGACCGCGTCGACGCCGTCGTCGCGCGGCGATCCCCAGTCGACGCAGGCCAGGCCGTGCAGCCGGGGGACCAGGCCGAGCTCCTCCTCGCATTCGCGCACGCACGCCGACAGCGGGGACTCGTCGGCCTCGATCACCCCGCCGGGCAGGAACCAGCCCTCGCTGTAGGTGGGCTTGACCAGCAGCACCCGCCCCAGGTCGTCCAGCAGCAGGGCGGCCGCGGCGCCGCGGGCCCGCGGCAGGGAGGCGTAGTAGGCAAGGTCGGGCATGCTCCGAGGTTAAGCGTGATCACCCCGGACCGGTTCCGGCCGTCCCGGGACGGCGGCCGCATCCGTCCGCGAGATCGCCGGAGCACCGCGAATCCGTTCGGCAACCGGGCAAAAGGCAACGAATAGGCCATGACAGGGATCGACAACGCTTGACACGCGTTCGTCAAGGCGTGTCGCGGTTCCGCGGGCCCGACTCCTTGACATCGCCGGGCGCACGGGGTGAACGGCATTTAACGCCGGGGTCACGCGCGGGACTCGCCGGTGAAACCGGGCGCGCCGACTCTCGGCGGATGGCCGAGACCCCCACGCACTGCCCGTACTGCGCCCTGCAGTGCGGCATGACGCTGCACGACGGCGGTCCGGAGCCCCTGCGGGTGACGCCGCGCGACGACGTGCCGGCCAACGGCGGGGGGCTCTGCCAGAAGGGGTGGACGGCGGCCGAGGTGCTCACCGTCCCCGACCGGCTGACCGCGCCGCTGATGCGCCGGGACCGGGACGCGCCGCTGGAGCCGTGCGGCTGGGACGAGGCGCTCGACCGCGTCACCGCGGAGGTCGGGCGGCTGCGCGAGCGGCACGGGCCGGACGCCGTCGCGGTGTTCGGCGGCGGCGGGCTGACCAACGAGAAGGCGTACCAGCTCGGCAAGTTCGCGCGGATCGCGCTCGGCACCTCCCAGATCGACTACAACGGGCGGTTCTGCATGTCGTCGGCGGCCGCCGCGTCCGGGCGGGCGTTCGGCCTGGACCGCGGCCTGCCGGGCCCGGTCACCGACCTCGCGGCGTCCGGCGCGGTCCTGCTCGCGGGCGGCAACCCGGCCGAGACGATGCCGCCGTTCATGCGGCACCTGGCGCGGATGCGCGAGGGCGGCGGCGCCCTCGTCGTCGTGGACCCGCGCCGCACCGCCACCGCCCGCCAGGCCGACCTGCACCTGCAGCCGACGCCCGGCACCGACATCGCGCTCGCCAACGGGCTGCTGCACCTGGCGCTCGCCGAGGGCCTGGCCGACGAGGAGTACATCGCGGCCCGCACCACCGGGTTCGACGCCGTCCGGACGGTCGCCAACGCCTACTGGCCCGACCGCGCCGAGCGCATCACCGGCGTGCCCGTGCCGCTGATGCGCGAGGCCGTCCGGCTGCTGGCCCGGGCCTCCCGCGCCCACGTCCTCACGGCGCGGGGGTCCGAGCAGCACGCGCGCGGCACCGACACCGTCAGTTCCTTCATCAACCTGGCCCTCGCGCTCGGGCTGCCGGGCCGGGAGGGCTCCGGGTACGGGTGCCTGACGGGGCAGGGCAACGGGCAGGGCGGGCGCGAGCACGGCCAGAAGGCCGACCAGCTGCCCGGCTACCGCAGGATCGACGACCCGCAGGCCCGCGCGCACGTCGCCGGGGTCTGGGGCGTCGACCCCGGCGCCCTGCCGGGGCCGGGACGGTCGGCCTACGAGCTGCTGTCGGCGCTCGGCACCGCGGACGGCCCGAAGGCGCTGCTGCTGTTCGGGTCCAACCCCGTCGTGTCGGCGCCCAGCGCCGCGGCCGTGCAGGAGCGGCTCGGCGCGCTCGACCTGCTCGTGGTGGCGGACTTCGTGCCGTCGGAGACCGCGCGGCGCGCCGACGTCGTCCTGCCGACCGCGCAGTGGGCCGAGGAGTCGGGGACGATGACGAACCTGGAGGGCCGGGTGCTGCGGCGGCGCCGCGCCGTCCGCCCGCCGGGCGGCGTGCGCACCGACCTGGAGATCCTCGCCGCGCTCGCCGAGCGGCTCAGGGCGCCGGGGGAGTGGAGCACCGACCCGCGGGCGGTGTTCGGGGAGCTGCGCCGCGCGAGCGCGGGCGGCCCCGCCGACTACTCCGGCATCACCTACGAGCGGATCGAGGCCGAGGGCGGGGTGTTCTGGCCCTGCCCGTCGCCGGACCACCCCGGAACGCCGAGGCCCTACCTGGACCGCTTCCCCACCCCCGACGGGCGGGCGCGGTTCGTCCCCGTCGAGCACCGCGGCGCCGCCGAGGACGTCGACGCCGACTACCCGGTGTACCTGACCACCGGGCGCGTCCTCGCGCAGTACCAGTCGGGCGCGCAGACCCGGCGCGTCCGGCGGCTGGCCGAGGCGGCGCCGGGGCCGTTCGTCGAGCTGCACCCCGACCTGGCCGGGCGCCTCGGCATCGAGGACGGCGCCGGCGTGCGGGTGGAGAGCCGCCGGGGCGCGGCCACCGTGACCGCGCGGCTGACCGGCGCGATCCGCTCCGACACCGTCTTCATCCCGTTCCACTGGGCGGGGGAGGGCCGCGCGAACCTGCTCACCAACCCCGCGCTGGACCCGGTCTCGCGGATGCCGGAGTTCAAGGTGTGCGCCGTCCGGCTGCGGCCCCTGCCCGCCGAGGGGGACGGCGCCGCACCCGGCGCGAGGTGAGCCCCTTTTAACACGGCGGTGACAAAGGGGACCCAACCGCGAAACCGCCCCTTCCGAGTATCGGACCATCGGACAGTTCCCCGCCAGGAGGTTGCCGCGCGATGACCACGACACCCGAAGCGACGATCGTCAGGGAGCGGGCGGGCCGGCCCGCGGCCCGCTGGTTCGACATCTGCTCCTACGTCGGCCTGACCCCCGAGCGGGGCGCCTGCGCGATGGTGGACGGGACGCAGGTGGCGATCTTCCGGACCTTCGACGGCGGCCTGTACGCGCTGTCGAACCTCGACCCGTTCAGCGGCGCCTACGTGATGTCGCGGGGGATCCTCGGCACCAGGGACGAGGCGCCGACCGTCGCGTCCCCCATGTACAAGCAGGTGTTCGACCTGCGGACCGGGGCGTGCCTGGACGACCCGCGGGTGGCGCTGCCGACCTTCCCGGTCCGCCGCTCCGGGGACCGGGTGGAGGTGGCGCTCACCGATGAGCACCGGCAGTGAGCCGCTGGCCGGGTTCGCCGTCGGCGTGACCGCGGCCCGGCGCCACGAGGAGCTCGCGACGCTGCTGGAGCGGCGCGGGGCGAGGGTCGTGCTGGCGCCCGCCATCCGCCTGGTCCCGCTCGCCGACGACGCCGAGCTGCTGGAGGCCACCCGGGCGTGCCTGTCCGGGCCCCTGGACCACGTCGTGGTCACGACCGGGATCGGTTTCCGGGCGTGGCTGGAGGCGGCCGACGGGCACGGCATGCGCGAGGCGCTCATCGGGCGCCTGGCCGAGACCGACATCCTGGCGCGGGGCCCGAAGGCGCGCGGCGCGATCCGGTCCGCGGGCCTGCAGGAGCGCTGGTCGCCGGACTCGGAGGAGTGCGCCGAGGTGATCCGGCACCTGCTGGACCGGGAGCCGGCCGGGGCGCGCGTGGCCGTGCAGCTGTACGGGGAGCGCCAGCCGGAGCTGATCGCGGCCCTGCGCGCTGCCGGCGCCGAGGTGATCGAGATCCCGGTGTACCGCTGGTCGCGGTCCGAGGACTCCACGCAGCTGCGCCGGCTCGTCGGGCAGGCGGTCGCGGGCACCATCGACGCGATCACCTTCACCAGCGCTCCGGCGGTCGCCGCGACGCTCGCGGTCGCCGCCGAGGACGACCTGGAGGAGGCCCTGCTGGAGGCCCTGCGCACCCATGTCGTGGCGGCGTGCGTCGGCCCGGTCACCGCGCAGGCGCTCACCGAGCGCGGCGTCCCGACCGTCCAGCCGGAACGCGCCCGGCTCGGCGCGCTGGTGCGGGCGCTGGTCGCCGACCTGCCGCGGCGGCGGTCGCGGCGGCTGTCGGTGCGGGGCTTCTCGCTGGAGCTGCGCGGGCACGCCGTCGTCCTGGACGGCCAGTTGAGGCCCATCGCGCCCGCGCCCATGGCGATCCTGCGGGCTCTCGCGCGGCGCCCCGGGCACGTGGTGTCGCGGGCGGAGCTGTGCGGGGTGCTGCCGGGCCGGCTGGCCGTCGCGCCCGGCATCAGGGAGGCCTGGGCGCGGGAGGCGCGGCCGCGGGACGCCCGCCCGCAGGCCGACGAGCACGCGGTGGAGATGGCGGTGGCGCGGCTGCGGCGCGGTCTCGGCCGGCCCGGCATCGTCGAGACCGTCGTCAAGCGCGGGTACCGGCTGGCGTGCGACCCGCGGATCGCCGACCGGCTCCCGGCGGGCGCCGGTGGCTGAGGCCGGAGGCGCGCCGCCCGCGCTGCTCGCGGTGGCACACGGCACGAGGGACCCGGCGGGGCCCGCGGTGGTGCGGGCGCTGCTGGACCGGGTCCGGGCGATGCGTCCGGGCCTGCGGGTGGCCGAGGCGTACGGCGAGCTGTCCGAGCCGTCGCTGGAGGAGGCGGCGGAGGGGCTGCGCGGCGTCCCGGTGGTCGTGGTCCCGCTGCTGCTGGCGCGCGGGTACCACGCCCTGGTCGACGTCCCCGGCCGGGCGGGCCGCCTGCTGCCGGGGGCGGTGACGTCCCGGCCGCTCGGCCCGGACGCGCTGCTGGCCGGGGCGCTGGCCGCCCGGCTGGCCGAGGAGGACCGGATCTCGCCGGACCGCCGGGACGCGGTCGTCCTCGGCGCGGCGGGGGACGCCGGCCCGGCGGGCGCCGCCGACGTGCGCGCGGCCGCCCGGCTGCTGGCGCGGCAGCTCGGGCGGCCCGTCCCGCACGGCTTCGTCGCGGCGGGCGGACCGCTGCTGGACGAGGTCGTCGCGGGGCTGCGCAGGCGCGGCGCCCGCCGGACCGCGGTGGCGTCCTACCTGCTGGAGGCCGACCGCTTCCACGACCGGATGCGGGCCTGCGGCGCCGACGCGGTCGCCGCGCCGCTCGGCGCGCACGGCGCGGCCGCCCGGCTGGTCCTGCGCCGCTACGACGAGGCCGTGCTGCCGCTCGCGATCCCGGCGGCGGCCCGCTGACCCGTCCCGTCCCGGCGGGCCGGCTCCTCGTCCGGGGCGGCGAACCGCTCGTCGTGGTGGGCGAGGACCCGCAGCAGCAGCTCCTTGAGCAGGTCGGTCTCGTCGGGCGACAGCGCCTCGAACAGCGCCTCGTCCAGGCGGGCGCGGTCGTCCTGGCACGCGCCGAGGAACAGCCGCCCGTCCTCGGTGGCGTCGAGCGCGTACCGGCGCCGGTCGCCGGGGTCGCGGCGGCGCCGGACGTGGCCGGCCGTCTCCAGCGCGTCGACGATGCCCACGAGGTCGCCGGCGTCCATGCGCAGCCGTTCGGCGACCTGGCGCTGCGACAGCGGCCCGTGCCGCGCCACGCACCCGAGCACCAGCAGGTGGGGCAGCCTCGACCCGTCGGGGAGCATCCGGGCGGCGGTGCGGCGCACCAGCCGCCCCGTCTCGAACAGCAGGTAGGTGGGCGACGCGGACAGGGGATCGGGCCGGTCCTCCACGACTGCTCCCTGGGGGTTCTTGGCCGGTCCTATTTCTCTTGACCTGAGAAATAGGTTATCCCTACCGTTGGGTGGCCCAAAATATGGGTGTTCGCTCCATGCGGAGGGAGGCCCCCATGCCGGACGGGGGACCGGCCGTCGAGGTCGACGGCCTGACCAAGAGGTTCGGTGACGTGGAGGCCGTGCGGGGAATCGACTTCACCGTGCGGCCAGGGGAGATCTTCGGTTTCCTCGGCCCGAACGGCGCGGGCAAGTCCACGACGATCAACATGCTGTGCACGCTGCTGCGCCCGAGCGGCGGCGGCGCGCGGGTCGCCGGGTACGACGTGGTGCGCGAGCGCGACGACGTCCGCCGCAACATCGGGCTGGTGTTCCAGGACCCGACGCTCGACGGCTACCTGTCGGGCGAGCAGAACCTGCGCTTCCACGCCGAGCTGTACGGGGTGCCGCGCTCGGTGACGGCCGACCGCATCCGGCAGGTGCTGGAGATGGTCAACCTGTGGGACCGGCGCGGCGACCTGGTGCAGACCTACTCGGGCGGGATGAAGCGCCGCCTGGAGATCGCGCGCGGCCTGCTGCACTCCCCGCGGGTGCTGTTCCTGGACGAGCCGACCGTCGGCCTGGACCCCCAGACCCGGGCGTCGATCTGGGAGTACATCCGGCACCTGCAGGCCGCCGAGGAGATCACGATCTTCATGACGACGCACTACATGGACGAGGCCGAGTACTGCGGGCGCATCGCGATCATGGACTCGGGGCGGATCGTGGCGCTGGACACCCCCGAGGCGCTCAAGGCCGGCGTCGGCGAGGACCGGGTCCGCATCCAGACCGCCGACGACGAGGCCGCGATCGCCGCGCTGAAGGACCGGTTCGGGCTGGAGGCCGTCATGTCGGAGGGCGCGGTGGCGTTCTCGGTGGCCTCCGGCGAGGCGTTCGTCCCGCGGCTGTTCGCCGAGCTGGGCGTGCCGATCAGGTCGGTGAACGTGGCGCGGCCGTCCCTGGACGACGTGTTCATGTCGTTCACCGGCACCACCATCCGCGACGCCGAGGCCTCGGCGACCGACGGGATGCGCGTCGCGATGCGCGCGATGAGGAGGTGACGATGGCGAGCACGGCCGAGAGGGCGGCGGGCGCCGAGGTCGTCCGGGTCAGGGTGCCCGAGCGCGGCCTGCGGCAGGACCTGCGCGCCGTGAAGATCGTCCTGCACCGGGAGCTGATCCGGTTCTGGCGCGACAAGCTGCGGATGGTGTCCGGGCTCGTCCAGCCGGTGCTGTGGCTGCTGGTCATGGGCACCGGGCTGTCCAACCTCATGGCCCGAAGCGGCGGCCCCGCGGGGTCGGTCGACCTGAAGACGTTCATCTTCCCCGGCGTGTGCGCGATGTCGGTGATGTTCACCGCGATGTTCTCCGCCGGGTCGATCGTGTGGGACCGCGAGTTCGGGTTCCTGCGCGAGATGCTCGTCGCACCGGTCAGCCGCGCCGCGATCGTCGTCGGCAAGTGCGTCGGCGGCGCCCTGGTGGCGACCGTGCAGGGCGCGGTGATCGTGTCGCTGGCGGGCCTCGCCGGGGTCCCCTACGACCCGGGCCTGCTGCTGGAGCTGCTCGGGCTGATGTTCGTCGGGGCGTTCGCGCTCACCGGGTTCGGCGTCATGATGGCCGCGCGGATCAACAGCATGCAGTCGTTCTTCGGCCTCATGCAGATGGCGATGATGCCGATGATGTTCCTGTCCGGGGCCCTGTACCCGCTGAACGGGCTCCCGGCGTGGCTGACCGTGCTGACCCGGTTCAACCCGCTCACCTACGCCGTCGACCCGCTGCGGCACGCGGTGTTCTCCCACCTGGACGTCTCGCCGCAGCTGCTGCGGACGTTCGACCCGGGCGTCACCTGGGGCGGCTGGGTGGTCCCGATCTGGCTGGAGATCGTCCTCGTCCTCGGCATGGGCCTGGGGCTGATGGGCGTGGCCATCCTGGAGTTCCGCCGCGCCGACTGAGGAAACGCCGCCGTCACCCGCCGTGATGAAGGATACTGGCCGCGTGCGCGACGCAGCGCACTCGGTCGGACGCGAAGGGTGACGGCGGCAACGTGAACGGGTACAGGACGATATGGCGCGGGGCGGCGGCGACGGCCGCGGTACTGGCGGCGGTGGCGGGCGCCGCGACCGTGGACGGACCGGTCCGCGCGCAGGCCGCGGACGGGGCCCGGCCCGCGGCCGCGGCGCAGGAGTTGCGGATCACGCGTTTCCTGGGGGAGCGGCGGCTTCCCCACATGGCGAAGTTCAAGGGCACCACGGTCGGCGGGCTGTCGGGCATCGACCGCGACCCGCGCACCGGGACCTGGTACCTGGTCTCCGACGACCGGTGGCGCTACGACCCGGCCCGGTTCTACACCGGCCGCCTGGACATCGACCCCGCCACCGGCGCGTTCACCGGGGTCCGGCTCACCGGGGTGTCCACGCTGCGGGGCCCGGACGGCCGCCCCTACCCCGGATTCGGCAAGCCGGGGTCGGTCGACCCGGAGACGATCCGCTTCGACCCGCGGTCCCGGCGCGTCCTGTGGGGCAACGAGGGCGACCGTCCGGACGAGGCGCACGAGGGCATCCCCCTGGCACCGATGTCGCTGCGGTGGGCCGGACGCGACGGCCGGTACGCCGGTGAGCTGGCCCTTCCGCGGTCGCTGCGGCTGACCGCCGAGCACCGGGGCCCGCGCCGCAACGCCGGCTTCGAGGCGCTGACGTTCACCCCGCACGGCGTCGCGGCGATGGCCGAGGGCCCCCGGTACGAGGACGGGGAGCCGCCGACCGTGCGGCACGGCGCCATGTCCCGCCTCACCCTGTGGGACCGGGCCGGGCGAGTGACGGCCCAGTACGCCTACCCCGTCGACCGCCTCCCGGTCGCGCCGAGGCCGCCCACCGGCGCCGCCGACAGCGGCGTCTCGGAGATCCTCGCCGCCGGGGACCGCCGGTTCCTGGCGCTGGAGCGCTCCTGGCTGGAAGGCGTCGGATACAAGGTCCGGCTGTACGAGTTCGACGTGCGGGGCGCCACGGACGTGCTGCGCCGCGACCGGCTCGACCAGGGCGGGCGGTTCCGTCCGGCGCGCAAGCGCCTCGTCGCCGACCTCGGCCGCTACGCCGATCCCGCGCAGAACCTGGAGGCGCTGGCGTGGGGGCCGCGCCTGAGGTCGGGGGAGTGCACGCTGGTGGCCGGCTCCGACGACAACTTCGACCAGCGCGAGGCCACGCAGTTCCTGGCGTTCGCCGTCCGGGGCTGCTGACCGCCGCCGCGCGACGCGCGAGGGCCCGCGGGACCGTGACGGTCCCGCGGGCCCTTCGCGTGCCGTGCCCGGCGGGTGGTCAGACGGCGAAGTCCAGCAGCGGGCGGGCGTTGCTGGGGTGCCGCAGCTTGGACAGCGACTCCTTCTCCAGCTGCCGGATCCGCTCGCGGGTCAGGCCGAGGGCCTTGCCGATCTCGTCCAGGGTGCGCGGCGTCCCGTCGTACAGCCCGAACCGCATCGCCATGATCTTGGCTTCGCGGGGGGACAGGATGTCGAGGGTGCGGCGCAGCTGGTCGGCCATGAGCTGGCGGTCCACCAGCTCAGACGCCTCGGGGCTGTCGGTGTCCTCGATGAGGTCGCCGATGCGGGTCTCGCCGTCCTCGCCGATGGTGGAGTCCAGGCTGATCGGCTGCCGGCTGGTGCGCAGCAGCTCGCGGACCTGCTCGGGGCTCTTGTCCAGCTCGGCGGCCAGCTCCTCGGGGGTGGGCTCGCGGCCGAGGCGCTGGTGCATGTCGCGCTCGACGCGGCTCAGCTTGCTGAGCATCTCCAGGACGTGGACGGGCAGCCGGATCGTGCGGGCCGAGTCGGCGAAGCCGCGCTGGATCGCCTGGCGGATCCACCACATCGCGTAGGTGGAGAACTTGTAGCCCTTGGAGTAGTCGAACTTCTCCACGGCGCGGATCAGGCCGAGGTTGCCCTCCTGGACGACGTCCAGCAGCGACAGGCCGCGGTCGGAGTACTTCTTGGCGACCGACACCACGAGCCGGAGGTTGGCCTCCAGCATGTGGGCCTTGGCGCGGCGGCCGTCGGCGGCGACCCATTCCAGGTCGGCGCGCATGGCGGGGGAGAGGTCCTCGGCCTCCAGCTTGTGCTCGGCGTACAGGCCGGCCTCGATGCGCTTGGCGAGGTCGACCTCCTGCTCGGCGGTGAGGAGCTGGCGGCGGCCGATGGCCTTGAGGTAGGTGTGGACGGAGTCGCCCATCGTGGTCGACTGGTCGTCCAGGTCCGCGGAGGTCTCCTCGGCCTCGACCTCGGTGACGTCGAACCCCTCGTCGACGGAGGCGTCGCGCTGGCCGCCGGGCCGCGGCGCCGCGCCGGCGGCCTTCGCGGTGGTCTTGGCGGCGCCCCTGCGGGCGGTGCGCTTCCTGGCGGCGCCCGCGGCGCCGGAGGTGTCCTGGGCGGTCTCCCCGCCGGCGTGGTCGGCGGCCGCGGCCCTCTTGCGGACGGCGTCGGGCTCGCCCGCCAGGCTGATGCCGGCCTCGGACAGCTCGCGCAGGATGGAGCGGCCCTGGGCCGGGCTGATCCCGGCGGTCTCGAAGGCCCCCCTCACCTCGTCGAGCGAGAGGCGCCCGTGGGCGCGGCCACGCTTGAGGAGGTCGTTGAGCGCGGGGCTCGGCGACTCCGTGAGCGGGGTCTCGACGGCGCTTCGCGGCATGGGGACACCCCCCTCCCTTCGGTGTGTGAGTGCGGCGCGGATTGTGTTCGCTCGTGGCGCACGCACTTAACGGAACGTCGCAGGACGGGCCTGTTGTTCCCGGCTTCGTCGCCGGGCGGCGCTCCGCGGGGGATCGTGGAGGAGCGATCCAGACGGTCGTGGTGCCCACGGCCAGCGGTTTCACACCGCCCGAACCGATCCGGTTCTACCTTACTTCGTAAAGGCCCCAGGTCGTGGCGACGTGAGATAGGCCACTACGCTCCCGAATCCTTGGGCCGCAATGTCCGACCATAACGCGCGATGACCCGTTCGCGCAGCTCAGGGTCGTCGCGGGGGACCGGTTCGAGGAACACCTCGTCGATCTCCTCGTGCGCGCCGCGCAGCTCGCGGGCCATCCGGACGCAGGCGCGCTCGACCTCGGCGGCGGTGAGGGAGTCGCGGAAGTCGAGGCGGGCGCAGACCAGCACGCGGTCGGCGCCGAAGGTCACGGTGACGATGTCCACGACCCACTCCACCTCGTACGCCCGGCCGAGGCGCGCGCGGACGTCGGCGACGATCCGGGGGTCGGCCTGCGAGCCGATCAGCAGGTTCAGGTTGATCCGGCCGAGCACGAGCGCGACGGCGGTCAGCAGGACGCCGATGAGCAGGGAGCCCACACCGTCCCAGGTCGCCGACCCGGTGAGCTGGTGCAGGCCCAGGCCGCCGAACGCGATGAGCAGCCCGATGAGGGCCGCCGAGTCCTCCAGCAGGACGCTGATCGAGGTGGGCTCGTCGGTGCGGCGGATGTAGGCGCGCAGCGGCAGGTCCTCCGCCCGCGCCGCGGCCCGGACCTGCCGGACCGCCTGCTGCCACGAGACCGCCTCCAGCACGAACGCCACCGCGAGCACGGCGTACCCGACGATCGTGCCGGACTCGCCGGCCGCCCGGTGCCCGATGAGCGTCTCGATCCCCTGGTAGTAGGAGAACAGCGCGCCCATCCCGAAGATCGCGACGGCGACGAGCAGGGTCCAGATGTAGCGCTCCTTGCCGTAGCCGAGCGGGTGGCGGCGGTCGGCGGGGCGCCCGCTGCGGCGAAGCCCCACCAGCAGCAGCACCTCGTTGAAGGTGTCGGCGATCGAGTGGGCGGCCTCCGCCGCCATCGACGCCGACCCGGTGATCAGTGCGGCGACGATCTTGGCGACGGCGATGCCGAGGTTGGCGGCGAACGCGAGGACGACGGTCAGGAGGCTCTCGTCCTGGGCGCCGCCGTCGTTCCGGCCCTCGGTCCGCTGCTGCCCGCTCTGTGCCGCCATGATCCGTCCTCTGCCCCGGCGGTCACCGTGCCATGCGCGGCGCGGCCCTCCGTCAGGGCGCGCAGGCGCGGAGCCGGGCCCGGTCGGGCTTCCCGGACGCCAGCAGCGGGATCGCCTCCACCAGCTCCAGCTCGCGCGGCGCCGCGTACGCGGGCATCGTCTCGCGCACGAGCGCGCGCAGCTCGGTCAGCTCCGGAAGGCCGGGCCCGGCGGGGACGACGACGGCGGTGACCCGCTCGCCCCACTCGGGATCGGGGCGGCCGACCACGACGACGTCGCGGATCTTCGGGTGCCGCGACAGCACGGTGGCGATCTCGCCCGCGACGACCTTCTCCCCGCCGGTGTTGATCACGTCGTCGACGCGGCCGCGGACGCGCAGCCGGCCGTCCTCGATCGCGCCGAGGTCCTGGGTGAGGAACCAGTCGCCGTCCCTGGCCGCGGCGGTCAGCTCGGGCCGCAGCCGGTAGCCGGTGAACAGCGAGGGGCCGGCGAGGCGGATCCGGCCGTCGTCGCCGAGCGCGACGCGCATGCCGTCCAGGGGCGTGCCGTCGTAGACGCAGCCGCCGCAGGTCTCGCTCATCCCGTAGGTGGTGAACACGCGCCCGCCCCGGCCGCGGGCCTCGGCCAGCAGGCCGGGCGAGGCGGCGGCGCCACCGAGCACGATGGCGCCGAGCCGCGACAGGTCGGCGCCGGCGTCCAGGAGCCGGCGCAGCTGCGTGGGGACGAGCGAGACGTGGAGACCCTCGGCCGCCGCGACGGCGGCGGCGTCGAAGCGGGGGGCGATGACGGGGTCGGTGCCGGCGACGAGGGAGCGGACGAGGACCTGGACGCCGGAGATGTGGCTGGTGGGCAGGCAGCACAGCCACCGGTCGCCGGGCCCGGCCTCGATGCGGGCGAGGGTGCCGGCGGCGGAATGGCGCAGCGCGCCGGCCGTCAGCTCGACGAACTTGGGGGCGCCGGTGGAGCCGGACGTGGCGATGAGCACCGCCGTGCCGGCATCGACGGGCGGGTGCCCGCCGCCGGGGGAGTGCGGGACGGTGCCGCCGTCGGTCTCGATCGCGTCCGGGGCCAGCGCGTCCAGGAGGCCGCGCAGCGCGGGCTCGGGCAGGTCCGGGGGCAGGGGGCAGATCGCGGGGCCGCCGTCGAGGGCACGGGCGAGGGCGTCCAGCAGGCGGGGGCCGGGCGGCAGAACGACGGCGTGCAGCGGGCGATCCATGATCTCATCAGCGTAGACGACCCCGCTGAACGCGTTCAAACGCGGGGCCGGTTGAATGGTGCCCGAGCGCCGCGCCCCGGCCGCGGCGCGGTCGCCCGACGGAGAGGAAGACATGGTCTCGGAGCTGTTCGACGCGGACGCCTGGAGAGAGGTCGAGGGGTTCGGCTTCACCGACATCACCTACCACCGGGCCGTCGACCACGGGACGGTGCGGGTGGCGTTCAACCGCCCGGAGGTGCGCAACGCGTTCCGTCCCCACACGGTGGACGAGCTGTACCGCGCGCTGGACCACGCGCGGATGTCCAGCGACATCGGCTGCGTGCTGCTGACGGGCAACGGGCCGTCGCCGAGGGACGGCGGCTGGGCGTTCTGCTCGGGCGGCGACCAGCGGATCCGCGGCAGGGACGGCTACAGGTACGCCGAGGGCGAGACGTCGGACACGATCGACCCGGCGCGGGCGGGGCGGCTGCACATCCTGGAGGTGCAGCGGCTGATCAGGTTCATGGGCAAGGTCGTCATCTGCGTGGTGCCGGGCTGGGCGGCCGGGGGCGGGCACAGCCTGCACGTGGTGTGCGACCTGACCCTGGCCAGCCGGGAGCACGCGCGGTTCAAGCAGACCGACGCGGACGTGGCGAGCTTCGACGGCGGGTTCGGGTCGGCGTACCTGGCGCGGCAGGTGGGCCAGAAGTTCGCGCGGGAGATCTTCTTCCTGGGCGACGCGTACGACGCCGAGGCCGCGCACCGGATGGGCATGGTGAACGCCGTCGTCCCGCACGCCGAGCTGGAGGCGACGGCGCTGGAGTGGGCGCGGAAGGTCAACGGCAAGAGCCCGACGGCGCAGCGGATGCTGAAGTACGCCTTCAACCTCGTCGACGACGGTCTCGTGGGGCAGCAGGTGTTCGCCGGGGAGGCGACGCGGCTGGCCTACGGCACCGACGAGGCCGCCGAGGGACGGGACTCCTTCCTGGAGAAGCGCGATCCCGATTGGTCGCGTTTCCCGTGGTACTACTAGGACTCGGGGCGCGATCTTTTGGGGACGTGGGGCGCGGCATCCGTGAAGCTCTGACCTGCTGATTCGAGCGGTTGAGCGGTGTCACGCCCCCGCCCTGCGCGGGAGGGGAGCCCGGAAGTGCTCGCTGAGCCTGCCGCGGCGGCCCTCGGGACCATCGCTGCGCCGCCCTCCACCGCCTCCCTCGCCACGTCCGGCAACACGCTCGTGTAGGTGTCCGCGGTCAACGAGATAGAGGAATGCCGCAGCTGTGCCTGCACCAGCTTCATGTCCGCGCCGCCAGCGAGCATCAGCGTCGCCGTGCCGTCCCGGAGATCATGCAGCCGGATCGGTGGGAGCCCGGCCGTGAACGCGATGGCCTGGAACTCTGCGGACGCGTGGTCGGGGTGCAGCCGCTCACCGTTCTCACGGGTGAAAACCTTCCCCGACTGGACCCACGCGAGGCGCTCTTCGCGCTGCTGCGCCCGCAGCACCTGCCCGGTCGCGGTGTCGAACGGGATGGTGTCCTTGCTGCCGTCGCTCTTGAGGTCGGCTTCCTCAACCCCGGCGTAGGTGATGTGCACGATCTGGATGTACAGCGACAGTTCCCGGGCGTCGAGGTCGACGTCGGCCCATTCCAGCCCGCACGTCTCACCGCGCCGGAGCACCGCGAACGTCATCAGGTGGTAGGGGGCGTACAGCCGGTACTCGGCGGCGGCGGCGAGGAACCCGCCGGTCTGCTCGGGTGTCCACACCATCGCCCGGGACGGGCGTGGCAGCGATCGCCACAGCTTGAACGCTCGCGTCGAGCGACTCTCGGGCGGCTCGCCAGCCTCCTCAAGGGCGGCGGTGTAGGTGTCGAACCAGCCGCTGACCCGCTCGGGCGTCCACACGACCGCCTTGGGGCGGCGACCGCCGCCCATGCGGATGAGCTTCGCGACGTTCACGGTGACGAGTGGCGGCATCTGACAGAGCGACGCGGAGGGTCGCGTGGATCTGCGCCCGGGGCGAGGCGCCCACAGGCCGGCGCGGCGGCGGCAGTTCCGCGATCTCAGCGAGCGCACGGTCGCGGGCTGCGGTGTCGCGGACCTAACGCGCCTCCCACACCTTCTGCCGCAGCGCCCGCCGCCGCTCCCGCTCCGCCTCGATGCGCCGCGTCGTCTCTCATCCAGCGCCGACCCACACTGTTGATGCAGGACCCCGAACTAGCGGACCAGGCCCGCGCACAGTCAGCAGAGCTCTTGGACCTCGACGTGCCCAACCAGAGCAGGCGCGAACCAGAGAACATCAACTACGCGGCGCGCATGGCCGCGAACCCCTCAAGGAGAACCCATGTCTGACGCCCGCGAGATCGTGCCTTTCCTGCACGAAGCCGGCCACCTGAAGAGGTCTGCCCGGCAGGGGTGGTGGATCGCCGGTGTGAAGAACCCGGAGACGGTCGCCGAGCACAGCTTCCGCACCGCGGTCATCGGCTACGTCATCGGCGCTGTGGAAGGCGCCGACGCTGAGAGAGTCGCCACCCTCTGCCTGTTCCACGACTTCCCAGAGACCCGGCAGGGCGACGTTCCGTCCACGGGGAAGCGATACGTGTCGATGGCGCCCGACACAGATGTGATCCGGGACCAGACTGCCCAGCTGCCGCAACATCTCGCGGACCGAATCCGAGCCCTGACCGGAGAGTTCGAAGAGCAGGCGACTCCGGAGGCGCGGTGCGCGAAGGACGCCGACAAGCTGGAATGCCTGCTTCAGGCCCGCGAATATCAGGCCCAGGGGTACGCGGATGTGCAGCCGTGGGTGGACACGATGGTCGACGCCATGAGGACCCCGACCGGGAAGGCTCTTGCAAGCGCTGCGCTCGAGGTGGCACCGAGTTCCTGGTGGTACGACATCGTCGCGAACTACGGTCGCAAATAGGTGGGTATCCCGTGAACGACGGACGGTCCTACCCGTCCGACTTGCCGCGCCATTCAGTGAGCGCGGGCGGCGCGGTCGTTCGCGACGACGGACGTTTCCTCGTGATCAAGAGACGAGACAACGGGGCTTGGGTACAGCCGGGCGGCGTCGTGGAACTCGCAGAGGACCCGCGCGAAACGGTCGTCCGGGAAGTCTTGGAGGAGACCGGGGTCCGTGTAGAGGCCGGCGAACTGACCGGCGTCTACAAGAACATGAAGCGCGGAGTGGTGTCGCTCGTCTTCCGCTGTCGGGTGGTGGGGGGAGAGGCGCACCCGACGGACGAAGCGGTCGAGGTTGCATGGCTGACCACCGACGACGTCCGGGCGCTGATGGCTGAGCCGTTCGCCGTGCGGCTCCTGGACTCGGTCGCTGGCGGTGCCCCGGCCGTCCGGACCCATGACGGACACGACCTACTCGATTAGCCACACGACTAATCGCTGACGGCCCGTGCCCAAGAGCATGGGCCGTTGTGCTTGCTTGCACGTTGCGCGTTTACCGCGCAACTCCCGTAATCGTCTTAGTTATTCCGTCGGGGCCGTAATGATTACGCGGCACACCGCTTCTGCGAGGGCCGGTGTGTCGGCACAGCATTTACGCGATCTATGGACTGGCTTGAGAAATGACAAAGCCCGCCGGGCCGGGCCGTAAGTCGAAGACTGACATCACCCTCGAGGCCGGCAGGCTCTCGTTCCCGGACCTGTGTCGCGCGTACCTGTCGTTTCGCGACGTCATCGGGGTGAGGCACAGCAAGCGGTGGGCCGAGGTCGTGCCGGTGACCGGACAAACCGTCCGGAGCCGACTCCAGAACGCGCGCAGGCGCCACCCGAAGTTTCAGGCGAGCACCGGCCGCGCCTTCTGGAGCGGGGCGTGGCCGCGCAATCTGAAGACCGACGCTGCGCCGAGCGCAGGCCAGAACGTCTGGGATCTGCGAGAGACGCTGGAGTCGCTGGCCGAGAGCCGCAGCTGACAGGGGGAGGAACGGCATGGATGCGCCGGACTGGATCGCGCTGAAACCAAGGAAGGGGCCCGGCGTGCCGGGCCCCTTCAAGTGGTGCCCGGCAGGCCGGACACCTCAGGTGGTCACCGCCGCCTTTCAGCGGCGATGCGGTTGGCGATCATGGTGCTGATGCCGATGGTGAGCAGTACAACGCCGAAATCGACGATGTAGTAGTAGAGGATGCGGTCGTTGATGGTCTCCAGAAAGGTGACCATCAAGCCGAAGCCCCCGCACAGGGCCAGGATGGAGACCGCGGAGTCACGACCCATGCGACCTCCGGCCAGCCCCCCGATGATGCCGCCGGCCAAACCGGCGATGCTCCCGGTGAGGATGGGGTACCAGGCACCGGGGACGGTGAAGGCGGCGGTCGGGTCTGCGGCCCAGACGCCGAGGGTCAAGGCCGCGACGAGGACTCCGAAGATCGCCCCGCCGGTGCCGAAGGCAGCGGTGGTGAGTGCCGTGCGAGCGCGCTTGTGCATGGTCTCTCCTTTGGTGACGTCCCATCGCGATGACGGGAAACAGTAGAGACCGTCCTCTGTTTAGGTGCAGCGGCAAGTCAGTGGCGAGGTCAGAATGTGCTGTTGCCGCTGCCTCAACAACGGTAATTTCCAACGCTGGTTTAGCTGTACCCCTTTAGGTCCCGACCCTTTTTCTGCCATGCTTTGCCGTCGGCTCTCTGCCTCGAGTAGCGCATATCCCCGTTATCGGCTGGGATCTCGTCATCCTGAAGGCCGTCGTAGGCGGCGTTACAGCGTTTCGCGTCGATCTTTGCGCCCTGGGCGGCGAGGAGCATGGCGCCGATGATGATCGGGGGGATGGGGTTCACGGAGAGCGTTGTGCCCATGTGTGATGGCTGTGTCACGGGGGCGGCCGGTTGCAGCATGCGGGTTGACGGGGGACGTGTCGGGTCGGTCGCTGGTTCACCCCCGCCGGGCAGAGGGCCCGATCCGGCCACGTTCCCTTCCTGCGGCGAGGAGCGGCTGAGCGGATCAGCGGAGTGCCCCTAGGTTGTCGGAGCAGGCCCTTAGAACGGACATGTAACCGTTGAGTGGAGGTCGCTGATGAAACCGGTCGAGGTCACTCCTCCTGGCGTGCCAGCGAAGGACGACCCGCAGGTCAAGACGGCGATGGGGGTGTGGGACGGGCTGACTGCGGAGGAGCAGCGGGAAGTGTTCCGGTCGCTGTTCAGGGTTGTTGCCGCGTACGGCCACTCGAAGGATATTGACCACCTGACGCGGTTTGCGGAGAGTGTTGACCGGATGGTTCGTCTGGAGTCAACCACCGATCTGCGTCAGCGGATCCGCGACCAGCGGGCGGCGGTCCCCGAGCCGGCCGACCCCGCCGCCGTCGAGAATCTGTTGAGGCGCCTGGAGGGGTAGCGATGCGCCCGCTGCGGCTCACCAAGACGACGTGGAAAGTCGTGGCCGAGTGGGCGGGAAGCCAGACCCCGGAGAAGCAGCGTCTGGCCGCGAAGTTCCTGCGGGCGCTGCTGGACGGGTCGTGGGTGGCGGAGTTCGATAACACCCCGACGAGCCCTGAGGTTGTGACGGTGTTGCTGGATTCGCCTCGGGTCCCGGCGTACATGACGATCTTCGAGGCTGATGGTGTCGAGTTCGGTGAGGTCTTCGCGATCGAGGACGATCCGCAGGCCGGGGAGTATTTCGATACCGGTGAGCGGCTGGGGGTGGACCCGGAGCCGGAGGCGGGCCTTGACGGTGATGGGCGGCGGCCCCCGCCGGACCCGCCAGAGTTGTATCCGGAGCCTGGTGAGGGGCCGGAGGAGTTCGCTCAGAGGGTGCAGGAGTTTCGCCGCTCGAGCTGAGTGGCCGTTGGCTGTCGCAGGTGTCGCTGACGATCGTCTGGGCTCAGGGTGGGCGTATCTGCCCGCCTTCTGCGGAAGGCGCGCCGCGCCCCCACACCAGCTGGCTCACTGGCTACCCGTGGTCTCGTCGGGCTTCCTCGCTCCGGGGACGCCCGGGGCTGGAGCCTGCTTGCCGCCTGAGGCCGGCGCCGCGGCGGGGACGTGGTGTGCGATTGCCCCGACAGCGGACAGGAGGACCATCAGCGGCAGGACGAGCGCGCCCCACCCTGCGGCGTGGATGACCCAGGTGTCGGGGTCTTGCCAGCCGGTGGAGGTGCTGGTGAGGACGAGGCCTGCGGTGATGGATGCTGCCGCGAGATAGGCCAGGGTGCCGCCTGCGAGTTGGTTGACGCGCCGCTGCTGCCGCTTGTCGAGCTTGTCTTTCTGGCTGCGCGAGGACCGTCGGGTGCGTACAGCAAGCACGACTCCGGCAGCGATGAACACTAAGCCGGTGGCGACCATCGACGCGCCAGGAGGTTGAAGGCGTCGCCGTTCAGTGTCCGGTAGAAGCTGACGGCGGACATGGTGATCATCACTGCGGTGAGGGCGAGCGCGAAGTAGATGAGTGCGGTCAGGAATGTGAGTGCTTCCTGGGCGTACTTGCCAAAGGAGACCAGAACCCAGGACAGTGCGACACACAGCGCGATGATGGCTGTCCCGAGGATCCCGCCGATGATCGTGTGGGCGGTGCGGGCGCGTAGGCAGACCTGGTCGCCTGAGATCCCTCCGGATAGGTAGGCGAGGGCGATGAACGCGAAGAACGCGGTGAGGAGGGTCCGGTATAGCCGCGACCGCCGGGTAGGTTCCGGGCCTGGCCAGCGTCGGTCAGGGAGCAATAGGGAGCCGTGGATTGGGGTGGCAGGGGTGGACGCCGACGGACGGTATTGGGTGGGCCTGGCGGCCGGGCGTCGATGCCGACGCACGCCGCCACGTCGCCGGAGCTCCAGGGGAGATGGGCATAGGCACTAGCGAGAGTCCCTCACCCTGCTCGAAGATCTTCGGCCGGTCCATGGGCCACTTGGGGTGGAACTTCGCGGTGCTGCGGACCTCATGCGCCAGCGCCTTCCAGCCGATCCCGTACCCGGCGCGCAGCCCGACCAGGAACCTGGCCGCGATGGCGCCGTCCAGCAGCGGCGCCAGCACCTGCGCGAAGTCGGCGGCGGTGGTGACCTTCGCCGAGTCCGGGCCCTCCACGAGCTCGCCCGCCCCGGGCTCCGAAGTGGTGAGCCGGGATCGCCGGTAGCAGCCGCTCTTCGAGAGCGCCAGCGGGTCCGTGCGCGTCAGGTCGGGCCGCACCTGCCACAGGTACTCCACGTCCCGCTCATGCGGCGCCGCAGCCGGGTCACGGAGGATTAGGCCCCACTCCCAGGCCTCGGAATGAGGGATTGGGCACAGCGCGTGAGCGCGCGGCGCTCGATGCGTGGATGGGGGAGGGGAGCCCGAGGGGAGCCAGGGAGAGCGGGACTGCCCTCGTTCAGGGCGGATCCGTTGACACCGTTCAGCACGGCAAGACGGCCGTATCGGGCGGGAACAGGCGGGGCCATCATCAGCCATCACCATCCGATACGTTTTCGGTGGTACTACTAGGGGTTCGAGTGCACGGTGTGATCCGGAAATGCCGTGATTCGACGGGCAGGTCAGGGGGTCGGCGAGTGCGGGTGTACTCCATCCCGATGCGGACGCGGTTCCGCGGCGTGACGCGGCGGGAGGGCGCTCTGCTGCGGGGCCCCGCCGGCTGGGGGGAGTTCTCGCCGTTCGCTGAGTACGGTCCGGCCGAGTGCGCCCGCTGGCTGGCCGCCGCCCGGGAGGCCGCGTGGGAGGTCTGGCCCGCGCCCGTCCGCGACCGGATCCCGGTGAACGCGACGATCCCGGCGGTCGGCCCGGAGCGGGCCTTCGAGATGACGCGCGAGTCCGGCTGCCGCACCGCGAAGGTGAAGGTCGCCGAGCGCGGCCAGAGCGACGCCGACGATCTGGCCCGGGTGGAGGCCGTCCGCGCGGCGATCGGACCGCGGGGCAGGGTCCGGATCGACGCGAACGGCAGCTGGGACGTCGATCACGCCGCCCGGATGATCCGGTCGCTGGACCGGTGGGAGCTGGAGTACGCCGAGCAGCCCTGCGCGACGCTGGAGGAGCTGGCGGCGGTGCGGTTCCGCGTGGACGTGCCGATCGCGGCCGACGAGTCGATCCGCCGCGCCGAGGACCCGCTGAAGGTGCGCGCGGCGGGCGCCGCCGACGTGGCGGTGCTGAAGGTGCAGCCGCTCGGCGGGGTCGCGGCGTCGCTGCGGGTCGCGGAGGCGTGCGGGCTGCCGGTGGTGGTGTCGAGCGCGGTGGAGACGTCGGTGGGGCTGGCGGCGGGGGTGGCGCTGGCCGCCGCGCTGCCGGAGCTGCCCTACGCGTGCGGGCTGGGGACGCTGCCGCTGCTGGAGGGCGACGTCGTGCGCGACCCGCTGCGTCCGGTCGCGGGGGAGATCGAGGTGCGCCGGCCGGCGGTGGACGAGGAGGCGCTGCGCCGCTGGGAGGCGCCCGACGGGGCGTGGCGGAGCCGGGCGCTGGCCGCGCAGGCCCATCTGGACGGCCCGGCGGTGGTGGAGGTGGCGCCGTGAACCCGGCGACCGCGCTGGCGAGCGTCCTGGTCGACGAGTTTCAGCGGTGCGGAATGACCGACGTGGTGCTGGCGCCGGGCTCGCGGTCGGCGCCGCTGGCGCTGGCGCTGCACGCCGCCGAGGAGGCGGGCGGTCTCCGGCTGCACGTGCGGATCGACGAGCGTTCGGCGTCGTTCCTCGGGCTGGGCATGGCGAAGCGGTCGGGGCGCCCGGTCGCGCTGGTGTGCACGTCGGGCACGGCGGCGGCGAACTTCCATCCGGCGGTGGTGGAGGCGCACGAGTCGGGCGTCCCGCTCATCGTGATCACGGCGGACCGGCCGCCGGAGCTGCGCGCCACGGGTGCGAACCAGACGATCGACCAGGTGAAGCTGTACGGGACGGCGGTGCGGTGGAGCGCCGAGATCGGCGTCCCGGAGAACCGTCCGGGCATGGTGGCGTACTGGCGGTCGCTGGTGAGCCGCGCGTGGGGGCTGGCGCAGGCGCCCGTCCCGGGGCCGGTTCACCTGAACGCGGCGTTCCGCGAGCCGCTGATCCCCGACGGCGACGAGACGTGGTGCGAGCCCCTGGACGGGGACGCGACCGGCGCGTGGACGAAGGTGCGCCCGGCGACGCCCGGGTCGGTGCTGCACGTCCCGCCAACGCGGCGCGGTGTCCTGGTGGTCGGGGACGGTGCGGTGAACGTCAAGCGGTACGTGGCGGCGGCGTCGATGGCCGGCTGGCCGGTGCTCGCCGAGCCGAACGGCAACGCCCGCTACGGCGACCACGCGCTGTCGTCGCACCATTTCCTGCTGGGCGTCCCGGAGTTCGTGGAGCGGCACCGTCCCGAGGTGGTGGTGACGCTGGGCAAGCCGGGCCTGTCGCGCCCGCTGCTGTCGCTGCTGCGCCGCGCGGAGGAGCACATCGTCCTGGCACCCGACCTGGCGCACTGGCCCGACCCCGTGCGGTCGGCGACGCAGGTGGCGCCCGAGGTCGAGATCCCGGTGGTGTCGGGCGACGACACGTGGCTGAAGTCGTGGCGGTCCGCCGACCGGGCCGCGGCCGAAGCGGTGGACGCCGTCCTTGACGCCCTCCCGGAGGTGAGCGAGCCGCGGCTGGCCCGCGACATGGTCGCGGCGCTGCCGGGCGGGTCGCTGCTGTTCACGGCGGCGAGCATGCCGATCCGCGACCTGGACCAGGTGATGCGGCCACGGCGCGGTATCCGGATCATGGCCAACCGGGGCGCCAGCGGCATCGACGGGCTGGTGTCGACGGCGATGGGCGCGGCGCTGGTGCACAGCGGCCGCTCCTACGCCCTGCTCGGCGACCTGGCGTTCCTGCACGACCAGAACGGCCTGATCCTGGGGCCGCGGGAGCGGCGCCCCGACCTGGCGATCGTGGTCGTGAACAACCAGGGCGGCGGGATCTTCTCGCTGCTTCCGCAGGCGGCGCTGCGCGGCCCGTTCGAGCGGGTCTTCGGGACGCCGCACCAGGTGGACCTGGAGGCGGTCGCCGCCGCGCACGGCGTCCCGTACCGGCGGCTCGCCGCGGCCGCTGACCTGCCGAAGGCGCTGGCGGGGGAGGGGCTGCGGATCATCGAGGCCCGCACCGACAGGGAAGCGAACGCGGCCCTGCACGCCGACCTCCGCCAGGCCGCCCACGCGGCCGTCCGCGACATCCTCGCCTGACCGAGAGCCCACCCGCACGAAGGACCGACACCCGTCTGCAATACTTTAACCTTCAAATTACATTGTAAAGGCGTTGGGCTGGACGAGCAATCACTCGTCCAGCCCAAAAAACCACCACGACAACAGGACTGCGCTTGCTGTCGGCTCCACGTCCCACAAGCCCATACGTCATGCAAGGGCAGGCCGCGCGGGCTCGTGTCTGACGCTCCGCAGCAATGCCAGACGCAGCTGGACGAACTCGAATCGCCGACCCGCGGCGCGGTCGAGTCGACGTGGCCGGTCATCGTCCGCGCGCCGCGGTGGCCCCGGCTGGTCGTCCTACGCCTCGCGGATGCGGTCCGCGCCGATGGCGACTCCGACGATCGTGCAAGGTTCGGTGCCGCGGTTGTGCCAGGCGTGCCGGGTGCCGTTCTGGACGAGCACGTCGCCCGCCCGCAATACGGTCTGCTCGCCGTCGTCGAGTTCCAGTGTGGCCTCGCCCGAGACGACCAGGACGTAGTCGATGCTGTCGGTGGTGTGCATTCCCGGGGTGCCGGGCTCGTTCGCGGCCAGAGCGCCCGGCATCCGCCGCTCCAGCTCTTCCAGGGCCGCGGCCGTGTCGACGCCCGGAGCCGGGGCCGGCTCGCCCGGCGGAACCGTGTTGATCATGAAGCGGGATCCGTTCCGGGGCGGGTACCACGCCTCGGCGGGGCGGGGTGCGCCGTCGTCGGGGAAGGCGGGCCGTTCGTCCCGGCCCCACAGCCGGAAGAAAGCGCAGCCGGGCATCAGCTCTGAGGTGATGGGCTCGACATCGCGGTCGTCCACCACGCGGGCTCTGCCCTGGGCGTCGTGTCCGGTGACCACGCGGCGGATCGTCGGAGGTTCCAACTGATCATCCTTAGTACGGTGGCGTATGGATACGGGTGCGTATCCATACGCCACCGTATCCAGCGTCCGCCGACCGGTCAATACGCTGGCGTATCCTGTGTTCCGTGGTGAACGAGTCGACCCGGCTGTCCGCCGAGGACTGGGCGCGGGCCGCGCTGAAGGCGATCGCGGGCGGCGGCCTCGCCGCGGTGGCGGTCGAACCGCTGGCGCGGACGCTCGGTGTGACCAAGGGCAGTTTCTACGCGCACTACCGGAATCGGGACGAGCTGATCGCGGCGGCCCTCGCGGAGTGGGTGCGAACCCACGGCGAAGGCGGGCTCGCCGAATTCGCCGCGATCGCTGATCCGGTGCGGCGCCTGGGCGAGCTGCTCACCATCGTCGTGGAGTCCGTCCAGCCGCTGGCGCCGTCGGTGCACCTGAGCCTGCTCGGCGATCGCAACGACCCGCGGGTCAGGGACGCGGTCGGGCAGGTGAACCAGGCCCGGCTGGAACTTCTCGCCCGTACCTACCGCGAGCTCGGGCTGCCGCCGGACCGGGCGACCTCCCGGGCGCGGGTCGCCTACGCTGCCATCCTCGGCCTGCTGCATCTGGCGCAGACCGATCCGGACGCCCCGCGCTCCGCCGCGCTCGCCGACGAGGCGACCGCCATCTTCCTGCCGTCATGACGGTGCGCGCCGGCTGAGGCCGCGGGCGGTCCGAGGGGCGACGCTCCCGGAGCCCCCGGGTCAGCCGAGGAGGCGCTCCCGCAGGGTGTCGGTGTCCTCGTCGGTCCAGCCGTGCCCGGAGAGCCAGCCGAGGGTTCCGCCGTGCTCCTCGTCGATCCGGGCGAGGAACTTCTCCATGATGGCCGCGTGGGGCTGGTGGGTGTCGGCCGGACGGGAGTCGAGGTCGGCCGCGTAGGTGTCGCTGCCGCGCAGCCGGCCCAGGACCGCTTCGAGGCGGTCGCCGGTCTGGGCGTAGTCGGCGACGATCGCCTCGCGGGTGACGCCGACGACGTCGAGGGCGAGGGCGCAGACGACTCCGGTGCGGTCCTTGCCTGCGGCGCAGTGGACCAGCGCGGCTCCGTCGGTGCGGGTCATGACGCGCAGGGCGGCGACGACGGAGTCGCCGCGGTCGGCGAGGTAGCCGAGGTAGTGGCCGGTGGAGCGGTCCTGTTCGGGGCCGTCGGAGGGGCGCTCCTGCCAGGGCAGGGCCTTGTCGACGTCGGCGGCGACGTCGGTGTGGCGGCCGCCCTCGGCGAACAGTGAGAGCTGGTGGATCGTCACCGACGGCACGCGGGTGAGGGGGCCGGGTCCTTCGAGGCGCACTTCGGCGTCGCTGCGCAGGTCGATGACGTTCTTGAGCGCGTAGTCGTCGAGGAGGATCCGGACGTCGGCGACCGAGAGGTCCTGGAGGTTGTCGGAGCGCAGGACGCGCCCGAGCCGGGTGGCGCGGCCGTCGGCGGTGGGGAGGCCGCCGAGGTCGCGGGCGTTGACGGCACCGTCCAGGTCGATCCACCGAGAGTCATCTTCCATGACTTGTGACCCTATATGGCGGCACCCTCCGCGCTTGGGGGCAGGGGCCCGCTGTGCCGGGTGATCAACTTGGCGGATGAGGGAGCCGGGCGGTACCGGGACCTGGGAGCCAGACGGTGAATGGCTCCGCAGCGGGGCGACCGGGCGGTCTCGCTCTCCATAGCTTTCGAGGAGTCTTCTTCCATGCGTTCAGCGTGACGTTCCACCCCCTGGTGAATGGAGTCTCTATGCCCGCGACCCTGTCCGCTCCGTCCCGGCCTGCCGAACGGTCGGCCGGCAGTGATTTCGCGCCGCTGGCGCGGCGCGTCCGCAGCAGTGGGCTGCTGGATCGGCGGCGCGGTTACTATGCGCGGGCGATCGGGTTGAACCTGGCGGCGACGGCAGCGGTGTGGGGGGCGGTCGCGTGGGCGGGGGCCGGGTGGTGGACGGTCCTGCTGGGGATTCCTCTGGCCGTGCTGTCGGCGCGGGCGGCGTTCCTCGGGCATGACGCGGGGCACCGGCAGATCGCGCGGAGCGCTCGGGCGAACCGGTGGCTGGGGCTGCTGCTGGGGAACCTTCTGCTGGGGATGGGGCACGGGTGGTGGAACGACAAGCACAACCGGCATCACGCGAATCCGAACCATGTCGACAAGGACCCCGATGTGGGGGAGGGCGTGCTGGCGTGGACCAGTGAGCAGGCGGAGGGCAAGCGGGGTGTTCTGCGGTGGGTGGCGCGGCACCAGGCCGCGTTGTTCTTTCCGCTGCTGACGCTGGAGGGCGTGAACCTGAAGCTGGGCAGCCTGCTGTTCCTGCGTGGGCGTTCGCGGCGGGACCAGGTCCTGGAGGGCGGGCTGCTGCTGGTCCATGCGGTGGGGTATCTGGGGCTGGCGTTCGCGTTGCTTCCGGTGGGTCAGGCGCTGGCGCTGGTCGCGATTCAGCACGCGGTGTTCGGGGTGCACCTGGGTGCGGTGTTCGCGCCGAACCACAAGGGGATGGCGATGCCTGGGCCGGGGGAGCGGTGGGGGCATCTGCGCCGGCAGGTGCTGACGTCGCGGAACGTGCGGGGCGGTCTGGTGACGGACTGGCTGATGGGGGGTCTGAACTACCAGATCGAGCATCACCTGTTCCCGGGCGTTCCGCGGTGCAGTCTGCGTCGGTTGCAGCCGCTGGTGCGTGAGCACTGCGCGGCGGTGGGGTTGCCGTACGCGGAGACGGGGCTGGTGGAGTCGTACCGGCTGGCGCTGGGGCACATGCGTGAGGTCGGGGAGCCGCTGCGCTAGGGCGGGGCTATGCTCCGGGCCATGCCCGAGGGACACACGATTCACCGTCTGGCCGTCGAACATCAGCGGATGTTCGGCGGCCTCGCCGTTGCCGCGACGAGTCCGCAGGGGCGGTTCGCCGAGGGGGCGCGGTGGTTGGACGGGCGGGTGCTGTCCGAGGCGGACGCGCATGGCAAGCATCTGCTGCTGGGGTTCGACGATGACCGGATCCTGCATGTGCATCTCGGCATCTACGGCAAGTACGCGTTCGGGGAGGGGCCGGCGCCGGCTCCGGTCGGGATGGTGCGGCTGCGGCTGGAGGGCCGCGGGCACTATGCGGATCTGAGGGGTCCTAATACCTGCGAGCTACTCGAGCCGGGTGAGGTGAAGCTGCTGCGTGATCGGCTGGGGCCGGATCCGTTGCGGGGGGACGCCGATCCGGAGGCGGCGTGGCGGCGGATCAGCCGGGCGCGGACGCCGATCGCGGTGCTGCTGATGGATCAGTCGGTGGTGGCGGGGCCGGGGAACATCTACCGGGCGGAGGTGCTGTTCCGGCAGGGGATCGATCCGCGGCTGCCGGGGCGGCGGTTGAGCGCGCGGCGGTGGGCGGCGCTGTGGGACGACCTGGTGGGGTTGATGGCGGCGGGGGTGCGTGCGGGGCGGATCGACACGGTGCGGCCGGAGCATACGCCGGAGGCGATGGGGCGTGCGCCGCGGGTGGACGGTCATGGCGGGGAGGTGTACGTGTACCGGCGGGCGGGGCTGCCGTGCCTGGTGTGCGGGACGGCGGTGGCGTCGGGGGAGGTGGCGGGGCGGAACCTGTTCTGGTGTCCGGGGTGCCAGCCGCCGGTGGGGTGAGGGGGACAGCCCCCCTTTTGATCTTGGGGCGTGCCTGATCGTGCGTGGTGGGGTGGCGGTTCTAGCGTTCGGGCATGGTTTCGACTCTGCGTAAGCGCATCGCTGTGGCGCTGGGTGTGGCGGCGTTGCTCGCCGCCGATGTGGCTCCGGCGGTGGCGCGTCCGGTGGGTTCTGTGGAGGGGTTGCGTCGCGATACCGAGGCGATCCGCGCTCTTGGTGTCAGTGGTGTGCAGGCCCGGGTGGTCGCGGCTGACGGCCGGCAGTCGGTCGCCGTCAGCGGGACCGCTGATCTGGGTACGGGCCGTCCTGTCTCTTCTGAGGGCTTCTTCCGTATGGCGAGCACGTCCAAGACGCTGGTCGCCGTGGTGGTTCTCCAGTTGGAGGCCGAGGGGCGGCTCTCTTTGGACGACAGCGTGGAGCGCTGGCTGCCGGGGGTGGTGCGGGGGAACGGGAACGACGGCGGCCGGATCACGGTTCGGCAGTTGCTTCAGCACACCAGCGGGATCCACGACGATCTGCCGGGGTACAGCACGCCGGGGGAGTACTACCGGCAGCGCTATGACGTCCATGAGCCTGAGGAGCTGGTGGCGCGGGCGGTGGCTCATGCGCCGGACTTCGCGCCGGGGGAGGGCTGGGCGTATTCCAACACCGGTTATGTGCTGTTGGACATGGTCGTCGAGAGGGTGACCGGGCGGCGCGCCCATGAGGAGATCGGGGACCGTGTCCTGCGTCCGGCCGGGCTCGACCGGACGCGGTGGCTGGGGACGTCGCCGTCGTTGCCCCGGCCGCATGCCAGGGCGTACCAGTTCTTCGGTCCCGGTGCGCGGGTGGATGTCACCGATCAGGTGACGGTGGACTACGGGAACCTTTCGTGGGTGACGACGACTCGGGATGAGAACCGTCTGTTCCGTGCGCTGCTTTCGGGTCGTCTGCTGCCGGCGCGGCAGTTGGCGGAGATGAGGCGGACCGTTCCGGTGAGTGCGGAGGTCGAGCGGATGTGGCCGGGCGGCCGGTACGGGCTCGGTCTGGTCGAGCGTCCTTTGAGTTGCGGCGGGACGTACTGGGGCCATGAGGGTGGGGACGGCGGTTACATCACGCTCAACGGTGTGACCGGTGACGGGAGGCGGAGCGCGGTGGTGTCGATGTCGGAGGCGCGGGGGGACTCGCTGGAGCACGTCCTGGAGCAGGAGGGCGCGGCCAGTGCTCTGATCGACCGTGCGCTGTGCGCCGGGGGTTCTGGCGCTTCGTGAGCGTGGCGCGGGGGTCGGGCGCGGTGAGCTTGCGGACGCGTCGGCGGAAGTTGGTCGGCCCGGGATGATTCGCACATGCCGGGCCGACTCTGGCGACGCCGCCTCAGGCCGGGGCGGTCAGGCTGATCGAGGCGAGTTTGGCCGGGTCGACGACGATGTGGATGCCGGTGATCCGGCCTTCGGTGACGGTGAAGGCGATGACGGAGAGGGGCGTTCCGTCGGCGCGCCACGACATGTGGCCGGGGATTCCGTTGACCAGGACGGGCCGGTGGCGGGCGGCTTCGCCGGAGAACATGCGGACGCCGGCGGCGACCTCGGTGGCGCCGAGGGTGACCACGATGCCGCCGGGGGTGTCGACGGTCAGTTCCACGTCCGGGTCCAGGACGCGCAGGAGCGCCTCGAAGTCGCCGGTGACGGCGGCGGCGCGGAACGCGCGGACGGCCTCTCGGTGCTCGCGGCCGGGACCGGCCGGCCGGTCCGTGGCCTGGACCTTCCGGCGGGCGCGGCTGGCGATCATCTTGGTGGCGTCGGCGGTCTTGCCCAGGATCTGGGCGATGTCGCGGAACGGGACGGCGAACATGTCGTGCAGGACGAACGCCAGGCGCTCGCTCGGGGTGAGCGAGTCGAGCACGACGAGCAGGGCGAGGCCGACCGAATCGGCCAGCACGGCCTGCTCGTCCGGCGCGGGGTCGTCCGCGGGCGTCACCACGAGGTCCGCGTACTGCTGCCCGTAGGCGGCTTCGGGGTGGGCTTGGCGTGATCTGAGGACGTCCAGGCTGATCCGGCCGACCACGGTGGTCAGCCAACCCGCGAGGTTGGCGATGGTCGCCTCGTCTTGGCGGACGAGGCGCATCCAGGCTTCCTGGACGACGTCCTCGGCGTCGGCGTGCGAGCCCAGCACGCGGTAGGCGACGGCGCGCAGCCGATCGCGCTGGGCTTCGAACGCTTCGGTCACGAGGCCGGACGGGTGGGCGGTCACGGCTTTCGCCGCTGACGCAGGGAGATTCGGTTGCCGTCCGGGTCCACTGCCTCGACGCGGATGCCGAACGGGTAGTCCACGGGTTCGGGGTCTGTGAAGGTGACGCCGCGCCGGCGCAGGATCTCGAAGTCCTGGCGCAGGTCGTCGGATTCGAGGATCAGCGGGCCGGGTGCGGCGTGCCGGCCGGCTTCACCCGGCCGTCCGGCGGCCGCCGCGTGCGACCACAGGATGATCTGCACGGGGTTGTCGGGGACGCCGACAGTGAGGAAGCGTCCGTCGGCGCCCGGGAAGTCGATCCGCTTCTGCAGGCCGAGCCCGTCGGTGTAGAACCTCAGCGCGCGGTCCTGATCGGTGACGTAGACCGTCACGTACATGATGTCGGTCAGCATCCTGTCCTCGTTTCGCTCGTCGGTGGGGCGGCCGTTCGTGTTCGGCCGTCACACCCATGACGAGTGCCGGCGGGAGGAGGTAACAGGGTGAGGGTGGTCGGTCTGGCCGTCGTTTGCCGCGCTCGGCCTTCTCGTGGGTTTTCGTGTCGGGTGGTGGGTCAGGTCTGGTCGGGGGTGTAGCGGGCGGCGAGGGTGCGGGCGGTGGCGGCGATCATGGCGCGGAGGTGCGGGGGGTCGATGACCTCGACGTCGGCGCCGAGTTTGAGGAATTCGACGTGGGCGTGGCGGACGGATTCGATGGGGAGGGTGGCGTGGACCCAGCCGTCGGGGCCGGGCGGGGTGGCGGTGTCGAGGGCGGCGCGGGCCATGGTGGGCGGGAGGAGGATCGGGGCGCGGGTGAAGCCGTCGGGGGAGAGTTTGACGGTGGCGTGTTCGCGGTAGGCGTCGGCTTCGAAGCGTTCGGCGTAGGCGGCCCAGAAGGCGGCGAGGTCGAATCCGTGGGGGCGGTCGAAGTGGTCGGGGAGTGTGCGCAGGGTCAGGACGCGTGAGATGCGGTAGGTGCGGGGTTCGCGCGCGGTGTCGCCGGGTGTCTCGGCGGTGTCTGTGTCTGTGCTGGTGTGGGGTGGGTCGTCGGGGGCGGGGCGGGCGATGAGGTACCAGGTGCCGGCCTTGAGGACGACGCCGAGGGGTTCCAGGCGGCGGGTGACCTGCTGGGGTCGGCGCCAGCGGCGGTAGAGCACCTCGATGCGGCGCTGGTTCCAGACGGCGTCGGCGGTGGCGTGCAGGTGGGGGACGTCGTCGGGGGTGCGGAACCAGCCGGGGGCGTCGAGGTGGAAGCGTTCGCGGATGCGGGAGGCGCGGGTGCGCAGGTCGGGTGGGAGGGCGGCCATGAGTTTGAGTTCGGCGGCGAGGACGTCGCCGAGGCCGAGCTGGGAGGCGGGGCCGGGGAGGCCGGACAGGGTGAGGGATTCGGCTTCGGTGGCGGTGAGGCCGGTGAGGCGGGTGCGGTAGCCGTTGAGGAGGCGGTAGCCGCCGGCGGGTCCGCGGTCGGCGTAGACGGGGACGCCGGCGGCGCTGAGGGATTCGACGTCGCGGTAGACGGTGCGGACGGACACTTCCAGCTCGGCGGCCAGTTCCCGGGCGGTCATGCGTTCCCTGGTCTGCAGGAGCAGGAGGAGGGACAGCAGCCGGCTCGCGCGCATGGGTCCAGTGTGCCGGTGCCGTGGCTGTGCTGGGGCGCTGCCGGGTCAGCCCTGCAGGGCGTACTGCATGGGGCGGAACTTGGCGCGGGCTTCGGCGAGTTCGGCGTCGGGGTCGGAGTCGGCGACGATGCCGCAGCCGGCGAACAGGCGGGCGCGGGTGCCGTCGATCTCTGCGCAGCGCAGGGCGATGCCCCATTCGCCGTCGCCGCGGGCGTCGACCCAGCCGACGGGGCCGGCGTAGCGGCCGCGGTCCATGCCCTCGAGTTCGCGGATGAGGTCCATGGCGGTGTCGGTGGGGGTGCCGCAGACGGCGGGGGTGGGGTGCAGGGCGGCGACGACGTCGAGGACGGAGCGGTCGGCGGCCAGGCGTCCGCGCAGGGGGGAGGCGAGGTGCAGGACGTTGGGGAGGGTGAGGAGTTCGGGTTCGTCGGGGACGGTGAGGTGGGCGCAGAGGGGGGTGAGGGCGTCGCGGACCATCTCGGCGGCGTAGCGGTGCTCTTCGCGGTCCTTGGCGGAGGTGAAGAGGCGGGCGGCGCGGGCCTGGTCGTCGGCGGGGGTGGCGCCGCGGGCGGTGGTGCCGGCGAGGACGAGGGACTCGATGTCGCCGCCGGTGCGGCGGATGAGGAGTTCGGGGGTGGCGCCGACCATGCCGGCGCAGGAGAAGGTGTAGCAGCCGGGGTAGCGGGCGGCGAGGCGCTGGAGCAGGACGCGGGCGTCGATGGGGGTGTCGGCGCGGACGGTGAGGTCGCGGGCGAGGACGACTTTGCCGAGGTGGCCGGTGTTGTCGGCGGGGCGGGGCGGGGGCGGGGCGCCGGTACGGAGGTGGCCGCGGCGGATGCGGTCGACGGCGGTGGCGACGGCGTGCTTCCAGGCGTGTTCGGGGAGGGCGCCGTCGCTCCAGCGCAGGCCGGTGGGGGCCTGGGGCGGGTTGGCGAGGGTGAGGGGGTCGGTGTCGTCGCCGATGGTGGTGAGCCAGGCGTGGCCGTCGCGGCGGCCGAGGATGCGGCGGGGGATGATGAGGGTGGAGTCGGGGGATTTGGGGTCGAAGCCGAAGGTGCCGAAGGCGACGGGTCCGGAGCCGGGGGCGTTGACGGTGTCGTCGACGGCGGCGGCGCCGAACAGGTCGCGGAGCATGCGGGCGGCGGCGTCGAAGCGGTCGTGGCCGCCGGGGAGGGTGAGGCGGGCGGCTTCGCCCCAGCCGACGATTCCCTCGCCGTGGCGGATCCAGGCGAGCGCGGAGGGGTGCGGAAGCCGCGCGACGAGGTCGCCCGGGTCGGGGATCGGGACGGTGCGGACGGTGAGTCGGTCCGGTGCTGTCACGGCGAGCTTCACGTGAGCCACTGTACGCCAGATTTGAACCTGTTCAAACGGGCGGGGTGGCGGTGGGGGGTGAGGTGTGCGCCACACGGGCCTGGTCGTGCGTATGCCCGTCGGTCCCGTCCCCATGCGCGGGGACGGGACGCGGCGGCGCGGCCGGGCCGGGGTCAGCGGCGGGCGGCGCCGGTGAGCTTCCAGGCGGCGGGCAGCAGTCCGGCGGCCAGCAGGACCTTCAGCGCGTCGCCGGCCAGGAACGGGGTGACGCCCAGGTCGAGGGCCTTGGCGAGGTCGACGTGCAGGGCGGCCATCAGGTAGGGGACGCCGGCGGCGTACATGATGGCGGTTCCGGTGAGCATGGTGCCGATGGTGCGCAGCGGGGTGCGGTCGCCGCCGAGCTGGGCGAGGCGTCCGACGACGGCGGCGGCGGCGACGAAACCGATGACGTAGCCGAGGGTGGGGAATCCGGCGCCGGAGGTGCCGTCGGTGAACCAGGGGACGCCGGCCATTCCGGCGAGCAGGTAGACCAGCATGCCCAGGCCGGCGCGGCCGAAGCCGAGGGCGGCGCCGGTGAGCAGCACCGCGAAGGTCTGTCCGGTCACCGGCACGGGGGTGCCGGGCAGCGGGACCGCGATCTGCGCGGCGAGGCCGACGAAGGCGGCGGCGCCGATGACGAGCGCGGCGTCGCGGGCCAGCGAGCCGGGCAGCAGGTCGCCCAGGACGGCGGGACGCCGCCGGGCAGCGTGGGCAGTAGCCACAGATCCTCCCAAAACGGTTGTGTCAGGCCGAAACCTAGCGAACTGCTTTTCCGGAGTGGACGCCGCGGCCTACAGAAACGAGCGCCCCCGCTTTGTCGCCGCCTCCCGGCCGAGGTCGCCGCGCGGCTCGCCCGCGAGGTAGACCATGTCGGGCTCGCCGCGCGGCACCGGGACGGGCCTGGCCTCCACGGACCCGAACCGGTCCCGCAGCAGCGCCTCGAACGCGGGCGCGGCGCCCGCGCTCCACACCGCGAGCACGCCGCGCGGCGTCAGCAGCGCCGCGAGGGCGTCCAGGCCGGTGGCCGCGTACAGGCGGGCGTTGCCCGGGGTGACGGTCCAGTCGGGACCGTTGTCGATGTCCAGGCACACCGCATCGAAGGGGCCCGTGCCGGGGGCGGCGACGTAGTCGAGCAGGTCGGCGCGTTCGACGGTGACGCGGGGGTCGTCCAGGGCGCCCCGGGACCAGGGCCGCAGCGCGGTGGCGTGCCAGGCGATGACGGCGGGCTCGCGCTCGACGACGGTGACGTGCTCCACGCCGTCGCCGGTGAGGGCCTCGACGAGGGAGAACCCGACGCCGAGGCCGCCGATGAGGACCCGCGCCGGCCCGCCGGGGCGCCGCACGGCCGCGTCGAGGGCGGCGCGGACCAGCAGCCGCTCGGACTCGCCGTTGCGGGTGTCCATCAGGAACACGCCGTTGCTGATGATCTCGTAGTGGCCGCCCGCCCGGCGCAGCACCAGTTCGCCGCCCAGGCCGGCGGCGCGCTCGACCACCTCGGCCGGCGCCGCCGTTTCCGCGCGTGTGTCCGAAGCCGATCCCATGATCGCACCCTAGCCGCCGCGGGCCCCGGCCCGGACGGGTTCCCGCAGCCGGGCCGGGGCCGGCGGGGCTGGGCGGGGGCGGCGCCGTCGGCTACGGTGCCGGGCATGCCCGACATCGAACCGCCCGGCGGGCTGCTGCCGGACCGCAGGATCCTGGTCGTCGGCGCGGGGACGCGCCCCAGCGACGACCCCGCCGCGCCGGTCGGCAACGGCCGCGCGATCGCGGTCACCGCCGCGCGGGAGGGCGCGGCGGTCGCGTGCGCCGACGTCGACGGGCACGCCGCCGGGCAGACCGCCGCGATGATCGAGGCCGAGGGGGGCCGGGCCCGCGTGGTGACGGCGGACGTGACCGACCCGGCGGCCTGCGACCGCGTGGTGTTCCAGGCCGCGGAGGCCCTCGGCGGCCTGGACGGGGTGGTGTTCAACGCGGGGATCGGCATCGGGTACGGGCTGGCGGGCACGGCGCTGGCCGACTGGGACCGCGTCCTGCACGTCAACCTGCGGGCGCCGTTCCTGGTCGGCAAGGCCGCGATGCCGGCGCTGGACGCGGGCGGGGCGATGGTGTTCATCGGGTCGCTGGCCGGGACCAAGCCGGGCTCGCGGTCGCCGTCCTACGACGCCTCCAAGGCGGGCCTGACCGGGCTGGTGCGCCACATCGCCGCCGAGGGCGCGCCCCGCGGCGTGCGCGCCAACGTGGTGGCGCCGGGCCTGATCGACACCGTGATGGGCCGCGACGCCTCCGCCGGGAACGCCGGCCGCGGCCGGGTCGCGGAGCTGATCCCGATGCGGCGGCAGGGCACCGCGTGGGAGGTCGCCGACGCCGCGGTGTTCCTGCTGTCGGACCGCGCGTCCTACGTCACCGGGCAGGTCCTGCACGTCGACGGCGGCCTGTCCACCCTGCGCTGACCCCCGGGCCCGGAAGGAACGCCACCGGCAACCCCCCGGGGGAAGCAGAGGACCCCGGCGGACGGGGCCGGGAACACACCTCCCTCTCACACCGTTACCGTGTAACGATGTAATCATCGGGAGGTGCGATGATCCCCCATGACAGCGATCCCCGCGCGGACCGGCCCGCCGGGGACGAGCCGCCGCTGGACGCCTACTCGCGCGTCGTGACCGCCGTCGCCCGCGACCTGACCCCGCGCGTGGCGGCCCTGCGCGTCCGGCACCGCCGCGGCGAGGGCGCCGGGTCGGCCGTGGTGTTCACCGGCGACGGGTTCCTGCTCACCAACGCCCACGTCGTCGGCGCCGCGACCGGCGGGCACGCCGCGTTCTCCGGCGGGGCCGAAGGCCCGTTCACCGTCGTCGGCACCGACCCCCTGTCGGACCTGGCCGTGGTCCGCGCCGAGGGGCCCGTCCCCGACCCGGTCACCCTCGGCGACGCCGACGCCCTGGCCGTCGGGCAGCTCGTCGTCGCCGTCGGCAACCCCCTCGGCCTGGCCGGATCCGTCACCGCCGGCGTCGTGTCCGCCCTCGGCCGGTCCCTGCCGGCCTCCCAGCGCACCCGCACCGGCACCGCCGTCCGCGTCATCGAGGACGTCATCCAGACCGACGCCGCCCTCAACCCCGGCAACTCCGGCGGCGCGCTCGCCGACGCCCACGGCCGCGTCGTCGGCGTCAACACCGCCGTCGCCGGGATCGGCCTCGGCCTGGCCGTCCCCGTCAACGCCACCACCCGCCGCATCATCGACGCCCTCATCCGCGACGGCCGCGTGCGCCGCCGCGTCCTCGACCTGGCCGCCGCGCCCGTCCCCGTGCCCGCCGACCTGCGCGCGCGCACCGGCCGCATCGAGGCGCTGCGCGGAGCCGAGGTCGGGCCCGCCGGGCCCGCCGACCGGGCCGGGCTGCGCAGCGGCGACCTGGTCCTGACCGCCGGCGGCGCGCCGGTCACCGACGCCCAGTCCCTGCAGCGGCTCATGTTCGCCGAGGCGATCGGCCGGCCCCTGCCGATCACGGTGCTGCGCAACGGCGCCATGGTCGACGTCATCGCCGAACCCGTCGAGCTCGACGCCGAGCACGCCTGACCCCTGAGCCGCCGCCTGGGCCGCGGAACGTCGCGTCGTGATCACGGCGGATCATGGCGGGCACAGGTCGATGCCCGCCGCCTCGCCCGCCGAGGTCAGCACCGCGCCCTCGTCGACGAACAGCCGTTCCCACCGACGTCGACCGGCGCGGGCCCACCCCGCTGTTCGACACCGGCATGACCCCGTACGGCGAGAACCAATCGCGCACCAGCCGACGCTTGGAACTTCCGGCCTTCCGGCGACATGACTCGCCGTAGGCGGCTCAGGCGCGCGATAGCCGCTCGGTGAGCAGGGCACGCAGCTCCAGGTCCTCGCTGATGGCGGTGACGCCACCCCAGTAACTATGGCGGCGGTCGTCGGCCAGGACGTCCCTCATGATGGCGAGATGGCCGCCTGGCAGACGGTCGACGCCTGCGAGGGCCCGGGCGGCGGCCGACGCGACGGGGAGCGGGCGGCCTTCGAGGAGTTCGGCGATGGGCCGGATCAGGATGTGGGCGCCCTCGCCCGGATCGCCGGTGATCTTGACGAGGGCGTAGGCGGCCTCGTGGGCCGTCCAGTGGTCGAGGGCCTTGGCCAGCAGCCGCAGCGTCGGAACGTGGGCGGTGGCGTGCGGGCCGAGGTCGCCGAGGCGGCGGGAGACGTGGTGGTCCTCGCCGAGGCGGGGGCCGAGGATCCGCAGGGCCGGCTCGGGATCGCCGGTCACCCGGAAGTACGCCCAAGCGATCTCGATGCACATCCGCCGTTCACCCGTGCCGATTAGCCGTTCCAGTTCGGGGGCGGCTTGAGCGGCTTGGGGGCCGATCGCGCCGAGCACTCCAGCGGCCCGGCCCCACTCGTCGCGCTCGAGGAGCGCGGTCAGCTCCGGGACGACCCGTACGACCTCGAAGGCTCGCGTGGCGGCCCACTCCGCGAGGATCTCCAGCAGTGACCGCCGGAGGTCGCCGACGCAGTCCGGGCGCAGGTTCGGGGCGATCGCGGGGATCAGGGAGCCGGCCCAGGGTGCGCACGGCGTCAGCAGCTCCGCGAGCGAGGGCGCGCTCGGCCAGAAGCCGAGCTTCCCGGCGCGCTGTCCGTGCAGCGTGAAGCCGGTCTCCCGCCGGGCGAGCAGACCAAGGAGGCCGGGGACGGCGCGGTCGTCACCGGACCAGGCCAGGCCCCAGAGCGCGACGTCCGCCGAGGGCCCGTCCAGATGGGCGGCCATGAGGTCGGTGTCGTGGGCGTCCTGGCGACGGGCGTGCGCGGCGAGGATCGCCAGGACAGGAGCAGGATCGTCCAAGGTGTCCACGCAACCGCGCAGAGCAGCGAGCAGGCCGGGCGCGCGCGTGCGGACGAGAGCTCCGCTCGCCGCGCTGACGGCCGCGATGCGCAGGCGCTGTTCGGGGTGAGCGAGCAGGGCGGCACAGATCGCTTCGGTGCTCCGCCGGTCGAGGTTGCGCAGCACGTTCGCGGTCGCATGGGCGGGGTCGCTTGAGGCGAGGTTGCTGTGAGGGAGCGGGACCGGCTCGGCGGTGACCCCAGCGATGATCGGGGCGGTGAGAACCGGGCGGCCGGGGAGCGCCTCGGCCAGCGCGAGGGTCGCGTAGAGCGCGTGGTGGGTGTCTGCGCCGTCCGCCTGGTCACGCAGAAAGACGAGGATCTCAGGCAAGACGGACGCCGAGAGGCGCTCCGCGAGGTCGCCGAGGGCGAGGAGCGTATCGGTCCGGACGGAGGCGTCGGGGTCGGGCCACCCCGCGGCGAGCGCCCGGGCGACCTCGTCGGGGTCCACAGTGTCTTCGCAGAGCGCCCAGATCGCACCCGTCCGGACCGCCGGGTCCTGATCGCCGAGCAGGGCGAGAAGGGCGGGGCGCGCACGCATCCACATCCGAGGCCAGTCGGCGGCCACGCGGCGGGCCGGCACCGCCGCGGCCGTCCCTGCAAGGCGCGCGACGATCTCCAGCACCTCTGGACGGCAGCGTACGCGCGGCGACTCGACGGCCTCCATGAGGAACGGCAGGATCGCCGGGGCGGCCGTGCAGACGAAGCCACCCTGGTGGTACAGCTCGTCGAGGAGCTCGTCGGCTGCCTCGAAGGCCTCGCCGTCGACCAAGAGAGAGCGCAGGAGGGCGGGCACGTCGCAGCGGCCCGAGTAACCGTAGGTGAGTTCCCCCCACGGGATGTCGTCAACGCCCTCAAAGATCACGTAATGACGATATTGGGCGCAGGCCCAGTGTTTCGTTTCAGATCGCCTGCGCGGCCATCCTGCGCAGGGCCCGCACGGCAGGTGATCCGGGGTCGGCCGTCATCAGGACAACCTCCTGGTCATCCTCGGGCACGAGCAGGACGTCGCAGTTCAACCGCAGCGCACCGGCCTCTGGATGGTCCAGGGTCTTGGCGCGATGCCCGGGGGCGTGGACCGGACGCGCCTCCCAGATCTGCCGGAACTCCTCACTGCCGGCGTGCAGCTCGGCCAGCAGCGCGGCCAGCTGCGGGTCATGCGGGTAGCGGTCCGCGGCCCGGCGCAACCGCGCCACCACGATGTGCCCGAATTCCTCGGCGCTGGAGCTCTCGTACGTCCGCCCCTGGCCCAGGAAGCGGCGTCGGGCCAGGTTCGTCGTCCCGCCTCCAAGGTCGGCGCCGAGCAGTGCCCGGGCCAGGGGGTTCCAGGCGACAACGTCGTACGCCGCGCCAGTGACGATGGCACCGGTCTCCGGCAGCCGCTCCAGCATCCGGGACATGTGCGGGCGCACCCGCCGCACTACGCTGATGCCGGGCGGCGCGCTCGAACCCGCCAGGCGGAACAGATGGCTGCGCTCGGCCGGCGTGAGCCGCAGCGCGCGGGCCAGCGCGTCCAGGATCCGGGCCGATGGCCGCGGCCCCCGGGCCTGCTCCAGCCGCGTGTAGTAGTCGACCGACATGTGGGCGAGCTCCGCCACCTCTTCGCGGCGCAGACCCGGTGTGCGGCGGTCGGTGCCCGTCGCCGCCAGGCCGATCTCGTGCGGACGCAGGGCCGCCCGGCGGTCCCGCAGGTAGTGGGCCAGCTCCTGCCGCGCCATGTCGCCTCCTCCCACTGCCTGGTACAGGCTGTCCCTGGCAGGGCACCCACGACCAGGGAAGTGTGGTCGCCATGAATGAACGCACAGCTCTGGTCACCGGTGCCAACAAGGGCATCGGCAAGCATATCGCCCGGCTGCTCGCTGCCGAGGGCCTCACCGTGTACGTGGGCTCCCGTGACCCCGGGCGCGGGCAACGGGCCGTCGAGGAGATCGGAGCCGGGGCCCGTCTGCTGGTCCTCGACGTGACAGACCCCGACGGCGTCGCACAGGCCGCGGCTCGGATGGACCGCTTGGACGTGCTGGTCAACAACGCCGGCATCTCGCCGTCACTCGCCCCGCCGACCGACACCGGCGTCGAGGAGTACCGGCGCACATACGAGACCAATGTGTTCGGGGTAGTGGCGGTGACCAATGCCTTCCTGCCCGCCCTGCGCCGGTCCCCGAGCCCGCGCATAGTCAACATCTCCAGTGGCACTGCGTCGCTGACCTGGAGCACCACCCCCAACCCCCAGTTCACCCCGGGAAGCGGCGGCGGCGGCGCCTACCGGTCGTCCAAGGCCGCCCTCAATGCCCTCACCGTCCTCTACGCCCAGACGCTGGCTGAGGACGGCTTCAAGGTCAACGCGCTCGCCCCCGGCCTGCGGACCACTGATCTCAACCCCCGGGCCGCCGCTGCCGGCGGCGACCCGGCCGAGGCCGCGCAGGGTGCCCTCCGCCTGGCCCTGCTGCCGGACGACGGCCCCACCGGTGGCTTCTTCTCCTGGGACGGAACGCCCGTGCCCTGGTGATCAGTCATGGGCGGCGTCGAGGACGGGTGTCCCATCGGTGTGTGGTCCATGCCTGCCGGATCAGACTGCGCACGGTGATGATCGTGCCGGCGAGGTCGAAGAAGGCGTCGATGACGGTGGTGCGCCGCTCGTAGCAGCGGGCGAGCCGGCAGAAGGCGTTCTGCCAGGCGTGGGTGCGTTCGGCATGCCACCTCTGACTGGCCTGGATGGGCGCCTTCACCCCGTTGTGCGCCGTACCCGTCCGTCATGCCCGAGCGTTTCAGGCCCTGTTTGCCACGGTCGACCGGTGAGCGAGTCGAAGATGATCCGGTCACTGATGCGCCGGCGGTGGCAGCCGAGTGGATGGTCCGGATGGAACTGCGGCCGCTTGGGCAGCAGAGCCACGAATTGGTCCCAGAGCGGTTCGGTGAGCCATGACGGCAACGCGGGCACAGGTCTCCTCAGTGGTCACAGAGCGTCGCAACTCCGTGATCATCGGGACCTGCGCCCGTTCTGTTGTCGGGGTCCCCAAGCGCGCCTATCCGCGCGACCTCTAAGCTCCCCCCGAGCCCCGCCCCGCGGCCGCCGCCACCGGCCCTGCCCGGCTCTCGTCCAGCAGGTACGACGCCGGCGCCACCACCGTGTCCGTGACCTCCAGCGCCTCCAGCCCGTGCCGCACCGCCACCGCGAAATCGGCGTCCGCCGCGCTGGGCGCCCGCCTGCACGCCCTGCCCACCGCCTACCGCAGCGAGCGCGGCGGCGACTACACCGACGACCTCACCCTGCGCCCCCACCTGGCCCCCGGCCGCACCGACCTCGCCGTCCACCGCCGCCCGTCCCCGGCGTAGTCGGCGTCACAGGAGAGTCAGCTGCTCCGGGCGGGATCGCGCGGCAGGAGGAGGCGGAGGGGCGGGGGAGCGGCGGTGCGCCGCGCGGCCGCCGACGCCGTACTCGGCGGCCAGGTCGCGGACCCGCCGCGCAATCCGCTCCTGGTACTCGCGCGGCGCGTAGGCGCCGCCGCGGTACAGGCGCGCGTACGGCACGACGAGCCCGGGATGGTGCTCGCGCAGCCAGGACAGGAACCACTCGCGGGCCCCGGGGCGCAGGTGCAGCGTGATCGCCGACACCGACGTGGCGCCCGCGTCGGCGATCTGCCGGACCGCCGCCTCCAGCTGGGCGGGGGAGTCCGACAGGTAGGGCAGGACCGGGCCCATCAGCACCCCGCAGCCGATGCCCGCCTCGTTCAGCGCCGCGCACACCTCCAGCCGCCGGCGCGGCGGCGGCGCGCCCGGCTCCACCGCCCGCCCCAGGTCACGGTCGAGCGACCCGACCGACACCGCCGCGCCGACCCGCGTGCGGGCCGCCGCCTCCACCAGCAGCGGCAGGTCGCGCAGGATCAGCGAGCCCTTGGTCAGGATCGAGAACGGGTTGGCCGCCTCCGCCAGTGCCGTGATGATCCCCGGCATCAGCCGGTAGCGGCCCTCGGCCCGCTGATAGCAGTCGACGTTGGTGCCCATCGCGATGTGCTCGCCCCGCCACCGCGGCGCCGCCAGCTCCGCCCGGACCCGCTCGGCGGCGTTCACCTTCACCACGATCCGCGAGTCGAAGTCCGCACCCGCATCAAAATCCAGATACTCGTGACTTTTCCGGGCAAAACAGTAAGAACACGCGTGGGTGCAGCCCCGGTAGGGGTTGACCGTCCAGCGGAACGGGACGCGGGACGCCTCGGGGACCTTGTTGACGACCGTCCGGGCGCGCACCTCGTAGAAGGTCATGCCGCGGAACTCCGGGGTGTCGAACGTGCGCGCCACCGCGCCGCGCTCGATCAGCGGCGGCGCCGGCCCGTCGTCCCCGTCCAGCCGGAGGTGATCCCAGCGCACCCCCCACCTCCTCGAACACGTGAGCGAAGCCACGTCCCGCCAGTATGGAACGCGTGTTCGAAGATCGCAACGCGAGGATCAGGCGAAACGGGACGGTGAGGGATCACACGGGCGGCCGCGTTTCGTGCATGGCATCCCGGCGCGTGCGTAACAATGGGCCGCTATGGCATGGCGATCGAGGACCCGGCAAGTGGCGGCGGCGCTGGCGGCGGGCGCGTCGGCGAGCGCGCTCACCGCCTGCGGCATCACCGCCTTCGGCGGCGCGACCGGACGCGAGGACGGGGCCGTCCCCCCGGGAGCCAAGGCCGAGTGCCCGGCCGTCCCCGCCCCCGACGGCGCCGCCGGACGCCAGCTGCGCGGCATGTGGATCGCCAGCGTCGGCAACATCGACTGGCCCCGGGACCCCCGCGCCTCCGCCGCCGACCAGCGCGGGCAGTTCACGCGCCTCCTCGACACCGCCGCCGCGATGAACATGAACGCGGTGTTCGTCCAGATCCGCCCCAACTCCGACGCGTTCTACGACTCCCCCTACGAGCCGTGGTCGCAGTGGCTCACCGGCACCCAGGGCAAGGACCCCGGCTACGACGTCCTGGCCTTCATGATCAAGGAGGCCCACGCCCGCGACCTGGAGTTCCACGCCTGGTTCAACCCCTACCGCGTCTCCCGCCACGACGACCTGAAGAAGCTGTCGCCCAAGAGCCCCGCCCGCAAGCACCCCGACTGGGTCCGCAAGTACGGCAAGGGCCTGTGGTACGACCCCGGCCTGCCCCAGGTCCGCGAACTGGCCACCAACGCCGTCATGGACGTCGTCACCAAGTACGACATCGACGCCGTCCACTTCGACGACTACTTCTACCCCTATCCCGAGGACGGCGACTTCCCCGACGACGCCGCCTTCAAGGCCTACGGCGCCGGCATGAAGCGCGCCGACTGGCGCCGCCGCAACGTCGACACCCTCGTGGAGTCGCTGTCGGGCCGCATCCACGCCGCCAAACCCTGGGTCCGGTTCGGCATCAGCCCGTTCGGCGTGTGGCGCAACAAGAGCAGCGACCCCGACGGGTCGCCGACCGCCGCGCTGCAGAGCTACGACGACATCTACGCCGACACCCGCAAATGGATCAAACGCGGCTGGCTCGACTATGTCACCCCCCAGCTGTACTGGCCCATCGGCGACGCCCGCGCCGACTACGCCGAGCTCGCCCCCTGGTGGGCCCGCCAGGTCAAGGGCACCGGCGTCCAGTTGACCATCGGGCAGGCCGCCTACCGCGTCGGCGAGGACGCCGCCTGGCGCAAGCCCGACGAACTGTCGCGCCACCTCACCCTGAACGCCAAGTACCCGCAGATCAACGGCGACGTGTTCTTCAGCGCCTCCGACATCGCCGCCAACCGGCGCGGATCCGCCGCCCGCGTCCGCGCCGACCACTACACCCGCCCCGCCGTCCCGCCTGTCCCCGCCCGGCGCGGCGGGCAGGCGCCCCCGCCCGTCCAGGGCACCGCCGCCGCCCCCGCCACCGGCAAGGACGGCAAGGGCGTGAAGGTCACCTGGCGCGCCTCGCAGGGCGCCACCTCGTACGCCGTCTACCGCGTCGAGGGCGCCAAGCCCGGCTGCGCGCCCGTCGACCCCCGCCGGCTCATCGCCGCCGTCCGCGGCGGCGGCATCATCGACCCCACCGCCAAGCCCGGACGCTCCTACACCTACTCCGTCACCGCCCTGGACCGCCTCCACCACGAGAGCCGCCCCGGACGCGGCGCAACGGCCACCGCCCCCGAGGGATAATGATCATGCTCCGTGGGGAGGAATCTCACACCTGACCACCCCCCGGAGGTATGAAGCATGGCGCTGTCGATGGAGGAGCAGCGGATCCTCAGCCAGATCGAGGTCCGCCTGAAGGAGGACGACCCGCGGCTGGCCCAGCGCCTCGCCCGCCTCGGCACCCCCCGCGCCCGCCGCGCACGCACGATCGTCCTCGCCGCGGCCGCCGTCATCATCGTCCTGGCCGCGGTCGCCGCCGGAATCGCCGCGGCGATCCTCTAGAGGCAGCCCGCCCGCCCCGGGCCCCGGCTCCCCGGCGGCCCCGCGGGAAAGGCCCTTCGCGCCCGCGCGGTGGCCGCGGAGGCGGCACGAGCGCGCCTCCGCGGCCACCGCGGCACGGCCGCGTCAGCGGACGCGGTCGTAGATCACGGCCATCTCGCCCAGCTCACCGGTCTCCTGGCGGCTCAGCGCCCACCCGGTCGACGGCAGGCCGTCCTCGAACAGCCGCCCCCCGCCCCCGGCGATCTCGGGCAGGATCAGCAGGTACAGCCGGTCGACGAGGTCGGCGGCCAGCAGCGGCTTGATGACGCTGGCGCTGCTGTTGACCAGGATGTCGCCCCCGCCCTCGGCTCGCAGCCCCGCGACGACGTCCGCGGCGGGCGCGTTCACCACGCGGGTCCGTTCCCACGGCGCCTCGGTCAAGGTGGTGGACAGCACCACCTTCTCGGTGTCGACCAGCCACTTGGCGTATCCGCGGTCACGCGGATCGGCGCCCGCGTCCCCGGCGACCGCCGGCCAGAAACCCATGAAGCCCTCGGCGTTGACCCTGCCCAGCAGCGCCGTCGTGGCGCCCTCGTGGATCCGGGTGAGGTGGTCCCGGGCCACCTCGCTGGTCACATACGGGACGAACAAGCCGAAGTCGCTGGGGCCGCCGGGGCCGTGGTAGCGCCCGTCGAGGGTCAGGGCCAGATTCGCTGTCACCCTGCGGTCGGTGGTGCCGGTCATCTCATGCTCCTTGAGTCATCGTCATGGTCGGTGTCGTACTCGGTGTCGTGCCCTGTGCCCTGCGAAGATTCCGCGGCGAGGACCGCCGCGAGCTTGTCCAGGCTCTGCCCGAAGCCGATCTCGATGCCCGCGACGAAGTCCGCGGACTCGACCGTGCTGCCGGTGATCCGCACCCGGGCGTCCAGGCCGGTGCCGGCGCCCTCGGGGCGCAGGTCGAGATCGACGTGGGCGGTGAAGGCCGGCTCCCCGTCCGGCAGCACCGGGGAGGACCGGTAGGACAGGCGCTCGCCCGGGCGCACCTCGTCGACCACGCCCTCGGCGCGCCCGGCGACCGCGTCCGACCCGCCGGCGTCCTCGGCGTCGCGGTATTCCAGGACGACCCTGCCGCCCGGCCGCGCCTCGAACACGAGCGCGGACACCCGCAGGTCCTGCGGCGCCCACCACCCCGCCAGCAGCGACGGCTCGGTGAGGTGCCGCCAGACCGCCTCGGGACCCCGCGGCAGCGACCGGGCGAAGGCGAACGTGCGGCCGTCGGCCCACCCCGCCTCCCGCGCGGCGAGCCGCTCCGCCACGAGGCCGGCCCCGTAGCGGTCGAAGGTCTCGTGCGCGCCGCCGAGCCGGTCGGCGTCGTCGGCGAGGCGGCCGAGCGCCGCCGCCAGGTCCCGCAGGGGACCGGGCCGCAGCGCGTAGACGCGGCGCTGGCCGGCCCGCTGCGAGGTGACGACGCCGGCGCGCTCCAGCGTCTGCAGATGCTTGGTCGTCTGCGGCTGGCGCGCGCCGGCGAGCTGCGCCAGGACGCCGACCGGCCGCGGCCGCTCGGCCAGCAGGGCCACGAGCCGCCACCGGACCGGGTCGGCCAGGGCGTTGAGGATCTCCTCCATGGCGCAATTATTCCCCGTGACGAATATTCCTGTCAAGGAATAATTTGGGGTGTGAGAGGACGAGGGCGATGAAGGGTGAGAGTGGGCGCCCAGCGGAGACGGCCCGCACGGAGGGGCCAAGGAGGGGCGAACGCCAAGGCCCCGGCGGGATCAACCCGCCGGGGCCTTGGCGTCAAGCCGGTGTGGTGGTCGCCTCACGGCGAAAGGCACAACGAAGCTCCAGCCCGGACCGCATGGGACCGGCGGTATTCCCCGAAGGCATCAGGTAGAGCCCGGGGGACACATGCCACACCGACGCCCCCACTCTAGCGGCTCCGCGCCAGTGCCTCCTCCACCGCCACCCCGCACGTGAACTTCACCTCACCCCGCGGTGAGGGTCGCCTGCGCCCGTGCACCGCCCCGCCGGGAGAAGCGTCCACGAATATGAGTCGATGCGGGGAAACGCGGGGAGACCGGCGGATCGCCGCGCGGGGCCCGCACCGACCGCACACGAACGGGCGGCCAGGCCCGGCACAGACGAGGGGACGGGGCAGTGCGCACCACGGGGACGGGGATCACCAGGCCTGCGGGCGGGGACACCAGAAACGACATTAGAAACGACATTAGAAACGACCCCGGAAGCGACACCGAGAACGGCGATGGCGACGGCGGCGCGGAGGCGGCCTGGGATCTGGCCGCCGGCCCCAGCGCCCCGGCGCAGGCCCGCGCGCTCACCCGCCGGTCACTGCGCCGCTGGCGCGTCACCGGCCCCGACGACGTCGACGACGTCGTCCTCATCGTGGACGAGCTCGTCGCCAACGCCGTCGTGCACGGCGCCGGGCCCGTCCGCCTGGCGCTGCGCCTGGAGGCCGCGCCAGCCGGGGTCCGCCTCACCGGCGAGGTCCGCGACGCCGACCCCCGCGCGCCCGGCGTGCCCGCCGGGCCGCCCCCCGTCCTGGACTGGGCCGAGGCCGGCCGCGGCCTGCTCCTGGTCGCCTCCCTCGCCACCGAGTTCGGCACCCGGCCCGCGCCGCCGGGCAAGACCGTCTGGTTCACCCGCGACCTGGACCCCATCGACGCCCCCGCCCTCACCCCTCGGCACCCGGCCCGCTGACACCCCGGCCCGCTGACACCGGCCGGGCAGGGGTCAGGCCTGCAGGGGGCAGCGGTCCACCACCCACACGTCCTCGTCCTCGTCCTCCGGCGGCAGCGGCGGCTCGTCGGCCAGCCGGTCCAGATGCCACTCGATGTGGGCGAGCGGGCCCCGCCAGCCCGCCAGCAGGTCGGCCAGCGGGCGCGGCGGCCCCGGCGGCCCGTAGGGGCGCGGGTCGGGCAGCTCGGCCTCCCACAGCGCGTCGTCGCAGTCGGCCGCCCAGTGCGCCACCGCCTCCAGCACCTGCTGCAGATCGCGCGCCAGATCGCCCAGCGACCGCAGCGCCATCGCGTCCTGGATCATCCGCTCCCGCGCGTCGTAGGGCAGGTCCCGCCCGAACGCCGGCGGGAACGGCGGCGGGCGGCCCTCCAGCACCGGCTCGCGGCCCGTCGCCGCCGACCGGATCGCGGCCGCCTGCCACCGCGTCCACTCCGCCAGATGCCCCAGCACCCCCCGCAGCGCCACACCGACATCGCCGCCGCCGCGGACCTGCGCGGCCGCGTCCCGCAGCCGCGACCGCACGAACTCCAGCCGGTCCAGCGTCCACGCCCGCGCCCGCGCCGCGCCCGCCGGGCCCCGCGGCCCCGCCTCGGCCGCGGGGCGCGGCAAGGGCACCCGCAGCGCCGCCAGCAGGTCGTCCAGGTCCCGGACCTCGGCGCCGCGCCCCGACAGCACCGCCGCCCCGATCCGGTCGAGCCGGAACATCCGCGGCCCGTCGCGCATGCGGCACCACCCCACCAGGTACTCCCCGTAGGGGGCCACGACCAGGCCGTGGGCCTCCACGTCGCGGAAGCTGCGCGCCCCCGCCCGGTCGGTGTAGGCCAGCCGGACGACGCGGCGGGCGCGGACCGCCTCGGCGAGCGTGTCGTGCACCGGGCCCATCAGCGACCCGACCTCGCTCAGCGGCTCGCGCGCGCCGGGGGCGGGCAGCGCGTACCCGCGGCCCTTGCGGGCCAGCACCGGCAGCCCGCCGTGCCTCAGCAGCTCCAGGTCGCGGCGGATGGTCCGTTCACTGACCCCCAGCCGCGCCGACAGCACCGCCGGATCCAGCGGGTCGGGCGAGGCCGCCCGCAGCTCCGCGACGAGCGCCAGCAGCCGGTCTACGCGGTCCACGCCCCCATCGTGACCCCGCCCGCCCGCGAAACACCCTCCCGCAGGGGCTTAAAACCCTTACCAGCGCGGGGTTTCGGCCCCGCGCCGGATCCCGCGACACGTCGCGGTGCGTCGCGGGGCGCGCCCCGCCGGGCACACCGCCCGGCGCGGGTCAGCGGCCCGACAGCTCCACCGCCAGGCCCTGGAAGTCGGCCGCCGTCAGCGACAGCGCGCTGCCGATCGCCTGCGTGGCCTCCGCGCTGCCCAGATGCCGCGTCGCGGCGCGGTCCAGGTAGGCCTCCACGAGCCGCGCACCGGTCAGCCGGCCCCGCGGGCGCAGCGAACCCACCTCGCGGTTCACCACCGCCCACGCGTCCGACCCCAGGCGCAGGCTGCGCTCCTCGGCCAGCAGCCGCACCAGCGCCGCGCGCGCCTGCGCGCCCGACAGGTCCGGCAGCCGCACCGCCCGCAGGTCGGTCACCAGCTCCGGCGACGCCGCCGACAGCTCCCCGACGCGGTCGGGCTCGCAGGTGCCCAGCAGGGCCGTGTCGTTCACGCCCTCCAGCCGCGTCCGGTACAGCACGGATGCGTAGGCGGGGCCCTGCGACTCGTCCAGGATCAGCCCGTCCAGGCCGTCCAGCAGCAGGACGTGGCCCGCGTGCTCCTCCAGCGCGGCGCGCAGCCCGTCGGGGCCGTGCTCGCGCAGGTCCTCGGCGTGGACGGAGTGGACCTCGCCGCTGGAGGCCTCCACCTCCGCCAGCGCGCGGGCCGTCATCCGCGCCAGCCGCCGCTGCCCGCTGGAGGGCGCGCCGATCAGCAGCAGCGCCGGCGCCGACGCGCTCGACACGTCCTGCCCGCGCAGCCGCCGCGCCCACTTGCCGCGCCGCCGCACCTCGGTGATGACGCGCTCGATGTCGTCGGCGCCGCACAGGAACCGGATCCCGTAGGCCTCGGCGACCTGCGGGACCGGCTCGGGCGCGGGCGCCGGCGGCGGCGGGGGCGGCGGCTCGGGCACCGGCGCGGGGGGCGGGGGCAGGTCCGCGTGCGGCGCGGGGGGCGGGACGGGGGAGGGCTGGGCGGGGCCCGGCGGCGCGTCCGATCCGGGCCAGGCCGGGCCCGGATCGAGCTGGGTGCGGAAGGCGTCGGTGTCCAGCTGCGTCTCGTAGGGTTCCGACGGCCACACCGGCTCCGGGACAGGCTCCCGCTCCGGCGGCGGCTCGGGGGCCTGCTCCCGCGCCGGGGCGGGCGACGGGGGAGGCGGGGGAGGCGCGATCCGCGGCGGCGGCGCGTCCGACCCGAACGGGTCCGACCCGAACGGGTCCGACCCGAACGGGTCCGGGGCGGGCGGCGGGGCGGGCGGCGGCGGGGCGGACTCGTGGACGCGCTGCTCGCCGTGGGGCTGCTCGGGCAGGCCGTGCTCGTTATGGGAGCCCTGCTCCGGCGCCGACCCGGGCGGGGGCGGCGGCACGTACTGGAAGGGCGGTTCCAGCGAGGACGGCCCGGGCGGCTCGGGCGCGGCGGGCGGGGGGACCGGCGGCCTCGGCGATGCCGCGGAACGTCGCGCCCTTCGTGCCGTGCTCGGCGAACT
>NZ_BAABEV010000044.1:0-74688 GCF_039540335.1 Actinomadura verrucosospora | reverse complement strand
CGGCTGCCCGCCGGGCGGCCCGCCGGGGTCCTCGCCGTGCCGCCGCCCGCGCCGCCGCCCGAGCCGCCGCTCGACCCGCCGGAGGGCCGGGTCCGGCCGGACGGCGCCGAGCCCCGGCCGGGCGGGGTGGAGGACAGCGAGGTCACGGGACGGCTTCCGCGCCGGGTGCGGCAGCGTTCCCTGGCCCCGCAGCTGCGCGGGCGCTCCGCGCCGCGGCACGGCCGGCCCGCCGCGGCGGCCGGCGAGGACGATTTCGAAGAACCGAGCCCGGAGCTCAGCCGCGACCTGATGGCGTCGCTGCAGTCGGGATGGCTGCGCGGCAGGGTCGACGACGATCCGGGCGAGCTTGATCCACGCGATGAATGGGGGGAGTCATGATGCGGCAGGGCAACGCCTCGGGCGAGCTCGACTGGCTGCTCGACGATCTGGTGCAGCGGGTCGGCGAGGTCCGCCAAGCCGTCCTGCTGTCGAGGGACGGCCTGGTCATGGGCGCCTCGGGGGACGTCACCCGCAAGGACGCCGAGTTCCTCGCGGCGCTGTCGTCGGGCTTCCACAGCCTGGCCAACGGCGCCCGCGAGCACTTCCAGGCCAAGCAGGTGCGGCAGACCGTCGTCGAGCTGGACGGCATGCTGTTCTTCGTCATGCCGGCGGGCAACGGGAGCTGCCTGGCCGTGCTGAGCGACGCCGGCGGCAACGCGGGGCTGGTCGCCTACGAGACGACCATGCTGATCAAGCGGGTGCGGCGCACGCTGGCGGCCCAGCCGCGCGGCGCCGAGTCGCAGGACCCGCCGGTGCGCTCGGGCGCGTCAGGCTAGAGCCGGCCGTGGAGAGCCCGAGAGAGCGCTGGGTCGGGTCGGACGCCGGCCCGGTCGTCCGGCCCTACGCGGTCACCCGCGGACGCACCCGCCCCCGCGGGCTCGTCCTGGACCTGGTGACCGTCCTCGTCGCGACCGGCCGGACCCCGGCCGACCGGGTCTGGCTGTCGCGCGAGCAGCGGCGGCTGCTGGAGCTGTGCGGGCGGCCCTCCACGCCCGCCGACCTCGCCTCGGAGACCGACCTGCCGCTGCGGGTCGTGCAGATCCTGCTGGAGGACCTGCACCAGTACGGCCTGATCGAGGAGATGCCGCAGGCCGCGCAGACCGAACGCCCCGACCCCCGCATCCTCATGAGAGTGCTCGATGAACTCCGCCGCCTTTGACCCGACCGCCACCGCGCACGGGCGCGACGACGACGTCCCGCTCCACACCCTGAAGGTCCTGGTGGCCGGCGGCTTCGGCGTCGGCAAGACGACGCTGGTGAGCGCGGTGAGCGAGGTGCGTCCGCTGCGCACCGAGGAGGTCCTCACCGACGCCTCCGTGGGCGTCGACCACCTCGGCGGGGTGGAGGGCAAGACCACCACGACCGTGGCGATGGACTTCGGGCGGCTGACGTTCTCCGGTGGCGTCCGGCTGTACCTGTTCGGCACCCCGGGCCAGGAGCGGTTCTGGTTCATGTGGGACCAGATCGCCTACGGCGCCGTCGGCGCCATCGTGCTGGTCGACACCCGCCGGCTCAGCACGAGCTTCGCGGCCATCGACTTCTTCGAGCAGCGGGGGATCCCGTTCGTCATCGCGGCGAACCGGTTCGAGGGCGCCCGCCGCTACACCGTGGAGGAGATCCGCGACGCCCTCGACGTCGATCCGGAGGTCCCGGTGATGATGTGCGACGTGCGGAGCCGGGAGGTGGCGCGGGGCGTGCTGGTGGCGCTCGTCGAGCACGCCCTGCAGGCGGCCCGGAGCTAGCCGGCCGCCATCCGGGCCACGATGAGCGACGCGAGCGCGGCGTAGGCGGCCGAGTCGTCCAGGCCGGTCTGCGCCTTGATCTCGCCGCGGTGGATGGACTCCATCACCTGCCCGGCGACGGCGCCGACGAACGCGGCGTCGCCGCCCGGCGCCGCCTCCCGCACGAGGCCCTGCACGCGCCGCACCGCGTACCGGGTGTTGCTCTTGTAGATCTCCCGCGCGGGGGCGAACGCGTCGATGTCGGCGAAGAACGCGGCGGACGCGGGGGCCAGCTCGACCGAGATCGCCCGCAGGTAGGCGCCGACCCGCTCGCGCGGGTCGGCGCTGCCGTCGACCGCGGCCTCCACGCGCTCGGTGGCGCGGCGGAAGAAGGCCCGCACGACGGCCGTGATGATCTGCTCCCGGCTCGCCGCGACCGAGTACAGCGTGCTCTTGGAGCAGCGCAGCAGCGCGGCCAGGTCCGCGACGCCCAGCTCCGCGAACCCGCGCTCCAGGAAGAGGTCCATGAGCCGGTCGATCAGCGTCTCGCGCCGCCGCGACGCCCGGGTCGCCCGTTCGTCCACCGAGGTCATGACGGCGACAGTACCAAAACGGGTTCGCCGGTACTGCCTTTGGTACGGTTGGCGGTGCCGAAAGGAGACCGCCCATGCCCGCCACCCGGCACCTGCCGACCGCCGAGTCCGAGGACCTGATCGCGCTCACCCGCGAGATCGCGGCCAAGGAGCTCGCGCCGCGCGTCGCGGACGCCGAGCGCACCGGGACGTTCCCCCGGGAAACGTTCACGACGCTGGGCCGGGCGGGCCTGCTGACGCTCCCGTACCCGGAGGAGTTCGGCGGCGGCGAGCAGCCCTACGAGATCTACCTTCAGGTCCTGGAGGAGATCGGGGCGGCCTGGGCGAGCGTCGGCGTCGGCGTCAGCGTCCACGCCCTGTCCTGCTTCCCCCTCTTCGCCTTCGGCACCGACGAGCAGCGTGCGCGGTGGCTGCCCGACATGCTCTCGGGCGAGCGCCTCGGCGCCTACTGCCTCTCCGAGGCGCACGCGGGCTCCGACCCGGCGGCGATGCGCGCCAGGGCCGTCCGCGACGGCGACTCCTACGTCCTCAACGGCGCCAAGGCGTGGACGACCCACGGCGGCAAGGCCGACTTCTACACCGTCATGGCCCGCACGTCGCAGGAGAAGTCGCGCGGCATCTCCTGCTTCCACGTCCCCGCCGACACCCCCGGGCTGGAGTTCGACGAGCCCGAGGACAAGATGGGCCTGATGGGCTCCACCACCGCGACCGTCCGGCTGGTCGACGCGCGCGTCCCCGCGGACCACCTGATCGGCCACGAGGGCCAGGGGCTGTCCATCGCCCTCGCCGGCCTCGACGCCGGCCGCCTCGGCATCGCCGCGGTCGCCACCGGCCTGGCCCAGGGCGCGCTCGACACCGCCGTCGCCTACGCCAAGGAGCGCGAGGCCTTCGGCAAGGCGATCATCGACCACCAGGGCCTCGCCTTCGTCCTGGCCGACATGGCCGCCGCCGTCGAGTCCGCGCGCGCCACCTACCTCGCCGCCGCCCGGCTCAAGGACGCGGGCCGCCCCTACGGCCGCGAGGCGTCCGTCGCCAAGCTGGTCGCCACCGACAACGCCATGAAGGTCACCACGGACGCCGTGCAGGTCCTGGGCGGCGCCGGCTACACCCGCGACTTCCCGGTCGAGCGCTTCATGCGCGAGGCCAAGGTCATGCAGATCTTCGAGGGCACCAACCAGATCCAGCGCCTGGTCATCTCCCGCCACCTCGCCCGATGAGCAGCGCGATGACCTGCTGATTCACCACACCGCTCTGACCCGATCCGATTTCCGGTCCCGTTCTCGGCACGGTTGGCTGGACGTGAAGCGGTGACCGGCCACAAGCGATCATAAGCTGCGGTGTCTGCCGTTCTTGGGGTGTTCTCGTCCCACCCTTTGCGAGGGTTCGTGCGACGCTCGACAGGGCCGCACCGACCGTCTGGGGGGCTGATGAAGGCGCTGCTGAACTCGCTGAACGAGCCCGAGAAGGCTCTCGTCCGGGAGACCGGGCGGGCCGAACTCTCCGACCTCACCGAGGACGGGCTCGTCGATCTGCACACGCGGATCCGGCGCGCCCGCAACAAGTACAGCAAGCTGTACCGCCGCAGCGCGAGCGCGCGGATCGAGGAGCACGGCGGACGGGGCAAGGCCCGTCCGAAGAACACCCGCGCCGCTCAGAAGGCAGAGGTGTTCGAGGACGCCCTGGCCCGCGTGAGCTGGTATCTGGCCAGGGCCGCAAGGCGCAGCGCCTCGGAGATCAAAGCCGAGCGCATCGCCGCGGCCAACCCGTCCCGCCCAACCCCGCATCAGCCCGGCGCCCCGCAACCCGAGTCGATGACGCCCCAAACGACGGCTCGCCGCAGACCCACGACCGCCGACCCGGCCCTGAACCGCCGCCACGCCGCCACCCGCGCCAAGGGCGCCCGCCGCCAAGCCCGCCGCGACGCCCGCTGAGGATGCGCGGCCCAGCCCGTCCTGCTCAGGGAGATCGCCCGATTGGGGCAGGCTGCAAGGAGACCGGCGTCGCTGGTGCGGTGCCGCCCGCATCCGGCCATATCCCCTCGGCGAAGGGGCCTCCGCCCGCGGAGCGGGAATACCGTCGCCGTCACCTCGATCGAGCGGAGGCGGGCCGATGCTGTTCGGCGCCATCGGTGGAATCGCCACCGCGATCTTCATGGTGTTCCTTCCCTACGACGAGGGCATGGTCGCGGTGTTCCCGCCGCAGTCGGCGGCCCTCGCCTCACCGGGGCTGCTGATCAGCCTGCTGCTGTCGGGCTCGGCGATGCCCCGCCTAACCTTCGCGACCTGCCTGCCCGCCATGATCAGTGCCGTCGTCGGCGCGGTCGGAGCGCTGTTCAGCGGACACGCCGGCTACAGCCTGGTCTGGGTGCTGTGGGCCGTGATCTTCTTCTTCGGCCAGCAGCGGGCCTTCCTCAAGGTCCACCAGGCGTCCGCCTGACCCCGGCGCCGCCTACCCTCGCGGGCCGGCGGCGCCCTCGCCCGGCTCGGCGCCGCGTTTGCGCAGTTCGCGGCGGATGTCGTCGGCGGTGAACGGGGAGCCGGCGGCCAGTTCCTCGGGGGCGACGCCCTCGCGGGCCGCGTCCGCGTAGGCGTTCAGCAGGTCGTCCTTCGCGGCTTCGACCTGTTCCGCGAGGTCGCGGTAGCGGGTGGTGGCGAGCTTGACCTTGGCGCCGGCTTCTTCAGGACCCATGCGGCACACCTACCCGAACCCGAGCGCATCGCTCATGGGTGATTTGTGCGGCGTGTCACTATCTGCCGCCGCCCCGGAACCTACCGTCGGGTCATGTGGCAGTTCGTCGTGTGGGGGCTCATGGGGGCCGCGGCCAACCGCACGCTGGCGTTCCTGGAGGCGAACCGGCGCGTGAAGGGGCCGCCCTGGCGCTACCCGAAGGGACCGGGCGGCCGGTACTACCTGTTCGCCTGCGCGCTGCACTGCGCGCTCGCCGCGATGGTGACGTCGGCGGCCGCGGCGAGCGACCTGATCGACGCGCCGTGGCTGGCGTTCGCGTGCGGCGCGAGCGCCCCGGCCGTCATGGCGAAGCTCGGCCGGTACGCGCTCTGGGCGCTGCCGCCGGGCCCGGGCGGCGACGGTGAGGACGACGACGGGCCCGGTCGGGCCGGATGAACGGGGGAAGCGATGCCGAGTCCTGATCGCGGCTGGCGCGGGCTGCTTGAGGCGTTCTCCGACGCACCGGCCGCCGGCGGGCCGGGGACGGCGCCGCCGGGCGGAGCGGGCCGGGCGCGGCTGCTGCTGGAGGCGTTCTCCGACGCCTCGCCCGCCTTCGCCGCGGACGGGCCGGGGCCCGCGCCCTCGCACGCGGCGGATCCGGGGCGGGCGCTCGCGCGGGGGGCCGTGACGTTCGGCGTCCTCGGGGCGGTGTGCACGGCGTGGGCGGCCGCGGAGACCGGGACGTCCGCGGCGGCGCTGCTCGCGGCGTTCACGTTCGCCGTCCTGGCCCTGTTCGTGGCTCCGCTCGCCGGGTTCGCGCGCGCGGGGGCCGCGTCGGCCCGGGCGCAGGGGGTCCGCGAGCGGTCCGCCGACCGGTCCGGGAGGCTCCGCGACAGCTTCTGGCACGCGCTGGGCTCGGAGGAGCGCGACGCCGTCCGCGGCGTCGCGCGCCCGCGCGTCTTCGGGCCGGGCGCGCCGATCCTGCGGCAGGGGTATCCGGCCGACTACGTCGTCGTCCTCCTGTCGGGCTGGACGAAGGTCCGCGTCGACCGGGCGGGCGAGGAGCGGATCGTGGCGGTCCGCGGTCCGGGCGACCTGATCGGCGAGCGGGCGCTGTTCGAGGGCGAGGCCTGGACGGCGACGGTCATCGCGCTGGACACCGTGGAGGCGCTGGTCGTCGGCGCGGCGGACTTCCGGCGCGTCGTGGAGCGCCACGCGGGCGTGCAGTCGGTGCTGGAGAAGCAGGCGCACGACCGCACCGTCGAGGCGGCGGCCCGCACCTCCGGCACCGAACTCGCCGACACCGAGCGCCGGCTGGCCGCGCTGTTCACGACGCTGTCGCGGGCGCGGGACGGGGCGCTCCCCCTGACGGGGACCGAGCTGGCGGGCTGGACGTCGTCGACGCCCGCGGCGGTGGCGAGCGTGCTCAGCGAGTGGGACGGCGCGGGACTCGTCCACGCCGGGGACGGGACGATCGACGTCCTCGACCCGGTCCGGCTGGAGCGGCTCACGGCGGGCGGCGAGCCCCGCCCGCCGGCCGTGTCCGGCTCCCTCTTCCTCACGGGGCAGGACTGCACGGTCGTGTTCGCCGATGTGGTCGGGTTCGGCTCCCCGGACCGGACCGAGGCGGACCGGGCGGCCATCAGGCGGGTGCTGTTCGAGTCGCTGGAGGAGTCCTTCGCCGCGGCCGGGGTGCCCTGGGCGGCCTGCCACCGCGAGGACCGCGGCGACGGCGTGCTGCTCGTCGTCCCTCCCGGGGTCCCGGTGAACGCCCCGGCGGATCCGCTGGTGCGGGCGCTCGCCGAGCGCATCGACCGGCACAACGCGGGCGCGGCCGAGGGGCGGCGCCTCCAGGTGCGGGTCGCGGTCGACGCGGGCCCTGTGCACGCGGGGCCGGAGGGGGTCACCGGGGCGGCGCTCGCCCGCGCCGCCCGGCTGCTGGAGTCCGAGGTCCTGCGGCGGAGGCTCGCGGGCGTCGCGGCCGCCCTCGGGCTGATCGTCTCCGCGCCCGTCCACCGGGGGATCGCCGGGGCGGGGCCGGAGTTCGAGCCCGTCGAGGTGCGCGAGCCGGGGCCCGGCGGTGCCTGGCTGCGGCTCTTCCCGGCCGCGGGTCACACGCGGCCCCGGCCCGAAGGCGCCGCCGGCTAGAGGCGCACGTACTCGTAGTCGAAGGGCCGGCCGTTGACGCCGTTGCGGGGCGGGGCGATCCAGGCGGCGATCCTGCCGCGCTCGTGGACGGGCCGCATCAGGGAGCGGACGTGGGTCCTGTCGACCTCCGTCGGAAGCCAGGCGTCCTTGCGCCGCTCCCAGTCGGCGGCGTCGAGCAGCTCCCCGTCCGGCGCGGCCTCGACGCCGGCGAAGGCGCCGACCTTGCGGTTGAAGGCGATGCTCGGCAGGCGCAGGCGCTGCGGGAGGCCCGCCTCCGACAGGAGGCGGTTCCAGCGGTTGACGCCGCTCTGGCAGTCGGCGATGTACGCGCGGCGCAGGTCGGTGTTGAGGCCGACGAGCGCGGAAACCTCGGTCTGCCCGACGGCGCCGTCGACGAGGGCGTCCACCATGACGGCGTCGTCGGTGAGGCGGTGGTCGTCCCGGCGGCGGTCCTCCATCCAGCGCCCCTTGAGCCCCGCCGTGTAGTAGCCGGCGACGTTGCTGGACGTCTCGGAGCCGAACAGGTCGAGCGACACCGAGTAGTGGAAGTTCAGGTACTTCTGGACGACGTCCAGAGAGATCCCGCCGTGCGGGGCGACGTCGTCGGTGTCGTGTTCCTTCATCAGCTGGACGGTCCGCTCGACGACCCGGTCGATGCCCGTGGTGCCGACCATCATGTGGTGGGCCTCCTCCTTCAGCATGAACTCGCAGGTCCGCGCCAGCGGGTCGAAGCCGGACTCCTTCAGCGTGCCGAGCTGGTACTTGCCGTCCCGGTCGGTGAAGTAGGTGAACATGAAGAACGAGAGCCAGTCGGGGGTCTCCTCGTTGAAGGCGCCGAGGATGCGGGGCGACTCCTCGCTGCCGGAGTTGCGGTGCAGCAGCTCCTCGGCCTCCTCGCGGCCCTCGCGCCCGAAGTGGGCGTGCAGGAGGTAGACCATCGCCCACAGGTGGCGGCCCTCCTCGACGTTCACCTGGAAGAGGTTGCGCAGGTCGTAGAGGCTGGGCGCGGTGGCGCCGAGGTTTCGCTGCTGCTCCACCGACGCCGGCTCGGTGTCGCCCTGGATGACGATGAGGCGCCGCAGGTCGGCGCGGTACTCGCCGGGCACCTTCTGCCAGGCGGGCTCGCCCTTGTGGGCGCCGAAGCCGATACGGCGGTCGCTGTCGCGCTCGGCCAGGAAGATGCCCCACCGGTAGTCCTTCATGGCGACGTGCCCGAAGTGCGCCCAGCCCTCGCGTCCGACGTCGACGGCCGTGCGCAGGTAGACCTCCCGCGTCGGCAGCGACGGGCCCATCGACTCCCACCAGGACAGGAAGTTCGGCTGCCACGACTCCAGGGCGCGCTGGAGGCGCCGGTCCTCGTGCAGGCCGACGTTGTTGGGGATCTTCTCGGTGTAGTCGGCGGTGGTCGCCATCGCTCAGACTCGCTTTCGGTCGAAGTCGGCGCGCCGTCCGGTGCCGTAGCGGCGCAGGGCGCCGTCCGGACCGGACGCGTTCGGGCGCGTGAAGATCCAGTTCTGCCAGGCGGACAGCCGTCCGAAGATCTTGGTCTCGAGGGTCTCGGGGCCGGGGAAGCGGTAGTTGGCCTCCAGGCCGGTGAGCGCGTCGGGGCTGAAGCCGGCCCGCTCCTCGACGGCGATGCGGATCTCCTCGTCCCAGTCGATGTCGTCGGGCGCGAAGGTGACCAGGCCGAGGCGCTCGGCGCCGGCGGCCTCCAGGGGCTCGCCGGCGGCGTCCCGGACGGCGGCGAGCGCGCCGTCGTCGCCGAGGAAGCGGGTCGCCAGCCGGGTGAGCCCGTTGCCCATCGGGAGCGGTCCGAGGTTCATCGCGTCCACGGTGACCGCGGCGGGATCGGCGTCCGGGTCGACGTCCTCGAAGACGCCGTCGAGCTGGTAGGAGCGGTCGGCGGCGAGCGCGACCTCCAGGAGGGAGCCGGCGAAGCAGCTTCCGGGCTCGATCAGGGCGATGAGGCTGCGGCTGGTGACGTCGAGCCGCTTCAGCGTCCGCTTGAGGTAGTGCACGACCTCGTTGGCGAGCCAGTCGCCGGAGGCGTCGAGCAGCAGCCGGTCGTGGGCGAGGACGTGCTCGGCCCTCCCCGCCGTGCGGAGCACCCACGTGCCGAGCTCCGGCTCGTTGGTCCGCAGGTCCAGGATGAGGTCGTCCAGCTCGCGGGTCATGGCGAGCGTCCAGAAGTCCGCGTCGCGCAGGTCGCCGGGAGGCGCGTCCGGGCCCGCGATCGTGATCTCGGCGGCGCCGGCGTCGCGGTCGAGCGCCGCCGAGACGTGCCGGTAGGCGATGGAGGCGTCCCTGCGCTCCTTGCCGAGGGGCGCCAGCGCGATCCCCTCGGCGTCGCGCGGCCGGGAGGAGCGGGCCGCCAGCTCCCGCGCGCGTGCGGCGACCGTCTCGTCCCAGGCGGTGCGCGGGACGGCCTCGTCCACCAGGCCCCACGCGACGGCCTTCCCGCCGCCGAGGCCCTCCGCCCTGGTCGAGAAGAAGTCGGCGCGGTCGCGGCGGACGCGCCGCTTGTCCGACACGCGGGTCAGGCCGCCGGTGCCCGGCAGGACGCCGAGCAGCGGCAGCTCCGGCAGCGACACCGCCGAGGACCGGTCGTCGACGAGCATGATGTGCTCGCAGGCGAGGGCCAGCTCGTAACCGCCGCCGGAGGCGGTGCCGTTCAGCGCCGCCAGGTAGGTCTGCCCGGAGTGGGCCGTCGCGTCCTCGATGCCGTTGCGGGTCTCGTTGGTGAACTTGCAGAAGTTGACCTTCCAGGCGTGCGGGGACGCGGCCAGCATCCGGATGTTGGCGCCCGCGCAGAAGATCTTCTCCCTGCCGCTGGTGAGGACGACCACGCGCACCGCGGGATGCTCGAAGCGGAGCCGCTGGACGGCGTCGTACAGCTCGATGTCGACGCCGAGGTCGTAGGAGTTCAGCTTCAGCTCGTATCCGGGGACCAGCCCGCCCCGCTCGTCGACCGCCATCGTCAGGGTGGCGACGTCGTCCTCGACGTCCAGGCGCCAGTGCCGGTAGCGGGACGGGTCCACCCGGAACTCCACGTGCGGGCCGGTCATGCGCTGTCCTTCCGCCGGTGCCGTCTCCATCATGCTCCACAAAATTCGTTCTTCACGTCAACTGTTTGTAGCATTTCGGCCCGCGCGCCGCCCAGGACGGGAGCGCCCGGGGACGGGTCAGGGCGCGGCGAGCAGGGCCGAGGCCAGCTCGCGGACGGCGAAGCGGCGCAGCTTGCCGGTCGGCGTCGTGGGCAGCCCGTCCACCACCAGCACCTCGCGGGGGCGCTTGAACGACGCGAGGCCCGCCCGGCAGAACCCGATCAGCTCGGCCGGCTCGGCGGTCGCGCCCTCCTTGAGCACGACGCAGGCGACGGGCTTGTCCAGGCCGTCGGCGTCCGGCAGCCCGACGACGGCGGCCATCGCCACCGCGGGGTGCTCCAGCAGCCGTCCCTCCACCTCGGCCGGCGACACCCAGATGCCGCCGGCCTTGAGCATGTCGCCCGTCCGGCCCAGGCAGGTGTAGAAGCCGTCCTCGTCCACCACGTAGGTGTCGCCCGTGCGCAGCCACTCCCCCTGGAAGACCTGCCGGGTCGTCTCGGTGCGGCACCAGTAGCCCGTGGCGATCGACTCGCCCTTCACCAGCAGCGAGCCCGGCGTCCCGGGACCGACGTCGGCCCCGGCGGCGTCCACGACGCGCAGTTCGTAGCCGGGGACCGCGGTGCCCGTCGTCCCCGGGCGGACCCGTCCGGGCCGGTTCGACAGGAAGATGTGCAGGCACTCCGTGGAGCCGATCCCGTCGATGATCTCCACGCCGTACCGCTCGGTGAAGCGGCGGCACAGCTCGGCGGGCAGCGGCTCCCCCGCCGACACCGCCAGGCGGACCGACGCGAAGGCCTCCACCGGAACCTCGGCGTTGAGGATCGCCGCGTAGAAGGTCGGGACGGCGAAGAACAGGGTCGGCCGGTACTCGGCCAGCCGCCCGGCCACCGACGCCGGGGTCGGGCGGTCCGGGTCCAGGACGGCGGTCGCGCCCGCGGCGAGGGGGAAGAACAGCGAGTTGCCGATCCCGTAGGCGAAGAACAGCTTGGCGACCGAGTAGCAGCGGTCGTCCGGCCGGATGCCGAGCACCTGGCGGCCGTAGGTCTCCACGACGTGCCGGATGTTGGCGTGCCGGTGCATCGCGCCCTTCGGGCGGCCCGTCGTTCCGGACGTGTAGAGCCACAGGGCGCTGGAGTCGTCCGAGGTCGCGTACCGCTCGGCCGGCGCTCCGCCGCGGGCGCGCCCCTCGCGGACCAGGTCCTCGAACGGGTCCACCCGCACGCCCGCCGGGGCGCGGAGCGCCGCGTCCCCCTCCACCGCGACGCGCCGGACGCCGGGAGCGTGCGCGAGGGCCGCCTCGGCGGCGGCCGCGAACCGGTCGCCGACCAGCAGCACCCGGGCGCGCGCGTCGGCCAGCAGGCCGCCGAGCTCGGGGCCCGTCAGCATCGTCGACACCGGGACGGGGACGGCGCCGAGCCGCATCGCGCCCAGGATCGCCGCGGCCATGGGCGGGCCGTCGGCCATGAACAGCACCACCCGCTCCTCGGCGCGCAGGCCCCACCGTTCGAGCCCGGCGGCGATGTCCCCGGCGAGCTCGGCGAGCCCGGCGTAGCTGACGTCCCCGCCCGGACCGGTCAGCGCCGTCCGGCCGGCGCCGGGCCCGGACGCCGCCCGGAGCAGGTAGTCGGAGGCGTTGAAGGTGTCGGGCGGGACCGGTGCGGTCGCCGTTCCAGCGGTCATCGAGGTCTCCCCTCGCCGGGAACCGTGGCCCCAATGCTCTACATAGATGAAACGACAGTCAATAGACTTGTGGAACGATGTCGGTTCCGGGCGCGGCCCGCGCGGCGCCGGCCGGACCCGCGCGATACTGGACGGCGCCCCGGCCGCCCCGCAGGCGGGCGGGCGCGCCCACCGGGGCCCAGAGGAGGAGCACATGGCCCGAACCGGCGAGGACGCGGCGCACCCGGAGCCGAGGTTCCGGCGTCGGCGCGAACTCGGCGCGGCGAGCGCGCGGTCCCTGCTGCTGACCGTGCTGGGCGAGTTCGTCCTGCCCGGCGGCGAGCCGGTGTGGACGGCGACGTTCCTGCGCGCGCTCGGGCTCCTCGGCGTCGAGGAGAAGGCCGTGCGGCAGGCGCTCGCCCGCAGCGCCGGGGAGGGCTGGCTCGCCGGGGAGCGGCACGGCCGCCGCACCGCCTGGCGGCTCACCCCGTCCGGGGAGCGACTGCTCACCGACGGCACCGAGCGGATCTACGGCTTCGGCCGCCCGGGCGGCGCGTGGGACGGGCAGTGGCTCCTGGTGCTGGCCACCGTCCCGGAGACCAGCCGCCGCCTGCGCCACCTGCTGCGGACCCGGCTCGCCTGGAGCGGCCTCGGCAACCTCTCCCCCGGTGTGTGGGTCAGCCCGCACCCCGAGCGCGAGGCCGAGGTCCGGGAGGTCCTCGCCGAGATCGGCGTCGCCGACGCCTCCACCCTGTTCGTCGGACGGCTCGGCGACCTGGACGAGGCGCGGCGCGTGGCGCGTCAGGCGTGGGACCTGGACGAGATCGGGCTCGCCTACGAGGACTTCCTCGACGCCGTCGGCGCGCTGCGGCCCGCCGACGATCCGGGGACGTTCGCCGCGCACACCAGGCTCGTCCAGGAATGGCGCCGCTTCCCGTTCCTCGACCCCGGCCTTCCCGCGCCCCTGCTCCCCGACGACTGGAGCGGCGCCCAGGCGGTCGCGCTCTTCCACGAGCGGCACGACGCCTGGCGCCCCGTCGCCGACCGCCAGTGGAAGGCGTTGGGCGCCTGACGGCGGGCGGTGTGTAGGCGGCGCGTCCCCGGGAAGTCGGGTAGGGGCCGGTGTCGTCGATGGGAGTCGTGGAAATGGGCAGTCTGATAGGACGGAACCTGCTCGCCGGCGCGGAGCCCGACGTCGCCGCCGACTCCGGCTACGCCGACCCCCCGCCCCGCATGGGCTTCTTCACCGACACGTCGGTGTGCATCGGCTGCAAGGCGTGCGAGGTCGCCTGCAAGGAATGGAACGCCGTCCCGGAGGACGGCCTCGAGTTCACCGGCATGTCCTACGACAACACGCAGGGCCTCGGTGCCGACACCTGGCGGCACGTCGCGTTCATCGAGCAGAGCAAGCCGATCGGCCAGAACGAGAGCGGGGTCGACCACGGCGACGCGGAGGGCGGCGCACAGGACGCGGGCGGCATGCGCTGGCTGATGGCCTCCGACGTGTGCAAGCACTGCACGCACGCCGCCTGCCTCGACGTGTGCCCGACCGGGTCGCTGTTCCGCACCGAGTTCGGCACGGTGGTCGTCCAGGAGGACATCTGCAACGGCTGCGGCTACTGCGTGCCCGCCTGCCCGTACGGGGTCATCGACCAGCGCAAGGGCGACGGGCGGGTGTGGAAGTGCACCCTGTGCTACGACCGGATCAGCGTGGGGCAGGAGCCCGCGTGCGCGAAGGCGTGCCCGACCGACTCGATCCAGTTCGGCCCGCTGGACGAGCTGCGCGAGCGGGCGGCGCGGCGCGTCGACCAGCTCCACGGCCTCGGCGTCGAGGACGCGCGGCTCTACGGGCACGACCCGGACGACGGCGTCGGCGGCGACGGCGCCTTCTTCCTCCTGCTGGACGAGCCCGAGGTGTACGGGCTGCCGCCGGATCCGGTCGTCACCACGCGCGACCTGCCGTCCATGTGGCGGCACGCCGGAGTCGCCGCCGCCACGCTGCTCGGCGGGCTCGCCGCCGTCTTCGCCGCACACGGCCGCACGGGGAGCGCGCGATGAGCTCGTCGGAGGTCGGCAAGGAGGGCGTGCGCGGCGAGCGGCCCGGCCGGGAGGCCCAGATCGGCAAGGGCCTGGGCGGCCGGGGACGGCGCGGAGGGCGCCGGGGCGGGCGCGGCGAGAAGGCCATGGTGCCGGAGGCGGAGTTCACCTCCTACTACGGCAAGCCCGTCCTGAACCCGCCGGTGTGGAAGTCCCTCGACATCGCGGGGTACTTCTTCCTCGGCGGCCTGGCCGGCGCGGGGTCGGTGCTCGCCGCCGGCGCGCAGCTCACGGGGCGCCCGGCGGCCGCGCGGGCGTTGAAGATCTCCTCGCTGGCCGCGATCGGCGGGTCCGCGGCCGCGCTGGTCCACGACCTCGGGCGGCCGGAGCGGTTCTCCAACATGCTGCGCGTCATGAAGCCGACCTCGCCGATGAGCGTCGGCTCCTGGCTGCTGGCCGCCTACGGTCCCGCCGCGGGCGCCGCCGCCGTGCTGGAGGTGACCGGGCTCTTCCCGCGCCTCGGCCGCGCCGCCACCGCCGGAGCCGCCGTGCTCGGCCCGCCCGTCGCCGCCTACACCGCGGTGCTCGCCGCCGACACCGCCGTCCCCGCCTGGCACGAGGCGTACCGCGAGCTCCCGTTCGTCTTCGTCGGCTCGGCCGCCGCCGCGGCGGCCGGCATGGCGCTGGTCACCGCGCCCGTCCGGGAGAACGCCCCGATGCGCACCGCCGCCGTGTTCGGCTCCGGTCTGGAACTGGCCGCGGCCGCGGTTCTGGAGCGCCGGGCCGGGCTGGCGGCCGAGCCGTACAGGCGGGGCAGGGGCGGGGTCTACATGCGCGCCGGCGAGGTCCTCTCCGCCGCGGGCGCCGCGGGATGCGTCCTGATCGGCGGGCGCAGCCGGGTCGCGGCGGCCTTGTGCGGCGCGGCCCTCCTGGCGAGTTCGGCCTGCACGCGTTTCGGCGTCTTCCACGCGGGCGTGCAGTCGGCCGAGGACCCCAAGTACACCGTCGTTCCCCAGCGGGAACGCCTCGCCGCACGCGGCGGGGCGCCCACCTCCTGAAGGTGCCGTCTTTCTGCAAGCCGATTGCAAATTTGCGCAAGCCCTTGACCTGACTGCAAGAAGAGAGCATTCTCGCGTTGCTCGCGGACGGCCGTCCACCCACCCCCCCTCGGGCGCCCGCCAGGCGCCCCGTGACAGGAGTTCGCCGCCATGTCTGCCAACGACGCGCCACGCCCGGGAGCCCCCCGCGCGCGAGTCCCCCGCCGCCGGTCGCTGCTCGCCGCCGGCCTCCTCGTCCTCGCCGGGACGGCGCCCGTCGCCGCCCTGCTCCCCGACCGCCCCGCCCGCGCCGCCGCCTCCCTCAACGCGAGCGACGTCACCGCCAACCTCTGGGAGTGGAACTGGCCGTCCGTCGCCGCCACGTGCACCGACCACCTCGGCCCCGCCGGGTACGGGGCCGTGCAGGTCGCCCCGCCGGCCGAGTCGGTCAGCCTGGCCTCGACCAATGACGGGGCCCACCCGTGGTGGGAGGTGTACCAGCCCGTCTCCTACGGCCTGACGAGCAGGCTCGGATCCCGCGCCCAGTTCTCCTCCATGGTGACGGCCTGCCACAACGCGGGCGTCCGCGTCTACGTGGACGCGGTCGTCAACCACATGGCGGGCCACAACAACACGGCGAACACCGCCTACGGCGGCTCCACCTTCGATCCCGGCGGGTTCGCCTACCCGGCCGTCCCGTACGGGTACGGCGACTTCCACCACGCCAACGACGGATACTGCAACGACGACGACGCGGGCATCGACGACTGGAACAACACCTCCGAGGTGCAGAACTGCGAGCTGGTCTCGCTGTCGGACCTGAAGACCCAGTCCGGCTCCGTGCGCGACAAGATCGCCGGTTACCTCAACGACCTGATCGGCCTCGGCGTGGATGGTTTCCGGATCGACGCCGCCAAGCACATCGCCCAGGCCGACTTCGCCGCCGTCAGGGCCGCCCTGCACACCACCACCGCCGAGGGCAGGGCGCCCTACATCGCGCAGGAGGTCTTCCCCGGGTCGAGCACGGCCGACCTGAAGCCCTCGGCGTTCACCGGGAACGGCGACGTGCTCGGCTTCTCCTACGCCCAGGGCCTGAAGACCCAGTTCCAGAACGGGACGCTGTCCAACCTGTCCGGCATCCCGTCCTGGTCGCTGGACGCGGACGGCTCCCGGACCCACACGATGATCACCAACCACGACACCGAGCGGGACGGGTCCACGCTCAACTACAAGAGCGGCTCCGACTACACCCTGGCGACCTACTTCCTGCTGGCCTACCCGTACGGCAAGCCCTCGGTGTACGACGGCTTCACCTGGGCGTCGGCCGGGCAGTCGCCGCCCGCCGACGCCCGCGGGTTCGTCACCGCCGCGAACTGCTCGAACGGCTGGCAGTGCCTCACCCGTTCGACCGGGGTGAAGGGCATGGTCGGATGGCACAACGCGACCGCGTCCGCCACGTCGGTGGGCGACTTCACCGCCACCGCGGGGAACGTCATCGGGTTCAGCCGCGGCTCCCGGGGCTGGATCGGGCTCAACGACTCCTCCACCCCGTCCACCGCGTCCTACCGGACCGGGCTCGCGGACGGCGTCTACTGCGACGTCATCACCGGCGGCCTCGGTTCGAGCGGCTGCCAGGGCACCGCCGTCACCGTGGCGGGCGGGACCGCGACCGTGACGATCCCCGCGGGAGGCGCCGTCGCGATCCACGCGGACGCCCGGTCCGGACAGACCCCGCCGCCGACCTCCGACCCCGGGACCGTCTCCGACACCTTCAACGTCAACGCCACCACCACCTGGGGCACGAGCGTCTACCTCGTCGGCGACGTCCCGGCGCTCGGCTCGTGGGACACCTCCAAGGCGGTCAAGCTGTCCCCGTCCGGCTACCCGATCTGGAGCGGGACGGTGACGCTGCCCGCCAACACCAAGATCGAATACAAGTACCTCAAGAAGACCGACGCCGGAGCCGTGACGTGGGAGAGCGGCGCCAACCGCACCTACACGACCGGCACGTCCGGCCGCACCGCCAACGACACCTGGCGATAGCCCGACCGCGGGCCGGCCTCCGCGCGGAGGCCGGCCCCGGCCGCGTCAGGAGCGCGGCGTGCGGAAGAGGGTCTCCTGGGTGAGGCTGGCGACGAGCACGCCGTCCCGGGTGTGGATCGTTCCGGTGTACCAGCCGCGCCCGGCGGCGACCGTCTGCGGGACGAGGTCCATCAGCACCCAGTCGTCCATCCGGACCGGCCGGTGGAACCAGACGGCGTGGTCCAGGCTGGACCCCGACCGGGCCGCGCCGTCGTGCAGCGCGATCAGCCCGCTGGAGATGTCGGACAGGTACGTCAGCACGCAGGCGTGGAGCAGGTCGTCGTCCGGCAGCGGCGCGGTGCAGCGCGACCACAGCCGCGTCGGGAAGTCGGCCGCCTCGTAGGGCTGCGGCGGCACGCGGCTCTCCATGGAGAACAGCCGCGGGACCGGGGAGGCCGGGAGGCCGTCCGGCCCGGGGACCCGCGGCGCCGGGTGCACCTGCCGGTCCTCGTCGTCGGCGGGCCGCTGGAACGACACCGACATGTTGAAGATGACCTCGCCGCCCTGGAGCGCCACCACGCGGCGCGCCGAGAACGAGCGGCCGTCGCGGTCCCGGTCCACCCGGAAGATCGTCGGCCGCGCCGCGTCGCCGCCGCGCAGGAAGTACCCGTGCAGCGAGTGCGGCAGCCGCCCCTCCGGGACGGTGCCGCCCGCCGCGCGCAGCGCCTGCGCCGCGACCTGCCCGCCGTACAGGGGGTAGGGGTCGTCGAAGACGAGCGCGCCCCGGTAGAGGTCCCGGTCGAGCTCTTCCAGGTCCAGCAGCTCCAGGACGGAATGGAGGGACTCCAGCCGCCCTTCGGGCTCTTCGGAGATCGAGGGTCGCACGCTCGCGACGTTATCCGACCCGGGCGCGGGCCGGCCGGGCGGGCTGGGCCGGTCAGTCCCCCGGCGTCCCGGCGGAGCGCGTGCCGGGCCGCCAGAAGGCGGCCAGCAGGAGGGCAGCGCCGATCCCGCCGGCGAGGGCGGTGACGGCCAGGCCCGTCCAGCCCGCCAGGTCGCCGTCGATTCCGAGGACGCGGTCCAGGGACGCCGCGCCGCCGCCGAGCGCGCCCACCGCGCACGCCACCATCATGATCATGACTACGTACTCGTAGCCCTGGCCGGGGCGGAAGATGAAGAAGCCGTTGCGCAGGTGCGCGGTGACGAACGCGACGGCCATCGTGCCCACCGCGCCCGCCGCCGCCAGCGGCGTGAGGAGCCCGAGCAGCAGCAGGACGCCCGCGCCCAGCTCGGTGCCGGTCGCCATCAGCGCGTGCAGGCGGCCCGGCCGCAGCCCCATCGACTCGAACCAGCCCGCCGTGCCCTCGATCCTCCCGCCGCCGAACGCGTGGTTCCACCCGTGCGCGATCAGCGTGCCGCCGACGGACACCCGCAGGACCAGGGAGGCGATGTCGATCCCCGCCGCGTCAACAGCCATGCCCGGCCCTCTCCTCGTGTGCTGGGAACGCCCAGCAACGTACCGGACCGGGAGGGCGGCCAGCGCTTTGCATGCGCGGCTTCCGACCGCAGTGCGGCGCGCTGGTGATCCCGGCCGCCTCCGCGGTGTGCGACGCCCCGTCCTCCGCATATCCCGACGCCCGTGGGGCAGATCACAGAAAGTCGGGCTCCGCATCGCGTCACATTCGGACGCGTCCGGTCCATCTTTCTGTGTGAGCGGCACGGGCGCGGAGAGCTTGGGAGGCGGCATGGACAGCGTGGCGAGGAGATTCGACCTGACGATGCTGTACGCCGCCTACGGCGCCTTCCGCCGCGACACCGCCCGGTTGGAGGCGGCGGGCCGGCCCGGCACCGCCTTCGGATGGGCCGAGGCGGCGGACCGCTGGGCCCTGTTCACCGCCCACTGGAGCCTGCAGGACCGCGCCGAGAAGAACGCCCTCTGGAACGTCATGTACGCCAAGGACGCCGACGGGCCCGGGCGGGTCGGCGTGGTCCTCGACGCCATGGCGTCGCTGGCCCTGAAGGCCGTCCCGCCGATCGACGGCGTGGAGGCGGCGCTGGAGCACCGCGACCGCGACGCGTTCGCCGCGTACGCGCGCGATATGCGGGCCTCGGTGGACGCGCTGCTGGACTTCAAGGAGTCCAACGTCCTGCCCCTCATCCAGGAGACCCTCACCCCGTTCGAATGGGGCACCTTCGACGTGGAGCTCCGCCGCGAGCTGGGGCTGCGCGGGCTCGGAGTGTTCCTGCCCTGGCTTCTCGACGGCGCCCCGGACGGCACCCGCCGCGCCGTGCTGGGGCTGCTCCCGCCGCCGATCCGGCTCTGCTACCGGGCGCGCTGGCGTCCGCGCTACCTGCGCCGCGGCGGCCTCGCCGTCCGGGCGCGCTGATCCCGCCCGCCGGTCCCGCCCTGCCGGGACCCCGCACGGTGGACCGCGCCATGTGACGCGGTCCACATTCCGACATGTCACATTCGCGGTGTCTGCGTCGGTCTCATGCCCAGAAGCGCGACTGCCACAGCGCGACGGAGGGATGCGGACGATGGCGGGAACGAGGGCGCCCGGCGGGGCGCGGGCCGGCACGCGGAGGCCGCCCAGGGCACTGGACGTCACGACGAGGGCGCTCGACGAGCGGTTCGGCACCACCGGATTCGCGCGCAAGGCGCTGCGCAAGGCGTTCCCGGACCAGTGGACCTTCCTGCTCGGCGAGATCGCGATGTACTCCTTCGTGATCATTCTGCTGACCGGGGTGTACCTGACGCTGTTCTTCAAGCCGAGCATGCACGAGGTCGTCTACAACGGCTCGTACACGAAGCTGAAGGGCGTCGAGATGAGCGAGGCGTACGCCTCCGCCCTCAAGATCAGCTTCGACGTGCGGGGCGGGCTGCTCGTCCGGCAGATCCACCACTGGTCCACGCTCATCTTCATGGGCGCGATCCTCGTGCACATGCTCCGCAACTTCTTCAGCGGAGCGTTCCGCAAGCCCCGCGAGCTGAACTGGCTGATCGGCATCGCCATGTTCATGCTCGTGATGCTGAACGGCCTGTTCGGCTACTCGCTGCCGGACGACCTGCTGTCCGGGACGGGCCTGCGCATCCTGGAGGGCGTGCTCGCGTCGATCCCGCTGGTGGGCTCGTACGCGGTGATGTTCCTGTTCGGCGGCGAGTACCCGGGCACCGACATCATCCCGCGCCTGTACGTCATCCACGTGCTGCTGATCCCCGGCATCCTGGCGGCGCTGATCCCGCTGCACGCCGTCGTGCTGACCTGGCGGCAGACGCACACGCAGTTCCCGGGCAAGGGCAGCTCGAACACGACCGTCCGCGGCTACCCGTTCTTCCCCGTCTTCATCGCCAAGACCACGGCGTTCTTCCTGTGGGTGCTGGGCGTGACGACGCTGCTGGCCGCGTTCTTCCAGATCAACCCGATCTGGCTGTTCGGGCCCTACGACCCCGGCGCGATCAGTTCCGGGTCGCAGCCGGACTGGTACATGGGCTGGCTGGAGGGCGCGCTGCGGGTCATGCCGTCCTGGGAGATCAACGTCTGGGGCCACACCGTCGCGATGAGCGTGGTCGTCCCCGCACTCGTGGTGCCCGGGCTGCTGTTCACCGGGCTGGCCGTCTACCCGTTCCTGGAACGCTGGGTGACCGGCGACTCGCAGATCCACCACCTGCTGGACCGGCCGCGCGACGTCCCGGCGCGGACCGGCATCGGCGTCGGCGGCGTGGTCTTCTACGGGGGGCTGTGGCTCGCGGGCGGCAACGACGTCCTCTCCGACAAGTTCGACGTCCCGCTGTTCTGGACGACGTGGTTCTTCCGGTTCCTCATCGTCCTCGGACCGGTGCTTGCCTACGCCGTCACCTACCGGCTCTGCGTCGGCCTGCAGCGCCGCGACCTCGGCCTGGCCCACCACGGGCTGGAGACCGGCATCGTCCGCCAGTCGCCGGACGGGGGGTTCAGCGAGGTCGAGCGCCCGCTCCCGGACGAGGCGATCGCCGCGATCACCGATCCGCGCCCCGCGCCCGCCGCCGACCTGGACGTCCCGCCGCCCGTCGACGACGTCGAAAGCCCCCGCGGCCGCACCGCCCGGGGGCGCGTGCGGGCCGCCCTCAACCGCCGCTTCCGCGCTGACCTGGCCGTCGTCCCCGAACGCGCCCCGGTCGAAGCGGACGGCGAGCGGCCGGCGATCGAGGAGGAGGCCGCGTCACGGTGACCCGGGGCGCTCGAACAGGAGGCGGATGACCGGGCCGGCGGCCCGCACGGGGTCGTCGCCGAGGTCGCGCAGGGCGCCGCTCAGCCACAGGTGGGCGAAACCGTGCACGATCGACCAGGCGGCGATCCCGGCCGTCCGGTCCTCCGCGGGGCGGCCGGGCACGGCGCCGCGGACGCCCTCGGCGAGCACGCGCCCGGCGCGGTCGCGCGCGGCGGCCACCTCCGGGTCGTCCGGGCGGTAGAGCGCGGGCGCGAACATGACCTCGAAGTGGACCCGGTGCTCGACGGCGAACCGCACGTAGGCGAGCCCGACGCCGTGCAGGTCGTTCCCGGCGGCCTCCAGGGCGTCGGCGAACAGCGCGTACCCCTCGGCGGCGACGGCCGTCAGCACGCCGGCCTTGTCGCCGAAGTGGTGCGCGGGCGCGGCGTGCGACACCCCGGCGCGGCGCGCCAGCTCCCGCAGGCTCCACGTGGCCGGGCCCGCCTCCGCGATCACCTCGATCGCGGCGTCGAGCACGGCCCGCCTCAGGTTGCCGTGGTGGTAGCCGTCGCCGCTCATGCCCGGAATCCTAGGGCGGGAGGACGGACGGTCCGTCAGTCCTGCTCCTTGGCGAACGCGCGGAGGCGGGCCAGGTCCACCACGGTGATCCTGCGCCAGCCGGTGCGGATCAGGCCCTCGCGGCGCAGCCCGCTGAGCGCGCGGGCGACGGTCTCCCGGGAGGCGTCCATCCAGCTGCCGAGCTCCTCCTGCGACAGCGGCGGCCCGATCTCGATCGACCCGTCGGGCGCGGGCGGGGCGTGCTGGGCCGAGCGCTCCGCCAGCTCGGCGAGCAGGGCCGCCAGGCGCTCCGGACCCCGGCTCGTGATGTGGGCGGTCAGCCGCCGGTCGGAGTCGTCCATGCGCTGCACGAAGGTGCCGGTGACGAGCATCCACACGTCCGGGTGCGCGTCCAGGAACCCGGTGAAGCGGGCCGCGGGCACGACCAGGGCGCGGATCGGGGACAGCGCGGTGACGGTCGCGGCGCGCGGCCGCCCGCCGAGCACCGCGCTCTCGGCGAGCAGGTCGCCGGGGCCGCGGACGGCCAGCACCACGTCGTGGCCGTCCTCGGTCGCGGAGGTCACCTTCGCCCAGCCCCGCTCGATGATGATCACATGGTCGGACTCGTCGCCCTGGTACACCAGCGGCGCCTTGACCGGGAACGTGCGGGGACGCGCGGCGTCGCGCAGCGCGGTCCGCTGCGCGGGTTCGAGCGCCGACCAGAACGCGGAAGGCGGAGAGGACGCCGCGTACGGAACCAACAGCCGCCTCCTTTGCTCAGGGTTACCAGAACTGTAAACCCGCAGGCCCTCACTTGGGGACGGCCATGAGGCGCACGGCGAGCCCCGTGAAGACGGTTCCGCTGAAGATGTTCAGGCCGCGGGCGACGCGGCGGCTGCGCCGCAGGAGGTTCGCGAGGCGGCCGGAGAGGAGGCCGACGCAGGCGTCCACGACGAGGCCGAGCAGGACGAGCGTGACGCCGAGGACGAGCAGTTGCACCATCGGATGCCCCACGGAGGGGTTCACGAACTGCGGCAGGAAGGCGATGTTGAAGAGGATCACCTTGGGGTTCAGCAGGTTCGTGACGACGCCCTGCCAGAACGCGCGGAGCCGTCCCGGGCCGACCGGGGCCGCGCCCTCCTCCCCCGGCTCGCCGCGGTCCCGGAACGACCTGACGGCGAGGAAGAGGAGGTAGGCGGCGCCCGCCCAGCGCAGCACGTGGTACAGCGCCGGCAGCGCGGTGAACAGGGCGGAGAGGCCGAGCGTCGCGGCGACGGCGTGCGTCAGGGCGCCGGTGGCGACGCCCGCCGCCGCCATGAGGCCCGTGACCGGGCCGCCGCGCCCGCCCATCGCGACGATGAACATCATGTCGGGGCCGGGGGTGACGCAGAGCGCGAACGCGGCGACAACGAACGCCGCATAAAGGGAGGTATCTACCATGCCGAAATCATGCGGCAGGAGGCCGCCGCTCCGCGAGCGCAATACGGCGTCCCCGGCCCCGGGCGGGCGTCAGGCGGCCGGAGACGGCCGCGTCTCGATCGTCAGGGCCTCGTGGTCGAAGGACAGGTACCCGCCGATCTTCGCGGCGTCCTCCAGGGGCTCCTCGTACGACCAGGCGGCGTCCTCGGCGCCGGCCAGCGACCAGTACGCAGCCTCGCCCTTGTAGGGGCAGAACGTCCGCTTCTCGCTGCGGGTCAGCAGGTCGCGGCGGACGTCCTCGGCCGGGATGTAGTAGCGGTTGGGCAACCCGGTCTCCGAGAGCAGCTTCGCCCGCCCGGTCTCGGCGACGACCTCGTCGCCGAGCAGCACCCGCACGCGCCGGGACGTGGCGCGGGCGTCGACCCGGTGGTACGGGTCGCGCAGGTGGCCGTGGACCTCCTCGTCCTCGTCGAACCAGGCGTCCATCCGGTTCCAGTAGAAGGCCATGTGCCCGCGCAGCCACGCCGCCTCCGGCTTCGGGTCCGGATACCCCCACACCGCGTTGTCGGCCGCCCGGTCGCCCACCCGCACCGTCCAGTACGCGGCGTCGCCCTTGAACGGGCAGTGCGTCGTGTGGACGGTCTTCTCCAGCAGGTCGGTGCGCACGTCCTCCTCGGGGACGTACAGGACGGGCAGCAGCCCCGTCTCGTGGAGCAGCTTCCCGCGCTCGGTGTCCAGCACCGTCTCCCCCGCGAAGCGGGCGCGGACCCGGCGCGGGAAGTCGTGCAAGAACAACCGGTGCGCCGGTCCGTCGATCGTGAAGTTGACCTCGTCGCCGGGCGAACCGGCGAGCGGGCCCGGCTGCATGGTCAGGGACATGGCGCGGCTCCTCAGACTGCCTGACTGCTAGACACCGGTCGGCATCGTCTCCAGTTCACCACGGCGCGCCGCCTCCAGGTGCAGCGGCTGGAGCGCCGAGGTGGCGCGGAACCAGCCCAGCGCGTCGTAGCGATCGGCGAGCCGTGTCGGGACGTACTGGCGCGAATCCCGGTCCGGGTCGTACACGACGCCGATCGCGCGGTGCCCGAGCGTGCCGGTGAAGAAGTCGGGCTTCTCCCGCTCCGGAGGCACGACGAACATCGCCCGGTGCAGCTCCGACTCCGCCAGCACCTGCTCCAGCGAGCCGTGCGCCGGCGGCGGGACCTGCATGACCTCCATCGGGGCGCCCCAGGCCGGCGCCGCGACGACCTCGCCGGGGCCGGCCGCGAAGCCGACCAGCACGACGCCGTCGGCTCCGTGCCGCTCCCTGGCGAGCTGGCCGAGGTTGACCATCCCGGCGCCCGCCATGTCGGTCGCCCGCGCGTCGCCCACATGGGTGTTGTGCGCCCACACGACGGCCTTGGCGCCGTGGAAGTCCATCAGCCGGTCCAGCGTGTCGGCCATGTGGACGTCCCGGACGTTCCACGACTCCGGCCCGCCGCCCAGCATGGTGCGGTAGTAGTGCTCGGCGCCCGCCGCCACCTCGGCGTTCTGCCGGGCGTCGAACTCCTCCTCCGGGTCGCCGGCCTCCCCCGGCGGCGCCGGGCGGCGCAGCGCGGCCAGCAGTTCCAGCACCTCCGCCGCGCAGCCGCCCGGGACCAGGGCGGCGTTCCACCCGTAGGAGCGGGGGTCGTGGCCGTGCGGCTCGAAGCAGCGGTACGCCTCCAGCGCCGTGTCCAGGTACTCGGGGCGGTGCGCCGCCAGGTAGTCGACGACCGCCCGCAGCGAGTCCCAGAGGCTGTAGACGTCCAGGCCGTGGAAGCCGGCCCGCTCGGCCAGCGGAAGGCCCGCGTTGCGGTCGCGCAGCCACCGGCAGAACCGGACGGTCTCCTCGTTGGCCCACATCCACGTCGGCCAGCGCTCGTAGGCGTTCAGGGCGGCCCTCGGATCCTGGTGCGCCCCCGGCGCGAGCGTCACGCAGCGGTCGACCCGGCGGCAGTCGGGCCAGTCGCCCTCGACGGCGACGAACCCGAACCCGCGCTCGGCGATCAGCCGCCTGGTCAGCGCGGCCCGCCACGCGTAGTACTCGTGGGTCCCGTGGCTGGCCTCGCCGATCAGCACGCACCGGCCGTCCCCGATGCGGTCGAGGAGCGGGTCCAGATCCTCCGCGTACTCCAGCGGCAGCGCGGCTCCGCGCACGTCGGCGGCGGCGCGCCCTTCCCGGCCTCGCATGGCGACGTCCCCCTCGCGTCCTCCGTCGCGTCCAGGTCCTTACTCTTCGCCTTCCCGGGATTCGGGAAGGCGAAGCGCGCCGGCCGGGATCGGGGCGTGTCAGGGGTCCCGCCGGATGCCCGTCGTGCGGGCGCGGTAGTCGCTGGGGGTCTGGCCGTAGGCGGCGCGGAACGCGCGGCTGAAGGCGGCGGCGTCCGGCAGGCCCCAGCGGTTGGCGATCGCGCCGATCCGCTGCGTGCCGAGGAACGGGTCGCCGAGTTCGCGGCGGCAGTGCTCCAGGCGGCGGGTCCGGACGTACCGGGCGACGGTCGTCCCGGTCGGCGCGAACACCCGGTAGAGCTGGCGGACGGAGATGTGGTGCGCGGCGGCGATCGCGGCGGGGCTCAGCGACGGGTCGTGCAGGCGCGCCTCGATCCACTCCTCGATCGCCCGCAGCATCTCCGCTCCCTCCGGCGACGGGGACGCGGGCGCGCCCAGCCACTCGCTGGCCGCGCCGGTGACCAGCTCGACGAGGGCCCCGCCGAGGTGGTGGGCGTAGATCTCGTCGGACGCCCCGCCGAACGGGTCGCCCGCCGCGGCCCCGCTCCCCGTGGCGGGCCCGGCGCCGTTCGGGGCGGCTCCCCGCTCGCCGTCCTCGGCGCCGCTCTCGGCCAGGGCGCCGAGGAAGGACGAGACGAGCCGCCCGGTCCGGGCCCGCCCGCCGAGCAGCGTGCCGCCGAACGCGGCGAGGCGCTCCCGCGGCAGCGGCACGGCGCTGTGCGGGATCACCACGGTGAAGATGTGGTGGGCGTCGAAGGAGATCTCCACGGGACGGGTCAGGTCGTAGAACACCACGTCCCCCGCGCCGACCACGGCCCGGCGGCCGTTCTGCCGCAGCACGCACGAGCCGCGCAGCACCAGGCCGAGCTTGTAGCACTCGCGGGTGTCGCGGGCGATCTGCAGGGCGCTGCGCCGCACCGCGTGCGCGGGCGCGTGCACGTCGCCGGCCTCCACCGGGCCCAGCACCCGGCCGCTCAACCGGGCGGCGAACCCTCCGGGCAGGCACGGCTGCACGTGGAACGGCCCGAAGGCCGAGCTGATCAGGTGGCGCCAGTAGTCCGCCTGGTCGCGGGCAGGGTGGTCCGAGGTGTCAACGAGCGTGGGCATGACGCTCCTCCGGTCGGCGGGCGGGGTCTCGGACGCCAACCGCAAGGCTTCTACGGCGCGTCAGGAAGGTCAATGAGCGAGTCAGCACGACGCTTCCGGCGGGCTTTGGCACTCGCCGCCAAAGTCACGGCACGCAGCGGCAAGACCGCCCCTTCCCCGGCGGCTTATACATGTCGCGGACCGACTCCCAGGGAGCCCCGCCAACCGGAAGATCCCGGACGACCCCCGAGAGGAACCCCCATGCCAGCCGACGAGCAGGAGACCGGCACCGGCCACGAGCCCGGCACCGGCGACGGCCAGGACAACGGCATCAGCCGCAAGAACTTCATCGTCGCCGCGGGCGCGGCGGGCATCGGCGCGCTCGCGCTGCCCACCGCCGTGTCCGCGGTGACCGCGCCCGCGCAGGCCCGCACCGAGCAGCGGCCGCTCACCCCGACGCCCAAGTGCGACGACGGGGACGACACCCCGACGCACTCGCAGATGGAGGGCCCCTACTTCAAGCCCGGGTCCCCCGAGCGCGCGTCGATCGTGACGCCCGGCATGCCGGGGACCCCCCTCACGGTCTCCGGGATCGTCTACTCGATGTCGTGCACGCCGGTGGCCCACGCCCTGCTCGACTTCTGGCAGGCGGACTATTACGGCAATTACGACAACTACGGCTACAAGCTTCGTGGACATCAATACACGGACGCTTCGGGACGATTCACCCTCACGACGATCGTGCCGGGCCTCTACCCCGGCCGCACCCGGCACATCCACGTCAAGGCACAGGCCCCCTACCGGCAGATCCTGACGACGCAGCTGTACTTCCCGAACGAGCCCCGCAACAGCTCCGACTCGCTCTACGACCCGGCGCTGCTCATGAAGGTCCAGACCACTCCCACGGGCCGCACCGCGAAGTTCGACTTCGTCCTGCAGGTTCCCTGACCGGGGTTCCGCGGCCGGATTCCGTCACCGCTCCCGCGGAATCCCGCCCCCGCCAAGGCACCGGCGCGCCTTGGCGGGGGCTCCCGCTGTGTGACTGCGGGGGCTCCCGCTGTGTGACTGCGGGGGCTCCCGCTGTGTGACTGCGGGGGCTCCCGCTGTGTGGCTACGGGGGCTCCCGCCTGCGGCTTTTCGCGAGGTTCCCCCGGCGCGCCGCGCCGTTTCGCGGGGAACGGGACCGAGACGTGATGCGAATCGGCCACGAAACGGCAAAGGAATGGATAGTCTCCCACCGATCACTTTTGGTTGTGTAAGGAATCTGGGAGCACACGCCACATGAGCGCTGCCAACCGGGCACAGGTCATCACACGGTGGGGGGCCATCGCCTTCATGGCGGCCGCGGTCCTGACCGCCACCGCCGGTGGCTTCGCCCAGTCCTATGCCGGTCTCTACCACTGGGCCCTGGAGCACGGCCTGCGGGGATGGAAGGCCGAGTCCTTCCCCCTGCTGGTCGACCTGTTCATCATCGTCGGTGAACTCGGGCTGTTCCTGCTGGCCATCGACGCCTTCGTCATCAAGCGCCGGGCCCTGATGAGCTGGCTCGACTTCTGCCTGCCGCTGACCATCGCCCTCGCCGGGTGGACGGCCAGCCTCATCTTCAACGTCGGCCATGTCGGCCACAAGACCTTCTCCTTCCAGGCGACGGCCGCGGTCCCGCCGATCGTGTCGATGCTCGGCCTGTTCGTCCTGCTGCGGACGCTGCACCGGTACGTGTCGCAGAGGACCGAGGAGGAGGAGGCCAAGCAGCCCGAGCCGCAGACGCGCGCGATCGCCGGGCCGGTCACGCTGAACCAGATCACCCTGATGCCGCTGCGCAACACCGGCCCGTTCGCGCAGATCCAGGTGCCCGGGTACTCCGGCAAGGCGATCGAGTCCGGGACCGCGGGCAGGGCCGAGGCCAAGGGCGCGCCAGCGGGCGAGGCCGCTCCGGCCCCGGCCGCACCGGCCGCCTCCGCTCCGGCCGCGGCACCCGCCGCGACCGAGGCGCCCGCGCCCGCGCCGGTCCCGGAGCCGGAGCCGGAGCCGGAGCTGGCCGTGGTCAGCGCCGCGTCGCGCGGCAGCCTCAACGGCCGCAGCTCCTACGGCACCGTCGCCGAGGAGGAGGCGCCCGTCGGGCCCGCGCCGGAGAACCTGCGGTCCCTCGTCATCGACATCCTCGAACGCCGCCACGGCGACGTCGCCGCGACGCTCGCCGAGGTCAGGGCCGAGGGCTACCGCTGCGACGAGGCCGAGATCCAGCGGATCAGCGACAACCACTGGTTCCCGTACGCGGTGTACCGGCTGCTGGCCAAGCACCACGGCGACGGCGAGCTGGTCGCCCAGGAGCTGAAGGCCCAGGGCATCGTCTACGACCAGGTGACGCTGGACGCGCTCGTCCAGTCCTGGCGCGTCTGACCCCGCGCTCTTTCCGCGCGTTCCGGACCGGCCGCCCGCCACCGCGGGCGGCCGGTCCGCGTTCTCGCCACCGGCCGCGCGCCGGTCAGCGGGCGCCGCGGCCCGCCTTCTGCAGCGCGGGCTCGCCCGCGGCGTCGTCGTCGTGCACGTAGCGGCGCCCGCGCAGCAGCGACACCAGCGCCGCGACCAGCGACATCGCGATCGCCATGCCGAACACGATGACCAGGCCGTGGTGGAACGGCTCGGAGATCAGGTGCGGGAAGTACGAGCGGCCGGTGAGGGTGGCCACGTCGTCCGGCGCGAGGCCGCCGAGCACGTGGAACTGCGCGAGCAGGTTCTGGATGGGGTTGTAGCCGAGGAACGCGGCGAAGAGCGTGCCGACCGGCGGCAGTTCGCCCACCTGGGCGGCGGGCCCTGGCGGGACGCCGTGCTCGGTCAGGCCCCGCGTCAGCGTCCTCGGCAGCGTGTCGGACAGTCCCGCGATCATCAGGGAGAAGAACACGCCGATCGACAGCACCATGCCGGCGTTCATGAAGGTGGCGCGCATCCCGGAGGCCACGCCGCGCTGGTCCGCCGGGACCGAGTTCATGATCGCGGTGGTGTTGGGGGCGGCGAACAGCCCGGAGCCGATCCCGTTGAGGAAGATCAGCAGCGCGAAGGTGGCGTACCCGAAGTCGGTCGGGATCACCAGCAGCCCGGCGAACGCCAGCGCCGACAGCACGAGGCCGCCGGAGGCGAACGCGCGGGCGCCGTGCCGGTCGGACAGGTGCCCCGAGATCGGCCCGGCGACCAGGAAGCCGGCGGTGAGCGGCAGCAGGTAGATGCCGGCCCACAGCGGGGTGGCCTCGTAGTCGTAGCCGTGCAGCGGCAGCCAGATGCCCTGCAGCCAGATGATCAGCATGAACTGCATCCCGCCGCGCGAGATCGCGGCGAGCAGCCCGGCCAGGTTGCCGGCGGCGAACGCCCGGATCCGGAACAGGCTCAGGTGGAACATCGGCTGCTCGACCCGGGTCTCGATCCAGCAGAACAGCGCCAGGACGGCGACGCCGCCGATCATCCCGGCGAGCACCCAGGGGTTCGTCCAGCCCATGTCGTGCCCGCCGTAGGGCTGGATCCCGTAGGTGATCGCGGCGAGCAGCGCGGTCAGCCCGACCGCGAACGTCACGTTGCCGAGCCAGTCGATCCTCGCGCCGACCGCCCGCTTGGCGGTCTCGACCAGGCTCCGGTACGCCCAGAGCGTCCCGACGATCCCGATGGGCGCCGAGGCGAAGAACACCAGCCGCCAGTTGATCTCGCTCAGCAGCCCGCCGGCGACCAGGCCGATGAACGTCCCGGCGATGCCCGCGACCTGGTTGACGCCCATCGCCATGCCGCGCCGGTGGGCGGGGAACGCGTCGGTGAGGATCGCGGCCGAGTTCGCCATCAGCATGGCGCCGCCGATCCCCTGGAAGACCCGCCAGCCGATGAGCCAGAGTGCCCCGGCGCCCCCGTGCAGCGGGTCGAGCGCCAGTACGAGCGTCCCGACCGTGAAGACCGCGAACCCGGCGTTGTACATCCGGACGCGCCCGAACATGTCCCCGAGCCGCCCGAGCGTCACCACCAGCACCGCCGAGACGAGCATGTAGCCCATCAGCATCCAGAGCAGGTAGCTGACGTTGCCGGGTTCGAGGGGGTTCAGATGGATGCCGCGGAAGATCGCCGGCAGCGAGATGATCACGATCGAGGAGTTGACCGTGGCCAGCAGCATGCCGAGCGTCGTGTTGCTCAGCGCGATCCACGGATAGTGCTTGGACGGCACGCCGCGCCCTCCCCCGGTCGGAGATACTTTCTTACGCTAACTAATCATAAACCCGTCGAAACCGGCCAGTCCGGATAGGCTTACTCCGGTGGACGGACGACACCGGCTGGACCTGAGCGACGAGGACCTCCTCGCCTTCTGGCGGGAGCGCCACCTGTGCACGCTCGTCACCCTCCGCCCGGACGGGACCCCGCACTCGGTCCCCGTCGGCGCGACGCTGGACGCCGGCACCGTCCGCGTGATCACTTCGGCCTCCTCGGCGAAGGCCCGCCATGTCCGCGACGCGGGCGCGGCCGGCCTGCCCGCGGCCGTCACGCAGGTGGACGGCCGCCGCTGGTCGACCGTCGAGGGCCGCGCCGTCCTGCGGACCGACCCGGACTCGGTGGCCCACGCGGAGGATCTCTACACCGCCCGCTACAAGCCCCCGCGCCCGAACCCGAACCGCGTCGTCATCGAGATCACCCCGACCCGGGTGCTGGGCAACCTCTGACACCGCCTTCCGGCGGCGGGCGCCGGGACGGCGGTCAGTAGCCGTAGGCGACCGCGCAGCTCTGGCCACCGTCCACGGTGTCCCTGAAGTCGCCTTCGGTCACCTTGCCGAAGGAGTCGACTCCTCCGAGGCAGGCGTACCGGGGGCCGTCGTCGGTGGCCAAGCCGAGAACCATCCCGCCGCCGGGATCCAGCCTGATGGTCCGGGTGACCTTCATCGGCTTGCCGGCGGCGAACGAGAACAGGACGAAGCTCGGCGGGCGCGCCTTCCTCATCGCGCCGTAGCCCGCACGCCCGCCCGGGTTCATCACGGCCGTGGTGACCGCGGCGGAGTCGTCGGGCTGCCGGAACAGGACGCGGCCGTCCCGCAGATCGGCGCTCCGCCCGTTCGTGTCGAGGGCGTACACGGTGACGTTCCCGACCCTGCCCTCGAGGAAAGGACTGTGCGCGGCATCCAGCCGCACGTCGCTGACGGCGTAGCCGAGCGTGCGGCTGTCGCCCGCCCAAACGATCTCACCGACGAGTGAGGGGGCGGCCGTGCTCCAGGCTCGCGTCCGGCCCGAGCCGAGGTCGAGGACGCTCACCGCCGCCTGGGGCTGCGCGCCATTCGCGCAAGGAGCCGTCGCGTAGGCGAGCCGTTCACCGTCCGGGCTCATGGCCAGCCCGGCCACGCGCGCCGGAACGGTGTCTTCCACGAGCGGCCCGAGATCCTTCACCCGGCCGCCGCCGGTGAGGCGGAACCGATGGAACCGGGTCGTGCACGTCTTCTCCTTGAAGGCGGAGAACACGAACACGCCCCCCGGCCCCTCGATGAGCGACCGCGCCGCTCCGGCCGATCGGGGCGCGGGCACCGAGTCCAGGGGCCGCCCCCCGCCCGACTGAACCGCCCTGACCTCGAACCACGGCTCCGGGCCGCGCCCCTGGGAGGCACTTCCGAACCTGCCCACCGCGACGATGAAGCGCGGCCTGCGCTGCTCACCGGGAAGCGCGGTGGTGGCCGCCGACCCGTCCACCAGCAGGTTCACGGCGCCGATGGAGGTGGCGACGGACACGGCCAGCGCCAGCGGGGCCGCCCATCGCCGGACGGCCCACGATTTCGGCCGGGCTTCTTGCCGCTCGTCCCCTTCGTCCGCCATCTGATGATCATGCCCTCCGGGCGGGGCGCCGCGTCGCCGTTTCGCTTCGAGCGCGGCGTCCCGCGGGCGCGCGCCAGGGTGCGCCTCCGGTGCCGCGCGCCTGGTGGGCACGGTCCATCGGTGAGGGATCGCCAGTGCCCACGGCGGCGCGTCCGGATCCGGCCAGGGCGGTCCTCGGGTCAGCCGCGGGCGGTGGCGACGGCCGCCTGACCGAGGCTGATGCCGCCGTCGTTGGGAGGGACGCGGTGGTGGGTCAGCACGTCGAAGCCCGCGTCGGCCAGGCCGGAGACGGCGCGGCCGAGCAGGAGCATGTTCTGGAACACCCCGCCGGAGAGCGCGACCGTGCCGAGGCCCGTCTCCGACCTGATGCGGGAGGCCGCGGCGACGACGAGCGCCGCGACGCCGTTGTGGAACCGCGCGGCGATCGCAGGGACGGGGACGCCGGCCCTGAGGTCGCTCACCACCGCGTCCACGAACTCGCCGCCCGCGACCGTGAAGCCGGTCGTGCCGTTCAGCGTCGCCGGGTAGGCGCCGGTCTCGGCGGGGTCGGCGCACTGCTCCAGTTCGACGGCGGCCTGCCCCTCGTAGTTGACGCGGTCGCGGACGCCGAGGACGGCGGCGACCGCGTCGAAGAGGCGGCCCATGCTGGAGGTCGGCGGCGCGTTGACGCCGCGCCGGGCCAGGGCGGTCACCGCGGCCCAGTCGGGGCGGCGGGCCACCGGCAGGTCGCCCGGGACCCCGTAGGCCGCCGCCATGCGCCACGGCTCGCGGATCGCGGCGGCGCCGCCGGGCAGCGGAACCGGTTCCAGATGCCCGGCGCGCTCGAAGCCACGCAGGTCGGCGACCAGGAACTCGCCTCCCCACAGGGTGCCGTCGGTCCCGTACCCGGTGCCGTCGAACGCGACGCCGATCACCGGGCCGTCCGCGCCGTTGTCGGCGAGGCAGGAGGCGATGTGCGCGTGGTGGTGCTGGACGGCGACCCCGGGCAGGTCCTGGTCGAGCGCGTACTTCGTGGACAGGTACTCCGGGTGCGGGTCGTAGGCGATCAGTTCGGGCGCGATGTCGAACAGCCGCCGGAAGTGGCCGATGCCCTCCTCGAAGGCGCGGAGCGTCTCGTGGTTCTCCAGGTCGCCGATGTGGTGGGAGACGAACGCCCGGCCGTCGCGGGTCAGGCAGAACGTGTTCTTCAGCTCCGCGCCGCAGGCCAGCACCGGGCGACCGGCGGGGACGGGGATCGGCTCCGGCGCGTAGCCGCGGGAGCGGCGGACGGGGAGCGGGCGGCCGCGGAACGTCCGCACCACCGAGTCGTCGGTGCGGGTGTGGATGGGACGGTCGTGCAGGAGGAAGGCGTCGGCGATGCCGGCGAGCCGCCCCAGGGCGTCCTCGTCACGGTAGGCGATCGGCTCGTCCGAGACGTTGCCGCTGGTCAGGACGACCGATTCGGTGACGAGCAGGTGGTGCAGCGGGGTGTAGGGCAGCAGGAGGCCGACGGACCGGTTTCCGGGTGCGACCGCGTCCGCCAGGGCGGCGCCCGGCCGGCGCCGCGCGAGCACGATCGGGCGCCGCGGCCCGGTGAGCAACTCTTCCTCGGCGGCCGAGAGGTCGCACAGGGCCCGGGCCGCCTCCAGGTCGGGGACCATCACGGCGAACGGCTTGTCCTCGCGGTGCTTGCGGGAACGCAGCGCGGCCACCGCCCCCGGGTCCGCCGCCCGCGCCGCGAGGTGGTAGCCGCCGAGGCCCTTGACCGCGAGGACCCCGCCCCGCGCCAGCACCGCCCGCGCGGCCTCCAGGGGCTCGTCGGCGTGGGGGCGCAGGGCGAGGGACGGGCCGCAGGCCGGGCAGCACACCGGCTGGGCGTGGAACCTGCGGTCGGCCGGGTCCTCGTACTCGGCGGCGCACGGCCCGCACATCGCGAAGCCCGCCATGGTGGTGTTCGGACGGTCGTAGGGCACGCCCGTGACGATCGTGAAACGCGGCCCGCAGCCCGTGCAGTTGATGAACGGGTACCGGTGGCGCCGGTCGCCCGGGTCGCGCATCTCGCGCAGGCAGTCGTCGCAGGTCGCCGCGTCCCAGGACACGAGGGCCCGGCGCTCGCCCGACGCGTCGCTGCCCACGATGGCGAAGCCGCCGCGCCCCACGGCGTCCAGCTCCCGCGTGGTGACGCGCTCGACGAGGGCGAGCCGGGGCGGGCGCGTGCGCAGCCCGTCCAGGAACCGCCCGACCTTGTCGGGAGCGCCCTCGACCTCGATGAACACGCCGCCCGCGTCGTTGCCGACCAGCCCCGACAGCCCGAGGCCGGTCGCGAGGCCGTGCACGAAGGGCCGGAAACCGACGCCCTGCACGACCCCCTCGACGCGGACACCGACCCTGACGTCCACCCCGCCATTGTGCCCTGCCGGTCACCATCGGTAACCGAAGGCTACCGGGCGTGTCCTGACGGACGACTCCGCGGCAGGAGGGGCGGACGCCGGGCGTGTTCGGCGCCGGAGGTCACTGCTCCCCGGTGTACATGGCGATGGTGAAGTCCGCCGCGGTGCGGGCGGTGGCCTCGTCGGCGCCGGCCGCGACGTCGGCGGCGTACCAGCCCTCGCCGGCCTGCCGCGCGAACTCGCGGCCCTCCTCGGACATGGCCCAGGAGTCGCCGAGCTTGGCCCGGGCGTCCTCGCCGGACTCCACGTGGATGGTGAGGCCGAGGAGCCCCATGTCCCAGCCGATGCCGACGACGCCCGGGCCGAACTGGTTCTGCGAAGGGTCGACGAGGGCGGTGTGCTCCAGTTCGAACCGGGTCCGGCCGTCCGCCTCGGGGGTCAGCCGGACCTCGATCCAGGTGGTCTGGCCGCCGTACTCCCACGTCGCCGCGAACCCCTTCGGCGGGTCGCAGCGCTCGATCGTCCCGCTGGCGTTGCCCTCCAGATGGAAGCGGCCGCCGAGCCGCAGGTCGCCGGAGACGGGCAGGAACCAGCGGGAGATCCGCTCGGGGTCGGTGACGGCGTTCCACAGGTCGTCGACGCCGGTGTCGTAGACCCTGCTGATCGTCGCGGTCCTCGCGGTGCCGGACTCCAGCGCCTTCTCGCCCACCGTGCGGGTGACCGTGTTGATCTGGCCGGTGACTTCGATCATGTCTCGCTCCCTGGGTCGTCCTGATGCGTGCGGTGTGCGCGCTTCCCGCGGGCGATCTCGGTCGCCAGGGCGTCCAGACGCGGCGTCCAGGACCGGCGGAAGCGTTCGAGCCACGCGTCCAACTCCTGCAGCGGTGCTGAGTCGACAGCGTAGAGCCGGCGCGTCCGTTCCGCCCGCACGACGGCGAATCCGTTGTCGCGCAGCACCTTCAGGTGCTGGGACACGGCGGGCTGGGAGATCCCGAACTCCTTCCGGACGACCGCCGTGAGGTCGCCGGACGAGCGCTCGCCGTCGGCGAGCAGTTCGAGGATCCGGCGCCGGACGGGGTCGCCCACCACATCGAATGCGTGCACGTGACCCAAGTTACAGGCTCGGCTTATATAAGCCAAATCTCAAGTTCAGTGTCCGGCGAGAAGCCGCTCGAACGGGACGGGCGCCTCGTACGGATCGTCCTTCGGCGGGGCCGGACGGGCCTCCACCAGGGCGGCCAGTTCCGCTCCTGCCCGGGCGACGCGTTCGGGCAGGGCGGTCTCGGCGCTCCCCCAGTCCGCGGACGCCGCGAAGACACCGGTCGGGACGACGCTAGCGCGCAGGTACGCGAACAGGGGGCGCATCGCGTAATCGATCGCCAGGGAGTGCCGGGCGGTGCCGCCGGTCGCGCCGAGCAGCACCGGCGTGCCCTCCAGGGAACCGCGCTCCAGGACGTCGAAGAACGTCTTGAACAGCCCGCTGTAGGACGCGTTGAAGACGGGCGTCACGGCGATGAGGCCGTCGGCGTTCGCCACCGTCTCGACGGCGGTGCGGAACGCCCCGGACGGGAAGCCGGTCAGGGTCGCGTCGACCATGGCGTGCGCGTGGTCGCGCAGCTCGACCGTCTCGACGGTCGCGTCCTCCCGGAGGGCCCCGGCCGCCGCCTCGGCGAGGCGGTCGGCCAGGAGCCGGGTGGACGAGGGCTGCCCGAGCCCGGCGGAGACGACGGCGAGCGTGGTCATCGCACCTCCTCGGTGAGACGGGACGCGTGGGTCGGGGCGGTCGCCGGGACGTGCGCGGGACGCAGCGACTCGAACTCCTTGCGCAGCACGGGCACGACCTCCTCCCCCAGCATGTCGATCTGCTCCAGGACGGTCTTCAACGGCAGGCCCGCGTGGTCCATCAGGAACAGCTGGCGCTGGTAGTCGCCGAAGTGGTCGCGGAACGTCAGCGTCTTGTCGATGACCTGCTGGGGGCTGCCGACCGTGAGGGGCGTCTCCGAGGTGAACTCCTCCAGGGAGGGCCCGTGCCCGTAGACGGGCGCGTTGTCGAAGTACGGGCGGAACTCGCGGACGGCGTCCTGGGAGTTCCTGCGCATGAAGACCTGGCCGCCGAGGCCGACGATCGCCTGGTCGGCGGAGCCGTGCCCGTAGTGCTCGTAGCGGCGCCGGTACAGGCCGATCAGGCGCTGGAAGTGGTCCGTCGGCCAGAAGATGTGGTTGGCGAAGAAGCCGTCGCCGTAGAAGGCGGCCTGCTCGGCGATCTCCGGGCTGCGGATCGAGCCGTGCCAGACGAACGGCGGGACCCCGTCCAGCGGACGCGGGGTCGAGGTGAACGACTGGAGCGGCGTGCGGTGCTTCCCCTCCCAGTCGACGACGTCCTCGCGCCACAGCCGGTGCAGGAGGTGGTAGTTCTCGATGGCGAGCGGGATGCCGTCGCGGATGTCCTTGCCGAACCAGGGGTAGACGGGGCCGGTGTTGCCGCGGCCCATCATCAGGTCCACCCGGCCGTCGGCGAGGTGCTGGAGCATCGCGAAGTCCTCCGCGATCTTCACCGGGTCGTTGGTGGTGATCAGCGTGGTCGCGGTGGACAGGATCAGCCGCTCGGTGCGCGCCGCGATGTAGCCGAGCATCGTGGTCGGGGAGGACGGCACGAACGGGGGGTTGTGGTGCTCGCCGGTCGCGAAGACGTCCAGGCCGGCCTCCTCGGCCTTGAGCGCGATCGCGACCATGGCCTTGATCCGCTCGGCCTCGGTCGGGACGCGCCCGTCGGTCGGGTCGGGGGTGACGTCGCCGACCGTGAATATCCCGAACTGCATGCCGGCCTCCAATAGTAGAACTTTCAATTATTCTACCGAACCGCGACCCCCGGGCGGGTATTCCTGCCCCGCCGGCCGGGAGGACGCGGTGACCGCCCCGCTAGGCGGCCGGAGCCGGCAGCAGCGGCGCCGGGCGCGGGACGGCGGGCAGGAAGAGGCGCCCGCTGAGCGCGCCCCGGACCGTCCGGACGCCGGCCACGGCCCAGGCCGTGACGAGAAGCAGGTAGAGGAGCACGGCCACGCCGGTCAGCGCGTCCAGGCCCGTGATCCGCGACAGGCCGGACGCGCCGGTCACGCACGTCCCGACCGGGAAGGTGAACGCCCACCACGTCATCGCGAACGGCATGCCGCCGCGCAGTGCCCGCAGGTTGGCGGTCGCCGCGATGCCCAGCCAGAGCAGCGCGAAGCCCATCACCGGCGCGCCGTAGAGGACGGCGAACGCGCGCGCCGCCGCCGCGTATCCGGGAGCGGCCTGCCCCGCCGCGTTCGCGATCTGCACGACGGCCGTGGTGGACTGCCCGAGCGGCCCGAGCACGAGGAACAGCGTCGGCGTGAGGGCCACCGGTGACGGCGGCCCGCCGGCGAGCCGCGACCAGATGCCGGGCAGCAGGACCAGCGTGGCCAGCAGGCTCGCGCCGAACAGGCCGTAGCAGCCGAACATCATCGTGGCGCGGGCCTGCCCCTCCGGCAGGTGCGGGACGAGCGCGGGCCCGAGCGCCGCGGCGACCATCGGGGCGACGACGGGCAGCAGCCAGGTCGGGTTCGCGGGCCCCGGCCGGTGCCTGGTGATCATGAGGTAGGGGACGCCGGCGGCGGCCAGCACGGCGTAGAGGGTCCCGAGCGTCCAGAGGACGGCGTCCAGGGCGATCGCCGCCCGGGCGCCGATCACCTCGGGGCCGAGCATGAGCGTCCCGTAGCCGACGGCGAGCATCGCCATCGGCGGGCAGCCGTAGAACACCGCCGTGGCCGGGTTGTCCAGGAGCTGGGACCGGGCCACGTCCGTGTGCCGGGCGAAGTGGACGGCGCGCGCCGCCATGAGCGCGACGAGCATCAGCAGCGAGCCCGCCCACACGACCACGGCGAAGGCGTGCAGGCCGGGGACGTCGACCGGCAGCGCGTTCGCCCCGTTCGCAACGATCGACGTGCCCATCACGGCCGCGTACCAGTTGGGACCGAGATGCCGGAACGCCTCGGTCGGGCGGTCGAGCGCGCCCAGCAGGGCGCGGTTCGGGGTGGGAAGGCTCATGACGTCCAGGTTCCACCGCATTCGCGGCCATCAGTAGAGGTCATGGCTCTATGGGGTCATAAAGCAAAGCTATGGGTCCGTAGAATCGGGGTCATGGCCGTCTCGCACCGCGTCCCCGACCTCGGCGCCCTCGAACTGCTGCTCGCCGTCGTCCGGCTCGGCAGCGTCGGGCGCGCGGCGGCCGAGGTCGGCGTCACCCAGCCCGCCGCCAGCGCCCGGATCCGCTCGATGGAGCGGCAACTCGGCGTGGCACTGCTCGAACGGTCGCCGCGCGGCTCCCGTCCCACCGAGGAGGGCGCGCTGGTCGCCGAGTGGGCCCGGCAGGTGGTCGCGGCGGCGGAGGCGCTCGACGCGGGGCTCGACGCGCTGCGGGAGCGGCGCGACGGGCGGCTGCGCGTCGTGGCGAGCCTCACGGTCGCCGAGTACCTGATGCCCGGCTGGCTGGTGACCCTCCGGACCGTCCGCCCGGGCGTCGCGGTGACCCTGCGCACCGCCAACTCGACCGTGGTCGCCGAGCAGGTGCGCGGCGGCGGCGCCGACCTCGGGTTCGTCGAGGGGGCACGCACGCCGGCCGGGCTGCACGGCACCGTCGTCGCCACCGACCGGCTCGTCGTCGTGGTCGGCCCGCGGCACCCCTGGGCGCGGCGGCGCTCCGGGGTCCCGGCCGCCGAGCTGGCGCGGACGCCGCTCGTCCTGCGCGAGGAGGGCTCGGGGACGCGCGAGGTCCTGGACCGGGCCCTGGCCGCGCACGGCGGGACGGCGCCGCCGATGCTGCAGCTCGCGTCCACCACCGCGCTGAAGGCGGCGGCCGTCTCCGGAGCCGGGCCGGTCGTGGTGAGCGATCTGGCCGTCGCCGACGAGGTGGCCGCCGGGCGGCTGGTCTGCGTCCCCGTCCCCGAACTGGATCTCGCGCGCCCGCTGCGCGCGGTCTGGCCGGCGGGCCGGCGCCCCGCCGGTCCCGCCCGCGACCTCCTGGGCCTGACCCGCGCCTCCCGCGCCGGCGGCTAGCCGTATTCCGAAGTCCCGGCCCACTTCGCTCGCCTGGCGGCTCGCGACGCGACCGGGCCTGGGCGCTCGGGCCCGCGGTCAGCGGTCGAGCGGGACCTCGGCCCCCGGGCGGGGCGCGTCGGCGGCGGTGAACACGGTCTGGATCTCCAGCGCGATCGCGATCTCGTCGCCGAGCATGACCCTGTCGCCCTGCAGCGGGATGTTGAACTCGATGCCGAAGTCGCGGCGGCTGATGGAGGCGGTCGCGGTGAATCCCGCGCGGACGCCGCCCCACGGGTCGGGGCCCACGCCGTGGAACTCGGTCAGCAGCCGGACCGGACGGGTCACGTTCTTGATCGTCAGGTCGCCGAGCAGGTGGTAGCGGGGGGTGCGGGCGCGGCGGCCGGTCTTGGCACGTTCCACGCCGGTGCCGGCGAAGCTCATCACCGGATGGCGGCGCACGTCGAGGAAGTCGGCGGAGCGGACGTGCTCGTCCCGCTCGGCGCTGCGGGTGTCGATCGATCCCATCCGGATCTCCGCCCGGGCGGTGGACTCCATCGGGTCCTCCCCGATCACGATCTCGCCCTCGAAGTCCGGGAACGAGCCGCGCACCGTCGTCATCAGGTGCCGCACCGAGAAAGTGATCTCGGAGTGGACCGGGTCGATGGCCCAGCGGCCGGCTTCGAGGTCGGGTACCTCGCCACCCATAAATCCCCCAAAAGTCAGATAACTCGGCAAAAGTACCCCAAAACTCACTCTGGTCTGTCCGGGCTCCGAGGGGGAATGCTTCGTACATGATCGGTGAACACGTGCTGGCCGGATACGTCCCCGACGCGGGCGGCCGGGAGGCACTCGACCTCGCCCGCGGGATCGTCGCGCTGACCGGCGGCCGCCTGAGCGTGGCGACCGTCCATCCGCCGGACCTGCCCGCCGCGGCCGGCGAGGCCCGCGCGCTCCTGGACCAGGTGGCCGACCTCCTGGACGGCGAGCCCGCGGACCTGCTCGTCCAGGAGGGCCGCAGTGTCGGGCGCGGCCTGACCGTCCTCGCCAGCCGCATCGGCGCCGACCTGATCGTCGTCGGCTCCCCCGAGGGCGGCGCCCGCGGCCGCATCGGCGTCGGCGCAGCCGCCGACCACCTGCTCCACTCGGCGACCGAGGCCGTGATGCTCGCCCCGTCCGGCCACCGGCCGCCCGACGAGCTGGCCCGGATCACGGTCATGTACGTGCGGCGGCCCCAGTGCGACGAGGCGGTCATCCGCGCTGCCCAGGCCGCCGAGCGGCTGGAGGTGCCGCTCCGGCTGGTCACCCTGGCCATCGGCGACGTCAACCCCGAGCCCCTCCGCGACGACCTCGCCCTCGCCATCCGGCTCGCCCTGGACTCCGCGGAACTGGTCCCCGAGGACGTCACCGCCGAGGTCGCCGAGGGCGACGACGTCGCGGACGCGCTCGAGGACGTGGACTGGCCCGAGGGCGAGCTGCTGGTCTGCGCGTCCAGCGAGGACGCCGCCGCCCACCGCGTCTTCCTGGGCGAGGTGGCGCTCAAGGTCCTGCGCGCGGCGCCCTGTCCGGTCGCCGTCCTCCCGCGAGGCTACTACTGAGTAGTCCCTTATGACCGTTTCCCTGGAAGCGGTTGCCGCCCACCGTTTACCTCGGCTACATTCCGTCGAGATCGGAACGTGACCTTGGACCGGGGCGCGTTCCGTCCCCCGGTCGGGCGCCACCTCGCCCGAACGAGCGAGGCGCGTCAGGAGCGAGATGGACCCGATCGGCAAGAAGCTGCTCGACATCGCCACGAAGGAGCTCGGGTACACCGAGAAGGGCGACGGCTACACCAAGTTCGGCGAGTGGTACCGCAAGAACCTCGACGGCGACCACGACGAGTACTTCTCGACGGCGCCCTGGTGCGACATGTTCCTCGCCTGGGCCGCCGACAAGGCAGACGTCGCCGGCCAGGCCGGGCAGTTCGCCTCCACCATCGACCACGCCAAGTGGTTCAAGAAGAACGACGCCTGGGGCCACGACCCCGAACCCGGCGCCATCGTCTTCTACGACTGGAACGGCTCCGGCGACATCGACCAGATCGACCACGTCGGCATCGTCGAGAAGGTCGACGGCCACACCCTCCACACCATCGAGGGCAACGCCGACGGCTACAAGCTCATGCGCAAGACCCGCGACATGGACTCCGTCGTCGGCTTCGGCTACCCGTCCAAGATCAAGGTCGAGGCCAAGTACACCCCGAAGCACGCCGCGCCCGCCCCCGCCGTCGACCAGGTCGGCGCCCCCGCCGCCACGACGCGCACCCACGAGCAGCAGCAGCACTCCCCCGCCCCCGAGCACGTCCCCGCCCAGGAGGTCGTCCTCGGCGGCATCCTCGCCTTCGTCCTCTGCGGCACCGTGGCCCTCGCGGCCGGACGCGCCGCCGCCGCGAAGGCCCCCACGTCGCCGCCCATCCGCGTCCGCAAGCGCGGCAAGCACCACCGCCCCGCCACCCCGGTCGCCCTCCCCGCCGACGTCACCCCCGCCGACCTCGACGCCGCGGACGCCGGCACCACCGTGATGCCCGCCATCTCCCTCGCCGCCGCCCACGCGGCCGAGGACCGCGAGTTCTGGGGCCGCATCGCCCACCTCGAAGAGGACAGCGAGCTCGACTTCTGGAACACCCTGCACGCCGAGCTCACCGACTCCGCATCCGACCGGTACGCAAGCACTCCAGGATTCCGCTAGAGTTGTTCGTGCGAGCCCGGGGGGCGACCCCCGGACCGGCACGCGGACGTGGCTCAGTTGGTAGAGCATCACCTTGCCAAGGTGAGGGTCGCGGGTTCGAATCCCGTCGTCCGCTCTGAGAGGCCCCCGTCAGGCAGGCCTCGCTCTGGTGGAGTGGCCGAGAGGCGAGGCAACGGCCTGCAAAGCCGTGTACACGGGTTCAAATCCCGTCTCCACCTCGCAGCACACGCAAGGGCGATTAGCTCAGTGGGAGAGCGCTACCTTGACACGGTAGAGGCCACTGGTTCAATCCCAGTATCGCCCACGAGTCGGGTCATCGTGGTCGGCGCCTTTGGCGCCTTCCCCGGTGGCCCGCAATGCTATTCTGGGGGGCGACCCCCAGACCCCCGAGTCGGGCTACCTTGGTCGGCGCTTTGCGCCTTCCCGGTGGCCCGCAATGCTTTTCTGGGGGGCGACCCCCAGACCCCCGATGTGGGGGACTCCGTCCCCCACGCCCCCTGCGTGCGGGCTGAGCTTTCTGGCGCGTCCTCGGGGGTCACTCAGCTGGGCTTCCTGATCTTTCCCTCTCCTCCGCTGGCTGTAGAGCGCTGGGATCACCTGGCAGATCTCGTGGCGTCGGCCATGTTGGCTAGGCCCGAGTCCTTGTGACCACCTCAGCCTCACTGCCAGCCGCTTTCCTTGCGCGCTTACTTTGAAGACTTCGTCCGCGAATGTCGTGATTCACACCTTCGGATCACGGAATCGATCACCGGGCAAAGCAATCGCTCTTCCATCATGACCGAAACCGACCTCAACGTCCCCTGAGCAGTAACGCCCAGCCCGGGGCGTGGCCTATCGGGTCAGCGGCGGACGCGGTAGCGGATGTGGGTGGCCTCGGGCGTGTCGATCACCTGAATGATCTCCAACTCGATCTCCGACGGCAGGACGTCGAACAACCGGCGCCCCGCGCCCAGGAGCACTGGAATGTGGTGGATCTGCACTTCGTCCAGCACTCCGGCCTCGAGGGCCTGCTGCACCGTGTAGGCGCCGCCACGAATCTGGACGTCCCGTTCCCCGGCGGCGGCCTTCGCCTGCGCCATCGCGCTTTCGATCCCGTCGTTCACGTAGGTCACCAGCGGATAGCCCCACCTGGCGGCCGGGCCGGGCGGCCGGTGGCTGGGGACGAAGATCGGGAGACCGCCGTGGGAGCCGCCCCAGTGGTCCATGAGCTCAGCGGTCCGCCGTCCCGCGAGGATCGCGCCGGCCCCGTTCCATTCGTCCTGGAACTGCTTGACCGGCTCGGGATGCCGGTCCGAGTCAGCCCACTTGTGCAGCCGCTCGCCATCGTCGCCGCCGAGGAAGTCGTTGGGATCGGCGATGTACCCGTCGAGGGACATCGACATGTCGAGCACCGATGTGGACACGGCCCACTCCTCGTTTCACGGCGTGGCCCCTCGGCCACCGCCTGCTCCCGGGTCCGGAGATAAACTGTGTCCCCCGAACACTGTGTACGGTAGAGACAGTTTTGGCGGTTGGCAAGCGGGAGGCGACGTGGCGGTCAACGAGGATCCGAGGACCCTGGCGGAGCTGTTGTGGGGCCTGCGGAAGCCGCGCGCCAGAGGCCCCAGGCCCGCCTTCGACCTCGCCCGGCTGGCCGACACCGCCGTCAAGGTCGCCGATGCCGAGGGCCTGGAGGCGGTCTCCATGCACCGCGTCGCCGCCGAGCTCGGCCTCACCAAGATGGCCCTGTACCGCTACGTCAAGGGCAAGACAGAGCTGATGGCCATCATGGTCGAGGCGGCGGTCGGCACACCTCCCGACCTGAGCGGGGCGGCCGGCTGGCGGGCCAAGCTGGAGGAGTACGCCCGCGGGCTGTCCGCCGCCTGGCAGCGCCACCCCTGGCTGCCGTCGGTCACCGTGGGCGACCGTGTCATGGGCCCACGTGAGGCCGCATGGTCCGAAAGAGCCCTCAGCGCCCTCAGCGACACCCCCCTGACCGAACGCGAACGGCTCGACGCGGTCATGACGGTGTCCCATCACATCCGCGCCACCCACCCGGCCGCCACCCAAGGCACTCAGACCTGGACGGACGGCAGCGCCGCCCCCATCATGCGCGAACTGCTCCTCCTCAACGCCGACCGCTTCCCGCTGCTTGCCACCACCGTGGCCATCCCCTCGACCACCACGACCCGGGAGTTCGGCCTCCTCGCCCTCCTCGACGGTCTCGAACGCACCATCTCTCAACGCACTCACAGCAACGGCGACGAACAAACGGCTTCGCGCCCAGATCCTCCGTAAGCGATCTGCCCACCGACGGCCGGATTCCGGCTGGTGCCACTCCCGCGACCCTGTGAACCGGAGTCGAGCAGATGAGCGGGGATGCCGAACCCGATTACCCGGTGCGCCCATGGCGTGACGGCGCGGGGCATGGGCGTGCGGCTCAGCGCTGCGGATGCGGGGTGAAGGCCGCCGCGCGGGCGTAGAGCTTGTACAGCTTGAACTGGCCGGCGAAGGAGAGGCCGCAGGCGTTGTCGAGGACGCGGGTCGCCTTCTCGTTGCTGAGGGTGGTGCCCCGCGCCCCGGGATGGTCGATCTGGCCGCCCATGAACACCTGCATCCTGGTCAGCATGTGGTCGCGCTGGTCGGTGTTCATCCCTTGCCAGGAGTGGCACGTCACCGCCGCGAGCAGCGCGTCGTTGAGCTCCCCCGTCGCGCCGTGGTCGTGGCCGTCGGCGGGCGCGGCCTTCCCGGCGGCCGGGGACTTGAACCAGGGGCACGGGCCGCCGGGCTTCAGGTCGGACATGCAGACGATCAGCTCGGCCTCGTTCTCGAGATTGCCGAGGCCGATGCTCAGCCAGGGGACCTTGCCGTTCAGGCAGTCGGGCAGGTTCTTCGGGGAGCCGGTCGCGTTGCCGTTGGAGTACCAGCAGTTCCCCACGTTGCCGGGGAACGCGTCCCACCAGAAGTCGACGCCGTTGCCGGACATCGTGTTGCCGTGGAACGAGTTGCGGTGGGACGTGGACAGCTTCAGCGGGTCGCAGCCGGTGATGGGGCCGTTTCCGGGCCCGCAGACGAAGGCGTCGGGGACGGCGAACAGCATCGCGCCGCGCCTCTTGTTGTCGCGGAAGCGGTTGTCGCGGACGACGTTGTCGTCGCCGCCCGCGATCCACATGCCGGTGCCGACGGGGACCGGCACCGTCGGCACGACGTCGCTGCCGGGCAGGTAGGGGTTGAAGTTGTTGGAGAAGAAGTCGTTCTTCTCGATCAGGTCGCCCTGCTGCGGGAAGCCGGGGTGTCCCGCCGCGGTGAACACGTCGGTCGTGAAGCCGAGGGCGTTGCCGTAGAAGTTGTTGTGGTGCAGCCAGGTGCCGCTGCCGTCGGTGCCGGAGTAGCCGCTGGTGTTGTGGTGGGAGTCGCAGTAGCGGATCTCCTGGCTGTAGCGCGCCGTCGGATAGAACTTCGGGTCGCGGCCGGCCGAGGTCTTGGCGCCCGACCCCGGGTAGAGGCCGGAGTCGCCGTTGCCCGCCGCCTCGCAGTTCTGCATCACGCCGTGGTCCTCGACGAAGGTGAGCACGCCGTACTCGCCCGCGTAGAAGGTCTTGAAGCGGTCGAGCAGGTACCCGTTGCTCTCCAGCACATAGATGTCGTGCTCCTCGGCGTGCCGGACGGTCACGTTCCGCAGGACGAAGCCGTCGGCCCGGTCGGCGCGGATCCCCACGTCCTTCGCCGAGCGGCGCGGGCCGCCGTTGCCCGACGAGGGGTCGCCGGCCTCCACCACCACGTCGTCCGCGCTGACGCCGGACCCTTCGAGCTGGAGGTTGCAGCGCACGCACGCGCCCCGGTTGGGGATGCCGTGCCGGTCGACCAGCGGCGGGTCCGGGTCCTTGCCTGAGCCGGGCGAGCGACCCAGGACGGCGATGAGGTTGGCGTCGTTCTGGCACATGTACTCGCCGAGGTAGGAATAGGCCCCCGTGGTCAGCTTGTACGGGTCGCACGCCTTGTCGTGGGTGGGCTTCGCGCGGGAGGTGGGCTCGGTGTAGACGCCCGGCAGGACCACGACACGGTCGTTGTTGCCCGAGGCGGTCACCGCGGGCTGGATCTCGCCGTACCGGCACCGCGCGGCCAGCGCCCGGTTGATCCGCGTGAGCTCCCGCGCCTCCGCGGCGCCGAACCGCCGGTGGTCGTGCGGCCGGATGTCGTAGCCCGACTTCCGCGCCCGCCTGATCGAGGCCTCCAGCCGCTTGAGCGAGTCGGGGCGGCACACCACGCGGGTCGTGCTGCCCTTGGTCGTCGCGAGCGACGAGGCCAGGCTCCTGGCCTTGGGCACCGCGCCGCCCGCGCACGGGCTGACCGAGCAGTCCGGGCCGGGCAGCGGCCAGTACGAGGGCCGCTCGATGTGCGCGTCCGCGCTCACCATCAGCCCGAGGACCAGCGCGGACGCCGTGGCGACGACCAACCAGAGCCTGCCGAGAAACCGTCTGCCCATCAGCCAACCTCGTCCCGAACGCCTGCTCGGCCTGCGGACCACGAAATTTGAACGAAATTCACGTTCAATCTAGCGACGATGCGGGCCGCTTCAAGGTCCACAACCGGTCACCGCGGCCTCTGGGGCGGCGCGAGTACGATGGCGCCGCACTGCCCAGGGTCCACCGGCGCGAAGGATGGGGGAAGGTCTCCTCGTGAACGGCTGGGCCCTCTCGCTCGTCCTCGTCGCCGCCGTCGTGCACGCGTTCTGGAACTTCTCCGCGAAGCGGGTCGGCGACGGAGGGGCGCCGTTCGTCTTCCTCTACTACACCGTTTCGGCCATCGTGTTCGCCCCGGCGGCGCTGGTCTTCCTGGCGGTGACCCCGCAGCGTCCGCAGTGGACATGGCTGCTCGCGGCGCTGGTGACCGCGATCCTGCACGTGGCGTACGGGATCGTGCTGCAGCGCGGGTACGCCGTCGGCGACCTGTCGGTGGTCTATCCCCTGGCCAGGGGCACCGGGCCGCTGCTGTCGGTGCTGGTGGCGGTCCTCTTCCTCGGCGAGAAGCCCGGCCTGCCCGGGCTGGTCGGCGCGCTCCTGGTGATCGTCGGCATCCTGGTCGTCAGCGGCGGCGCACCGGCGGAGGGAGGCGCCTCGCCGGCGCGCCGGCGCGCGGGCGTCCTCTACGGCGTGCTGACCGGTGTCGTGATCGCCGGCTACACGCTGTGGGACGCGCATTCGGTCACGGGGCTGGCGGTCCCGCCGCTGGTCTACTTCGGCTCCGGCGCGCTCGCCCAGAGCCTGATCCTCGCGCCGTACGCGTTGCGGGACAGGGCGCGGGTCGGCCGCCTGTGGCGCGACCACCGGCGCGAAGTGCTCATCATCGGCCTGCTGTCGCCGGTGGCGTACCTGCTCGTGCTCTTCGCGCTCCGGATCGCGCCGGTCAGCCTGGTCGCTCCCGCCCGCGAACTGAGCATCGTGCTCGGCGGACTGGCCGCGTGGCGGGTCCTGGGCGAGGCGAACGCCGTCCGCCGCCTGGCGGGCTCGGCCGTGGTGCTGGCCGGGATCGCCGCCATCGCGATGGCCTGACCTCCGCGGCGGCGGTCAGAAGGCGATGGCGACCTTGCCCCGGGCGCGGCCGCGCTCGATGTAGCGGAGGGCCTCGGGGAGTTCCGCGAACGGGTAGGTCCGGTCGATGACGGGCGTGACCCGCTCCTCCTCCATCAGTTCGGCCAGGAACCGCAGGTCCGCGGCGTTGGGCCGCCAGCCGACGTGGTCGATGCGCTGGCGGACGAAGGGAGAGGCCAGGGCGCCCCGGACGATCTGCCCCGCGGGGCCGAGCAACCCGCCGCGCGGCGAGGCGATGCCGCCCACGATCACCAGCGTGCCGCGGGACGTCAGGCAGCGCCGCAGTTCGGCGAACGGCCGGTCGCCTACGATGTCCATGAGCAGGTCGTACCGTCCTTTCCGCTGCGTGAAGTCCTCACGGGTGTAGTCCACGACATGGTCCGCGCCCAGGGAGCGGACCAGTTCGAGGTTGCGGGTGCTGCACACGCCGGTGACCTCGGCTCCGAACGCCTTGGCGAGCTGGACGGCGAACGTCCCGACGCCGCCGGAGGCGCCGTTGACGAGGACCCGCTGCCCGGCGGAGATCCTGCCCGTGTCCCGCAGTCCCTGCAACGCGGTGTGCGCGGCCATCGACACCGACGCCGCCTGCTCGAAGGTGAGGCGGGCCGGCTTGACCGCCAGCCGGTCCCGCGGAACGGCGGCGGCCTCGGCGAACGAGCCGAGGCGGACCTCTCCAAAGACCTCGTCACCGGGGCGCAGCCCCGTCACCGCGGGGCCCGTCCGCTCCACGACTCCGGCGAGGTCGGCGCCGAGGACGAGGCCCGGCCTCGGCCGCCGCAGGCCGCAGCTGAGCCGGACCAGCTTCGGGTCGGCCCGCAGGTGGCGCCAGTCGTAGGGGTTGACGGCCGCCGCCCGCACCCGCACGAGCACCTCGTCGGGGCCGATGGCGGGTTCGCCGACGTCCTTCAGGGCCAGCACGTCGGGCGGGCCGTAGCGGTCCCAGGTCCAGGCCTTCATGGCGGCCCTGGGGTGCGCGGGGGCGGGGGAAGCGTCCGTCGTACGCCGTAAGGTTCTCATACGCCGTAAGGTAATCGTACGGCGTAAGGCAGTCAAGGGGCGCGGCGTGGCGGACTTCCGGCGGGCAGCGTCCGGTAAGGGGTCAGGCGCCGGCGGCTCGGCGCCGCTCCAGCCCTTCGAGGATCAGGTCGAGGGCGAACTCGAACTCGAACTGGTCGTCGCAGAAGCCCAGGGTGCCGTCCGGATCGTCGTGGACGGCGTCCGCGAGCATCCCGGCGAGGTGGGGGAACCGGCCGGCCATCTGCTCCATCACCGCGGGGTCGCCGGCTGCCTGGGCCTCGCCGGGCTGGAACAGCTCCTGAGCGAACCCGAGGGCCCGGCTGCCCAGGACGTGCAGCGCGCGGTGGGACAGGTCGTACGAGAGACCGCCCGCCCGGAGGAGCCCGACGACCTGGTCGTAGTACGCGATGACGAACGGGTTCACGGTGCTGCGGGCGCCGAGCAGCCCCGGGGCCCAGCGGTGGCGGAGCAGGACGGCCCGGGCGGCCAGGATCCGCGCGCGCAGCGCCGCCCGCCAGTCCCGCTCGGGGGGCGGGGCGTCGGCCTTCTCCACCGCCTCCATGATCTCGTCGAGGACCACCTCGACCACGCCGTCGAGGACGGCCTCCTTGTTGGCGACGTGGTGGTACAGCGACATCGCCTCGACCCCGACCTCCTGCGCGAGCCGGCGCATGGTGAGCGCCTCGAGGCCGTCGCGGTCGGCGAGGCGCACGGCCGCCCGCAGCACCCGCCCGCGGCTCAGCGGGACGCGCGGCCGCTCGGCCGCCTCGTCGGCGCCGGTCCGTGAACTCATGGATCTTCCTCCCGACGCACCCTACCCGTACACGGTAAGTCTCCCGCAGGCGCGTCCCGTGCCGGCCGGCATCCGACACCCCCGTTCCGGTCGCACCCATCGGCTATTCTTTGCCACCCCGAAAAAGGGTCGACAAATGTCGGAGGTTGACGTTTTATTCGCTGCCGTGGGTTCTGAAGTGCCCGCCTGCCCGAACGCTTCCCGAAAAGGCTCTGAGCATTCGCCCAACTCCATGGCGAGAAAGCGGAGCCGTCCGAAATAATGGCGTTCCTGACGGCTCAAGGCGGTGAGCGGTGGGCGGACCGGCCCTCGGCGGGAGCAGGGCGCCGTGGCTCGCGCGCGTGCTGGACCCGCGGGACAACGTCACCGGGACGGCGTTCCTGATCAGCGACCGCCTGGCGTTGACCTGCGCTCATCTGATCGGCTCGCCGGGCCGGGCGGCGGTGGTCCCGCTGGAGCTGCCGGCGCTCGGCCAGAAGCGCGCGGCCGAGGTGCTGCCCGGCGGCTGGTTCCCGCCGGCGGGCGACGGGCGGGGCGACGTGGTGGTCCTCAGCCTGCTCGGTCCTCCGGTGAACTGCGACCCGCTGCCGGCCGTGCGGACCGCCGACGACTTCGGGGCCACGGTGCGGATCTGCGGCTTTCCTTCCGATGGTGACGAGATGATGTGGGTCTCGGCGCGGGCCACGGGCTCCCGGACGCTCGGCGTCGACCTGCCCGTGGCGCCGGGGTTCAGCGGGGCGCCCGTCCTGTCGGCCGAGGCCGGCGAAGTCCTCGGCATGGTGACGTCGGCCTCGATGGCGGCGGAGCGGGAGGTGCGGATGCTCCCGGTGCGGGACATCGCGGACCTGTGGCCGCCGCTGGCGGACGGGGCGGCGAGACCCCGTCACGACGACGGGGCCCTGTCACTGGCCGACCTCGGCGTCCTGGTCGACGCGCTCGCGGCCGTGCCCGGCCTCTCCGAGCCCCGCATCCGGTCGGTGTACGCCGACATGCTGGAAGAGCGCCTGGGCTCGCGTCCCCGGATCGGCCTGGCGGACGCCACCCGCAGGGAGCTGTGGGGCCTGGCGCGATGGTGCGCCGGGCTCGGCGGGGGGCTGCACGCGCTGCTGGAGGTGATCAGGACCTTCCACCCGGCGAGCGCGGAGGCCGACCTGCTCACCCGCCAGATCGAGCGCCTGGTGCCGCCGCCCCTGCTCACCGGCGCGGAACGGCGGGAGCTTCTCGAACTGGTGCCGCTGGTCCGCGGGGCGGAGGAGCTCCAGCCCTCGGGCGCCGGACGGTTCGCGTCCCGGCTCGGCCCGGGGGAAGGCCTCGCCGACCTGGTGCACCGGCTGGAGGACGCCACCGCGCCGCCGGACGGAGTGCCGCCGCTGCTGGACTTCGTGTCCCGGCTGGCCGCGGACGAGACGTCCGCCCTCGGCCCGGCACTGCGCGACTGGACCGTCCGGGTCGCGCGGCGCATCGGCCTCCCCCTGGAGCAGGTGCGGGCCGCACCGGCGCCCCGGGAGCTCACCGCCGGCAGGAGCCACTCCTACCTGACGATCCAGCTCGAAGAGGACGGCCTGGACGCCCACCGGTTCCTGACCACCGTGTCGCTCCATCCGGAGGAAGGGCCGCCGGTGCCGCTCCTCGTCTCGGACGAGCCGAGGACGCTGGAGCAGACCGAAGCGCAGATCCGCGCCCTGCTCCCCGAGGCCAGGGCCCGGCTCTCGCCCCCCTCCGACGAACTGGTGATCGAGTTCATCCTGCCGGCGGCCCTGCTCGGCGCCCCGGTCGACCAGTGGCGGCTGGATCCCGGCACCCCGTCGGAGCCGCCCATCGGCGCGCGGTTCCCGATCGTGGTCCGCAGCCTCGACCGCATGCGCGCCCACGGAGGCCGGCCGGGCGGGTCCCGCCCGCGCCGGCCGGACCCGGACCCGGTCGTGGCGGCGGTGCTCCTGGAGGCCGCCCAGCGAGATCTTCCGAAGGCGGCGGGGCACCCGGTCGTCCTCCTCACGGGCGGCCGCCGGCAACTCCGTCTGGCACTCGCGGCGGGGCTGCCGGTCGTCTTCTGGTCGAGCGGCGACCCCGCGTCCGACGAGGCGGACGAGCTCCAGAGGTCGCTGGAGGGCAGGCGGCTCGCCGACCTGCCCGAGGCGATCCGCGATCTCCAGCGGGACGGTTACGAGGCGTCCGGCGACCTCCCCCACCGATTAGTGCTGATCTGGGACGACCCCGCACGGTTCCCGAGCGATCGGCCGGACCCCTTACACGTCCCCGACCGTGCAGAGGAGACATCCTGATGGCCCAGCCCGACCCCTACGGCGGGGGGTACGTCTACCAGGGCACCGGCGAACCCCATGACGGGATCGACAGACTGCCGGCGCCGCCGCCCTGGTCGGTGTTCGACGACGGTCCGGTCACCTACGAGGTGCCGGAGGGCGTGCGCCGGGCGCAGCGGGCGCAGTCGTACCGGGCGGACGACATGACCGTGCAGATGGTGAACGCCGCCCTCCTGCTGCGGCGCCCGCTCCTCGTCACCGGAAGTCCGGGCAGCGGCAAGTCGAGCCTCGCCTACAGCATCGCCTACGAGCTGAAGCTCGGCCCCGTCATCCGCTGGCCGGTCACGCGCGGATCGACCCTGCGCTCCGCGCTCTACTCCTACGACGCCATCGGCCGCCTCCAGGAGGCCTCCACGCCCGCCGGCCTCGGTCCGCCGTCCCAGAGGATCGGGGACTTCATCCGCCTCGGCCCGCTGGGCACCGCCCTGCTGCCGACCCGGCGCCCCCGGGTGCTGCTGATCGACGAGTTCGACAACAGCGACTTCGACCTCCCCAGCGAACTGCTGGCGGTGCTGGAAGAGGGCGAGTTCATGATCCCGGAACTGATGCGGGGGGCCGGGGCGGACCGGCTGGAGGCGGAGGTCGTGACCGAGGACGGCCGGCCCGCCGTGGTGCGCGGCGGCCGCGTCCGGTGCCGCCACCTCCCGATGATCGTCGTGACGAGCAGCGGCGAGCGCGAGTTCCCTCCCCGCTTCCTGCGGCGGTGCCTGCGCCTGGACGTCGCCCGGCCCGAAGCCGAGCGGCTGCTCTCGATCGTCACGGCCCATCTCGGGACCGAGTTCACGGCGCGCGGCATCAAGCTGATCGAGGAGTTCCTCAACGGCCGCGACCGGGCCGACCTCGGGGTCGACCAGCTGCTGAACGCGATCTTCCTGACCGCGTCATGGGCGGCCCCGGACGCCGAGCGGCTCGCCGAGACCCTGCTGCGGAGCGCGGAGGCCGGCGAGCTCCCATGATCGAGCGGCTGTTCGGCGAACTCGGCGCCCTCGGCCTGACGGGCCGGGAGGTGGCCGACGCGCTGTGGCTGGCCGCGCACATGCGGGTCGATCACCGTCCCGCTCCGGCTCCCGCCGTCCGGTACGGGGTGTACGAGCCGGATCTGGCGACGATGCCGCGCCCCGCCGATCTCGCGAGGGCGCTCAGGCCGCTGCGCGACGGCCGGGCCACGGCCGCGACGCCGCGGGACGGGGAGGTCCTCGCGCCGGGCGGGCGCGGCCTGCTCCCGCCCGTGGACGCGCCCCGCCGGGACCACCGGACCGAGCTCGTCCTCGTCGTCGACACCGGCGAGTCCATGGACGTCTGGCGCCCGGTCGCCCGCGCGCTGCGGACGATGCTGGGGCAGCTCGGGGCGTTCGGCGCCGTCCGCGTCTGGACGGTCGACTCCGATCAGAGGGCGGGCGGGGACCCGCCGGTCCTGGGCACCGGGGCCGGGGCGCGGGGGCGGCGGCCCGGCGAGGTCGTCACGCCCTCGGGACGGCAGCTGGTCCTCGTGCTGAGCGACTGCGTGGGGGCCGCCTGGCGCTCGGGCGCGATGGCGCGGCTGCTGGCGCGGTGGGGGCGCAGCCAGCCGACCGCGATCGTGCAGATGCTGCCGCAGCGGCTGTGGCGGCGGACGGCCCTGCGGCTCACGCGGGTCCGCTGGCGGTGCGGGTCCCCGCCGGGCACGCCCAACGACCGGCTGGTCTGGCAGGACCGGGCCGACGCCCGGCAGCCGGGCGGCGTGCCGGTCCCCGTTCTGGAGTTCCAGCCCCGCTGGTTCGGGTCCTGGGCGACCGTCGTCTCCGGGGAGGGCACCGGATGGGCGCACGGCGTGGCCTACGTGATCGGCTCCGACGACCTGGCGGAAGCGCGTGAGGAGCCCGGCGCGGAGGACGGTCCAGCGGATCCCGCCCGCGACGCGCCGTCCGCCTCCGAGCGCGTGCTGGCCTTCCTCGCCTCCGCGTCCCCCGAAGCGCTGAGCCTTGCCGGCTACCTCGCGGCCGCGCCCCTGTCCCTTCCGACCATGCGGCTCGTCCAGCGCGAGATGGCGCCGCACACCCAGACCGGGCACCTCGCCGAGTTCCTGCTGAGCGGGCTCATCCTTCGCGTCTCGGACACTCCGGACTGTGCCGAGTACGACTTCCGGCCCGGCGTCCGCGACCTCCTGCTCGCCCGCCTGACGCGCACCGAGGCCATGCGCGTCCTCGGCGTCGTCTCGGACGCGCTCAGTTCGCAGCGGCCCGGCCTCGCCCCCGCCCGCCCGACGGGCGAGGAGGCCGGGCCGGGATCCCGGGCGCGCGTCAGCCAGACGGTGCTGCGAAGCGTCGTGCGCCCCCTCCCCGTCCGCACGCCGGACACGGCGCGCGTGGCGGAGCCGCCATCGACCGGACGACCGCCTCCCCTGCCCCATCGCCCGCCCCGGTCGCCGGCCGTGTGGGGCGCCGTCCCCGGCAGGAACCCCGACTTCACCGGACGCCGGAGCACGCTGGAGGAACTGCGCGGCGCACTCCACGTCGGCGGCGGCGGTTCGCCGCTCCCCTTCACCCTGTTCGGGATGGGCGGGGTGGGCAAGACGCAGCTCGCCATCGAGTACGCGCACCGGCACGCCCACGACTACGACCTGGTCTGGTGGGTGCCCGCCCAACAGCCCGCCACCGTGCGCGCCTCCCTGACCGAGCTCGCCCACCGCCTCGGACTGGCCGGGCCGGACGACGCCGGGGAACCCTGGTCCCGGGCGCTCGCCGCCCTGCGCCGGGGCGAGCCTCACGCGCGCTGGCTGCTGGTCTTCGACAACGCCGGGCAGCCGGGCGAGCTGGGAGAGCTGATGCCGCAGGGCTCCGGGCACCTGATCGTCACCTCGCGCAACCCGGTCTGGGCGCTGCAGAGCGGAGCGGTGGACGTGGGCACGCTCACCGTCGAGGAGAGCGTCACCCTGCTCCACCGCCTCCTGCGGGGCCGCCGGCGGCTCTCGGACGCCGACGCGGAGCGGATGGCCGAGGCCGCCGGGTGGCTGCCGATCGCCCTCGTGCAGGCGGCCCGGTGGCGGGCCATGACGGGAATGCCGATCGAGGAGCATCTGCGGCGCTTCGACGACCTGCTGCCGTCCATGCTGTCCGACGACCTCCCGGCGGGCTACCCGGTCCGGCTGTACGCGACCTGGCAGATGGCCATCGACCGGCTCCGCGAGGAGGACCCGTCCGCGGTGGCGTTGCTGGAGCTGTGCTCGATGTTCGCCCCGGAGCCGATCCCGCTGGCCCTGCTGTCCGGCGGCGGCGCCCGCGGCCTCCCCGGCCCGTACGCGCCGCTCCTCGGGGACGCGGCGGCCTTCAACGTCGCCCTCCGGAGGCTCGGCCGCTTCGCGCTCGTCCGGATCGACACCGACCGCGAGACCGTGGAGGTCCACCGGCTGATCCAGACGATCGTGCGCCGCAAGGAGGCGCTGCCGGAGCTGCGCCGGGTCAACGTCGGCCACGCCGCACACCTGCTCCTGCACCGGTACGCGCCGGAGGACCCGGCCGATCCGGCGGGCTGGGGCCGTTTCAAGGACATCCAGCCGCATCTGCTGCCGTCGGAGGTCTACGACTGCCATCTGCCGGAGGTCCGGCATCTGGTCGTCCTGCAGATGCGTTACCTGGCGGCCGGCGGCGACCGGCGCAGCGCGCGGGAACTCGCCGAGCTGGCCCGGCAGCGGTGGACCGGCCTGTACGGGGACGACGACCCCGGCCAGCGAGCCGTCCGGGAGTACCTCGCCATGCGGGAAGGTGCGCGTTGAGCGCGGCGGGGTCCCCTTCGGACCGGCCCGCCGTCATCGCCGAGTTCACCGCCGAGCTGGAACGCGTGCGCAGGGCCGCCGGTGATCCTTCCTGGCAGGGCCTGAGCGAGGTCATCTTCTCGCATGGCGGTGTGGAGATCCCGGAGCGTGCCATCGCCGACACGCTCACGAGCAAGTCGGTCCCCTCCTGGGAGTTCGTGGCGAACTTCGTGAACGCCTGCCAGGTCTACGCCGAACGCATCGGCGTCACCGATGACGACCTGTTCGACCTCGAACGGTGGCGCGCCCGCTACGAGGACCTCCGCCGGAACCTGACACAAGAGCCGAGTCAGCCGGAGCCCTCCTCGACCGAGCCGGGCGAGGAGCCCGCCGCCCCTTCCTCGCTGCCGCCGGAACCCGTGAACCTGGCGGGCCGAGAAGATGAGCTCCACCGTCTGGTGTCCAGAGTGGAGGCCGCCTTCCTTGACGGTGCCGCTCAAACGCCCATCCTCATCGGCGGGATGGGCGGTGTCGGCAAGACGGCGCTGGCCATCAGGGCGGCGCATTACCTGACCTCCTATTTCCCGGACGGAAGCCACTTCGTCGCGTTCCATGCGGAGGACGGTGAGCAGAACTCGATCGCAGAAACTTTGGACGACCTCCTGGCGAGAATAGGCACGCCCGCAGGCGACATCCCCTCCACGCTCCCGGAGCAGTACCGCCTGCTTCGCGACCAGCTGGAGTCCCGGCGCCTGCTGCTCGTTCTCGACGACGTCCCGGATCCCGAGATCGTCAAGCGGCTCACCGACGGCGAGGGCCCGGCACGGTCACTGGTGATCGCGACCACGCGGAAGTCCGTTCGTGCGCGCTCCTGGGCAGAGACGCTGGATCTCTCGACGCTGGACGAACCCGCGGCGCTGGAACTGCTGAGGATGGTCGCGGGGACGGAGCGGATCGCGGCCGAGCCGGAGGCGGCGGCGGAGATCGTGAGACTCTGCGACGCGCTGCCACTGGCGCTCATGATCGTGGCGGGCCGTCTCAGCACCCACCCGGACTGGTCCGTGGCAGACCTCGCGGTCCGGCTGCGCACCGCCAGGGCCGACGCGGGCACGGCCGGCAGGGCCGCCTTCGACGGCGCCTACCAGGATCTGGGGGAAACGGCCGCGCGGGTGCTCCGCACGCTGGGGCTCGTGGACGACCACGAGCCGGAGGAGGTTCCGCTGCGGTTGATCTCCTTTCTCGCCGCAGAAATGGACCCCGGCGAGATCTCCCAGGCCGTCCAGCGGCTCACGCGGTCCGCACTGGCCGAGACCTCCCCGGACGGGGAGAAGGTCCGCGTCCACCGCCTCGTGCGCGCGTACGCCCGTGAGCGGGCGGAGGCCGAGGACCCGCCCGTGGAGGTCGCGGCGATCCGCGAGCGCGCGCGCCGCTTCTTCCTGCTGGACCGCGGCTACCAGTCCCGGCCCGAGCCGCTGATCGCCACGGACCTCTGGACGCTGCGCGACCGCCTCGACCACTCCCATCTCGTCGAGGCGATCGCGGCGTTCCTGCGCCATCCCCAGACCGGTCCCCCGTTGACCATCGGCCTGAAGGCCCCCTGGGGCGCGGGCAAGACGTCGCTGATGCGCATGCTCCAGAACGAACTGGACCCGCGGGACGGCGGCCGCCCGTGCCGCGTCAGGCTGGACGGCCCGTCCCGCGCGAGGCTGCGACGGTTCCGCCCGCGCCGGTGGCCGCGGGGACGCGGCGCCGCCGAGGACGACGGCGTCACCAACCGGGAGGTCCTGCGGCAGGCGAACGCCCCCGCCGCGCCCGCGCCGCTGAACGTGACGCTCGCCGAGGACGCGCCGCTGGACCGGGACGCCTGGCGCCCCACGGTCTGGTTCAACCCCTGGATGTACCAGAACGGGGAGCAGGTCTGGGCGGGGCTCGCCCACGAGATCATCACGCAGGTCACCGAGCGGCTCCCCGCCGCCGACCGGGAGCGGTTCTGGCTGCGGCTCAACCTCGCGCGCGTCGACCGCGGCGTCGTCCGGCGGCGCGCGTACCGGCTGGTGGCCGAGCGGCTGCTGCCGCTCCTCGCGGTCTGGGCGGTCGCGGTGGTGGTGATCCTGGCCGGGCTTGCCGTCGGCCGGCTCGCCGGGCCGGTGCGCGGCCTGCTCGACGACGCCGTCGCCCCGCTGATCGGCGGCGGGACGCTCGCGCTGCTCGGGGCCGGCGTGTGGCGGACGCTGGCGTTCCTCGGCGGGACCGCCGCCGGCCCGTTCAGCGCGCTGGTGCGCAAGCCGGATCTCCTCGGTGGCGGCCACCGCCTTCTGGCCGGTGAGATGAAGGCCGGTTTCGACAAGCTGGTGCCCGACCCCGGCTACGCGGGAAGGCTGGGCTTCCTGCACCTGATACAGACCGACATGAAGCGGGTGCTGGACCTCATCGCCACGGAGGAGCGGCCGCTGGTGGTGTTCGTGGACGACCTGGACCGGTGCTCCCCCGGCACGGTCACCCAGGTCATCGAGGCCATCAACCTGTTCCTCGCCGGGGAGTTCCGGCACTGCGTCTTCGTCCTCGGCATGGAGCCCGGCGTGGTGGCGGCCCATGTGGAGGCGGCCTACCAGGATCTGGCCAGGGCCCAGCGCGACGGGAGGCTCGCGGGCGACTGGTCCACGCTCGGCTGGCGCTTCCTGGAGAAGATCGTCCAGTTGCCGCTGAGCGTCCCGGGGCCCGGCGAGGCGTTCGACGGCTACCTGCGCTCCCTGACCGAGCCGCCCGCGCCCCGGGGCGGAGCGCGGACCGCCGCGCCCCCGCCGGAGCGGCCGGTGTCCCGGCGGCGCCGCGGCCCGCTCAGGCGCTCGCCCTCCGCCCCTGCTCCGCCCGCCCCCGCTCCGCCCGCCGCCGGTCCACCCCGGCGGATGCCCGAGGGCGCGCCGCCGCCCGACGGCGGGGACAACGCCGGGGAACGGCCGGACCCGCGGGTCGTCGCCGAGATCGAGGCCGGGATACGGGCCCGGCGCCCGACGCCGCAGACCCTCCGGGAGACGGCGCTCGCGGTCCAGGCGGAGGTGCTCGGGCTGCCCGCGCCGCTGCGCCCGGCCGCCCTGACCGCGGCGAGCCGCGTCGTCTCCGACCTCTACAGCGACACCGACGCCTACTCCGCGCTGTCGGGCGTGATGGCGGTCCTGCCGTCCCGCAACCCGCGGGAGATCAAGCGCTTCGTCAACCTGTTCCGCTTCTACAGCTTCATCGCCGAGCGGCAGCGGCTGCTGGGCGTCGCGGTGCCGTCCCAGAGCCAGATCGCCAAGCTGGCCGCGTTCGCGATCCGCTGGCCCCATGTCGTGAGCCTGCTCGGCGCGGCCGGCCCCGGCCACCCCCTGGTGGAGCTGGAGAAGGCCGCCCGCGACGACGACGACGCCTGGCGGACCGCGCTCGCCGAGGCGTTCCCGGTCTTCAAGGCGCAGGAGCCGTCGCCGGAGTCGCCGAGCCCGGCGCCCGCCGCCCCGTCCGAGCCGCCGCCGGGCTGGGGCGACGACCTGCGCGCCTTCCTCACGACCGGCGAGCAGATCGGCGAGGTCGCGGCCCGGTACCTCTAGGGGTGAGGGGCCGCGCGGTTCGGGCGGTAGGGGGCGAGCGCTCCGGACGGCCGGCCGGCGATCTCCTCGGCGATCAGGGCGGCGAGGTGGGGGGCGAGGGTGATGCCGCTGTGGGTGACGGCGGTGTACAGGCCGGGGCGCTGGAAGCCGACGAGGGGGTAGCCGTCCACCGGCAGCGGGCGGACGCAGCGCCGCACTTCGGCGACCTGCGCGGTGAGGGCGGGGACGAGGGCACGCGCGCGGGCGAGCAGCTCGTCGCCGACCGCCCGGACGTGCGCCGGGGAGGCCGTCTCGTCGGTTCCGGCGTCCAGGTCGTCGGCTTCCAGGACCAGTCCCCCGGTGGCGGCGGGGCGGGCGGACAGGCCGGGGGCGTGGACGAGTCCGTTGAGGACGCCCTCTGCCGCCGAGGTGGTGGCGACGAGGCACGGGGCGGCCGAACCGGGCTCGGACGGGTCGACCAGCGGGAGGGCGGCCCCGGCGGTGGCCAGCAGCGCGGGGCTGTGCCGGCCCGCCGCGCAGACCGTGAGGTCTGCGTCCAGGTCGCGGCCGTCGTCGAGCCGCACGCCGGTCACGCGGTCGCCGTCCGTGTTGAGGCGGACCGTCCGGCGGGCCGCCACCAGGTCGGCGCCGGAGTCGCGGGCGCGCCGGACCAGGGCCCGCGCGGCGGGGCCTCCGTGCAGGTGGGCCTCGCCGGGGTAGTGCGCGATGAGCGCGTCCGGTGGAGCGGCGACGTGCGGTTCCAGCTCGCGGAGGCGGTGGGAAGTGATCAGTTCGGCGGCGTAGCCGAGGCCGGAGAGGCGGGCGACCCGGTCGGCCAGCCGCTCCTTCGCGCCGTCGGCGGCCGCCCAGGTGACGTTGCCCGACGGCCGGTACCAGGCCGGGGCGCCGAACCCGGCCGCCAGGTCGCGCCAGGCGGACATCGCCGCCGTCCGGAACCGGTGGTAGGCCGGGTCCGCGGGGTCGTTGGCGTTGATCCAGGCGTAGCTCGTGCCGGACGTCCCGGCGCCGGGCCCCTCCGCCTCCACCACGGTGACGCGAGCGGGGGCGCCGGGCGCGGGGCGGGTGAGCCGGTCCGCCAGCGCGGCGCCGATGATCCCTGCTCCCACGACCAGGACGCGCATGCCCCCAGGATGACACCCGTCCCCGCCCGGCGGTTCTGCGGTGCGCGGAATCTCTGGGGCCCGCGGCACGGCCGATCTACGATGTGCGCATGGCCGAGACCGTGCGACCGCTCATGCCTGCCGACGACATGCCTGCCGACGACATGCCCGCCGACGACATGCCCGCCGACGAGGCGCCTCGCGAGCCGAGCGCGCCCCGTCCGGAGGAGCCGCTGTGGCGCGACGCGCTCGGCCAGTGCCTGAGGCGCCTGCGCCTCGAACGCGGCGAGATCCTCGTGGAGACCGCCCGCCGCGCCGGGGTGTCGCCGCAGTACCTCTCGGAGATGGAGCGCGGCGTCAAGGAGCCGTCCAGCGAGATGATCGCCGCCGTCGCCGGCGCGCTGGACGTGACGCTCGGCGACCTGACGCTCGCGATCGCGACGACCCTGCTGGCCGTGCCGGCCGGAAGGGCTCCGGCCGGCCCGACCTGCCAGGCCGCGTACGCCCTGGCGGCGTAGGCGGTCCGCTACGCGGGCATCGGCTGCCGCTCCTCGATCACGTGGTCGATGAGGCCGTAGTCCAGCGCCGTGTGCGCGGTGAACACGCGGTCGCGGTCGGTGTCGGCGCGCAGCGTCGCGATGTCCTGCCCGGTGTGCCGGGACAGGATGCTCTCGATGTCGGCGCGCACCCGGACGACCTCGTCCGCCTGGAGGATGAGGTCCGGGATCGCTCCGCGGCCCTGGCCCATCGGCTGGTGCAGGACGACGCGGGTGTGGGGCAGCGCCGCGCGCTTGCCGGGAGTGCCCGCGGCGAGGAGGACGGCGCCGACGGCGACCGCCTGCCCCACGCACGTCGTCGCCACCTGCGGGCGGATGTAGCGCAGCGTGTCGTACACGGCGAGCATCGCGCTCGGGTCTCCCCCCTCGCAGTTGATGTACAGCTGGATGTCGCGCTCGGGGCTGTCGGACTCCAGGTACAGCAGCTGCGCGACGAGCGCGTTCGCGACGCCCGCGTCGATGGCGGTGCCGAGGTAGATGATCCGCTCCGTCAGCAGGTGCGAGTAGACGTCCATGATGCGCTCGCCGCGGGGGTGCTGCGCGATGACGTTCGGGATCGTGTAGGTGCTCATCGTGCGGCTCCTCCGGACGGGGCGCCGAGCCCCACGGGTCGGTGTCGGGTCGGCATGACCTCGTCGAACGTGCTGACGATCGCGTCGACGAAGCCGTATTCGAGCGCTTCGCCCGCCGTGTACCAGCGGTCGTGCAGCGAGTCCTCGAAGACCCGCTCGATGGGCTGGCCGGTGTCCTCGGCGATGAGCCCGAGCACCGTGTCGCGGGTGTGGCGCAGGTCGTTCGCCTGCAGCTCGATGTCGACGGCGGCGCCCGCGATCCCGGCGGAGCCCTGGTGCATCAGCACGCGGGCGTGCGGCATGGCGCGGCGCTTCCCGGGCGTGCCGGACGACAGCAGGAACTGCCCGGCGCTGTAGGCGATGCCGAGCACCAGTGTGGACACGTCGCACGGGATGAGCCGCATGACGTCGCGGATCGCCAGCATCGACGGCACCGACCCGCCGGGGGAATGGATCCACAGCGCGATGTCGGTCGAGGCGTCCTCCCTCGCCAGGATCATCAGCTGCGTCGCCAGCAGCGTGCCGTTGTCGTCGTCCAGCGGGCCGTCGAGGACGAGGACGCGCTGCTGGTAGAGCTCGCGCCGCACTCGTTCGTTGAACAACGGGATTGCCTGTTCCTCGCTCATGCCCTTCACTCTGCGCCCGCCCGCGCACCGGTCGAAGCCTGTGCTGCTCTGGGCGGATCCGCCCAGAGCAGCGCGGCCCGCCCGGGTCCGCGCGCCGGGCGGCGTCTTTGCGCCCGCGAGGGCGTGTCGCCAGCTCAGAGCGGGTATCAGCAGTCCTCGGGACATGAGGCCGGGACGGACGCCGGGGGGAAGCGGTGCGCGAGGAGACCAGGGGCTTGGACGCCGAAACGGACGTCGAGCGGCGCGTCCAGCGCATCGGCACCGGCGCGAGCGACCGGCCCGGGATGCTGGAGACCGAGGCCGGGCCGGGCGGAGACGAGGCCGAGAGCGACGTGCGGGAGCGCGTCCGGCACCTCGGGACTGGCGGGCACGGCGCCGCAGGCGACCGCGCGCCGGAGGCGGCGGGCGAGCGGGCCCGAGCCGATGTCGAGCGGCGCGTCCGGGGTGTGGGGACGGGCGCGAGCCAGGCCGCCGGGACGCTCGGGTCGGATCCGGCGCCCGACACCGGCGGCGCCCGCAGGGACGTCGAGCGCCGCGTCCGGCACCTCGGGACGGGCGCGAGCGGCACCGCCGGGGACGCGACCCGAAGCGAGCGGTGAGCGTGGCGCCGCCGCCGGGCGTCCGGCCGGGGCGAGCCGCGCCGGGGTCAGGAGGAGTCGGACGCGGTGAGCGGGGAGCGGGCGGCCGGGGTGGGCGAGGTCGCCGCGGTGAAGGAGGCGTAGCGGGCGGCGGTGGAGGCCGGGAGCCCGCCCGCCTGGTCGCCGGCCGGGTCCTCGGATGCGCATGACTGGTCGCGGTGCGGCTGGTCTGAAAGTGGCATGTCTCGTCTCCCGAGGCGACCGAAGCAATCGGTCCGCTCGCTACCGCCCCGACCTCGATCTAAACATTCCCCTGGTGCCCGAGGTGCTCGATCGCGCGAAACCGCGGAAGCGAACCCGTCCGGCTCACCGGGTGGTGCTCTGCGTGGCGCGGTAGTGGGACGGGGAGACCCCGTACAGGCCGCGGAACGCCTGGCGCAGCGCCTCCTCGCTGCCGAAGCCGCAGCGGGCCGCGATGGTCTCCACGGTCAGCGCCGTGCCGGTCAGCAGGTGCGCCGCCGCCTCGCCGCGCGCCCGGCGCACGAACCGTCCCGGGGTCATGCCGAGCTCGGCCAGGAACAGGCGGGCCAGGTGGCGCTGGCTCACCCCCGCGCGGGCCGCCAGCGCCGCCGTCGACAGGTCCGCGGCCGGGTTCCCGGCGATGTGCGCGACGGCGTCCTGGACCAGCGAGTTGCGCGCCGAGGGCGCGGTGAACATGCTCATCTGCGCCTGGTTGCCGGGCCGCTGCAGGTACGTCACCAGCTGCCGCGACACGCTCCGGGCCAGGTCGGGGCTCACGTCGGCCTCGATGAACGACAGGGTGAGGTCCAGGGCCGCGGTCACACCGGCGGACGTGCAGACCTTCCCGTCGGAGACGAAGATCGGCCCGCTGTCGAAGTCGACGGCCGGGAACCGGCGCGCCAGGAAGTCGGCGTGCTCCCAGTGGGTCGACGCGCGCCGTCCGTCCAGGAGCCCGGCCGCGGCGAGGACCCCGGCGCCGGTGCACACCGACGCCACGCGGCGGGACTCCAGGCCGAGCCTGCGCACGTGGGCGACCAGCCGGCTGTCCTCCATCGCGTCGACGAAGCCGATGCCCCCCGACACCACCAGCGTGTCGAGCGGCCCGGCGGCGCGCTCCAGCGACCGCTGCGCCTGAAGCGTCAGACCCGTCCCGGTGTGGATCGGCCTGCCGCCCGGCGAGGCCAGGGAGACCTCGTAGACGCCGCGCCCGTTCAGGAAGTTGGCCACCTGGAGCGCCGAGACGACGCAGGCGATGTCCAGCAGTTCGGCCGCCGGGTAGCCCACCACGAGGACGCGACGCATTTCGTGCATGCCGCCACGGTATTGCGCGGGACGACACCTATCACCTATGTCCGATAGACGGCCACCCCAAGTTTTCGGACCTGCCCGCGTCCGGGACTGGCGGAGGGGCCCCGGCGCGCCGACAGTGGTGGCATGGCTACCACGTCCCGCGCCCTGGACCCCGATTCCGGGGCGGCCGCGCACCCGCGCACCGCCTGGCTGCGGCTCACCCTGCACTACGTCGAGATGGTGCTCGCGATGTTCGCCGGAATGCTCGTCTTCGGCGGCCTCCGGGCGCTTCTCGGGCTCACGGTCGCGTTCGACGCGCATCCGGGCGCCCACTACCTGCTCATGGCCACCGACATGGCGGTCGGCATGGCCGCCTGGATGCTGCTGCGCCGCCACGGCCGGGCCTGCACGCTGGAGATGTGCGCCGCGATGTACGTTCCGGCGGTGCTGGTCCCGCTCGTGTGGGCCGACGTCATGAGCGGGATGGCGTTCATGACGGCCGCGCACGTGCTGATGATGGTCGCGATGCTCGCCGTTCTGCTCCGGCGCCGCCGCGAGTACTGCCACTGAGCCGCCGCCATGACCACTCCCGAGATCACGGTCGTCGTCCCGCTGTACGACCGCTTCACCGCCCTGGACGTCGTCGGCCCTTACCAGATGCTGGCCCTCACCCCCGGCGTGCGGGTGGTGTTCGCCGCCGAGAAGGCCGGGCCGGTGCTCGACGACTGCCGCACCCTCCTGCTGACCGCCGTGGGGCTCGACGAGGCGCCGCGCCCGGACGTGGTGGTCGTCCCCGGCGGGCCCGGCACCGTGCACGTGCTCGATGGGGCCCTCCCCGCCTGGTTGCGCGAGGTCCATCCGACCACCCGCTGGACGACCTCGGTGTGCTCCGGTTCCCTCGTCCTCGGAGCGGCGGGCCTCATCGACGGGCTGCGCGCGACCACCCACTACCGGCACCTGGACAAGCTCCCCCTGTTCGGCGCCGTCCCGGCCCAGGAGCGCGTGGTGGTCGAGCGCGAGGCCCGCATCGTGACCGCAGCCGGCGTCTCCAGCGGGATCGACATGGCGCTGCGGCTGGTGGACTTCCTCACCGACACGCGCACCGCCCAGGCCGTCCAACTCTGGACGGAGTACGACCCGCGGCCTCCGTTCGACGCCGGCTCCCCGTCGCGCGCGCCCGCGGACGTCGTGGAACTGGCCGCCGAGTTCGAGACGGCGGCGCTGGAGGCCGCGATGCGCTCCTGAGAGCCGCCGCCGCGCGTCCCGGCCGCTCCGCCGCCGCGCGTCCGGCCGCTCCGCCGGCCGCCGCGCCCCTACAATTCCGTGGGTGACCGCCTACAGTGATCTCGACCCGTTCGGGGACCTGGACGCCTCCGCGCTGCCCCCGCGCCAGCAGCGGATCCTGGCCATGATCCGCGACTGGGCGGTCAGGTACGGGTACGCGCCGAGCACCCGCCAGATCGGCGACGCCGTGGGCCTGCGGTCGCCGTCGTCGGTGTCGCGGCACCTGGCGAGCCTGGAGGACAAGGGCTTCCTGCGGCGCGGCGACGCGGTGGCCCGGCCGATCGACGTGCGCGCGTTCCTGCGGGAGGGCCCGGCGCGGGAGCCCGGCGGCGGCCAGGTGCCCGTGCCCGTGGTCGGGGACATCGCCGCCGGCACGCCGATCCCGGCCGAGGAGCACGCCGACGACACCCTGCTGCTGCCCCGCGAGCTCACCGGGCGCGGCACCGTCTTCGGCCTGCGCGTGCGCGGCGACTCCATGGTCGACGCGGCGATCTGCGACGGCGACATCGTCGTGGTCCGCCGGCAGCCCGAGGCCCACTCGGGCCAGATCGTCGCCGCCATGATCGACGGCGAGGCCACCGTGAAGGTCTACCGGCGCCGCGACGGGCACGTCCTGCTCGAACCCCGCAACCCCGCCTACGACGCCATCGACGGCGACGAGGCCGCCGTCCTCGGCGTCGTCGTGTCGGTCCTGCGCAACGTCTGACCCCGCGGCCGCGGGCGGGCGAGGTCAGCGGCGTCCGCCGAACTCCCACTGGTGGACCTCGACGGCGGCGTAGCGGTCCGGGGTGAGGACGGCGCGGGCCGCGTCCGCGTCCGCGGCGCGGACCAGGGCGACCGTGCCGAGCCAGGCCTCGCCGTCGTCGGACAGCAGGGGGCCGTAGGCGATCAGGTCGTCGTCCGCCGGGACGTCGAGGTCGGCGCCCTCCCCCTCGCCCAGGCCGATGACGAGGAAGCGGTCGCCGCCGGTCCGGCCGCCCGGGAAGTCCCACATCGTGCGGCCCAGCGCGTTGCGCCACCGGCGCACCATGACGTCCCGGTACGCGCCCGCCTGGTAGTTCGGCTCGTCGAAGGCGAACGCGCGGGCGGCGGCGGGGTCGGGCAGGTCCACGATGTGGACGCTGCCGGTGGGGACCTCGCCGACGAAGGTGGGGCCCCGGGCGATCAGCTCCTTGTCGTACCGGTCCATGTAGGACCAGTGCTGCTCCCCCAGTTCCTCGCGGAGCCCGATCGAGCCTGCACGGTCACGGTGGTAGCAGAAGAACTCCATCCGGCTGTTCTACCACCCGCCGAGCTCAGGCGGTCTCGCGCGGGGTGACGGTCATGTGGATGTCCTCGGCGGCCCAGAGGACGAAGCGTTCGATGGGCTCCACCGTCTGGCCGGGCGCCAGGCGGAAGGCGAAGCGCTTGAGCAGGACGGCCAGGACGAGCTGGGCCTCGACCGTCGCGAGCGCGGCGCCCTCGCAGCTGCGCGGGCCGATCCCGAAGGGGATGTAGGCCAGGCGCGGGCGGCCCGCCGACGCCTCCGGAGCGAACCGGCCGGGGTCGAACCGCTGCGGGTCGGGCCAGTAGTCGGGGTTCGTGTGCACGGCCCAGAACGGGTAGAAGACGGTCGTCCCCGCCGGGACGGTGTACTCGCCGAGCACGATGTCCTCGGTGGCCTCCCGCGCGCCGTAGGGTCCCGGCGGGTACAGGCGCATGGTCTCCCTGAGCACCATGTCCAGGTAGGTCAGCCGCCTGAGGTCGCCGTACTCGGGGACGGACCGGTCGCCGAGCACGCGGTCCAGCTCCTCGGCGACGCGCTCGGCGGCGTCCGGGTGCCGGGCCAGCAGGTACAGCGTCCAGGAGATGGCGACGCCGGTGGTGTGGTGGGCGGCGAGCATCGTCATCAGGACCGTGTCGCGGATGCGCGCCGGGGACTCGCCCGCCTCCGCCAGCGCGGCGATCAGGTCGCTGCGCCCGGCCGGCGCCGTCCCGCCCTGCTCGCGGTGCGCGGTGAGCACCTGGTCGACGGTGGCGCGCAGGTAGGCCAGGGCCTCCTGGGCGCGGCTCCCCGGCCCGTCCCCGGCCTGCCCCATGTACTCGGTGAGGACGGTCTCGAACGCCGAGACGACCCGCGCGGCCGAGTCCGGGGACTCCAGGCCGCTGCCGAGCGCGTACTGGCAGATCATGCGCAGCGACAGCTCGCTCAGGTCCCGCTGGAGCGCGACGGGGCCGTCGTGCGCCTCCCACCGGTCGGCCAGCTCGGCGGCGAGCGCGGTGAAGCGGGCGAAGTGCGCCTCGTGGGAGGGGCGCCCGGCCAGCACCGACAGCATGACCCGGCGCCAGGGGCCGTGCTCGTCGGCCGGGATCGTCTGCAGGTTGCCCGACTCCTGGAGGGGCGCCAGGAACTCGAACAGCTTCTCCGGCCGCTTGTTGATCTTCGCGGTGGCCTCCAGCAGCACCGGGTCGGCCACCGACACCGCCATCCCCGCGCCGGGCAGGGGGAACCGCACCACCGGCCCGTACTCGGCGTGCAGCCTCAGCTGGTACTCGTGCAGCCCGCCGGCTTCCGCGATGGCCGCCGCGCCGTCGTCCCGCGCGGGGGGACCGGGGATCGGCGATGGGGTTCCGGCGTCGCTTCGCATTTCGCGTCCTCCGCGTCGGCATCGTCGTTTCGGTTGTTTCCGAGTTGATCGCAATGCTTACATGTCCCGGGTAACTTCGCGACATTTCCCAGACCGGAGGTCGCGTCGCCGCGAACCGGGGAGAGGACGCTGGACACCGTCGATCCGCACACGCCGAACGTCCCGCGGATGTACGACTACCTTCTGGGCGGAAAGGACAACTACGCCGCGGACCGGGAGGCCGTGGAGGAGGTCGTCAAGCACGCTCCCGACACCCCCTTCATGGCGCGCCAGAACCGCGCGTTCCTGCGGCGCGCGGTCCGCTTCCTCGCCGAGTCCGGGATCCGGCAGTTCATCGACATCGGCTCGGGTCTGCCCACCCAGGGCAACGTGCACGAGATCGCCCACCAGGTCGCGCCGGACTCCCACGTCGTCTACGTCGACGTCGAGCCGGTCGTGCTGGTCCACGGGCGGGCGCTGCTGGCGGGTACACCCGGAGTGACCGTCATCCAGGGCGACGCCCGCCGTCCGGACGAGATCCTGGCGAACCCCGCGCTGAAGGGGCTCATCGACTTCGACCAGCCGGTCGCCGTGCTGATGCTGGCCGTACTGCACTTCATCGGCGACGGCGACGACCCGCCCGGGATCGTGGCGCGGCTCCGCGAGGCGATGGCACCCGGCAGCCACCTGGCGGTGTCGCACGTGACCGGCGACTTCGACGCCGACAGGAGGGTCCGGCACGCGGGCGCCGTGTACGAGCGGGCCACGTACCAGATCACCCTGCGCAGCCACGCGGAGGTCACGCGCCTGTTCGACGGTTTCGAGCTCGTGGAGCCCGGCCTCACCACCCTGTCGATGTGGCGCCCCGACGCGGGCACGGTCGTGCCGCCCCGCGCGGACCGCCAATGGTGCTATGCGGGAGTCGGCCGAAAGCTCTGAACGGCACGGTCGCGCCATTGTCTCCGGCATTTCGGACGAGTCAGACAAAACACATTAAAGGCCCTCGCGAATGCACCGCGCGGCCCGGCCGCGTCACAGGCCGAGGCGGGCGGCGTGGCGGGCCAGGAAGGCGACCACCTCGTCGGCGGGCCGGTCCGGCAGCCCCCACATGATCTCGGTGACCCCGGCCTCCTCCCAGGCGGCGACGTCCTCGGGCGAGGGGCGTGCCGCGGCCAGGACGCAGACCTCCGGCCGGCCCGCGCGCCCCGCGTCCGCCCAGGCCGCGTGCAGGGCGGCGACCTTGGGGAGGATGTCGCGCTCGGTCGGGGTGGTCATCCAGCCGTCGGCGTGGGCGGCGATCCACGCGAGCGTCTTCGGTCCGCCGCCCGCGCCGATCAGCAGCGGGACGTGCGGCTGGACCGGCTTGGGCCACGCCCAGGACGGCCCGAAGGAGACGAACTCCCCCGCGTAGGAGGCCTGCTCCTGCGTCCAGAGCGCCCGCATCGCCTCCACGTACTCGCGCAGCACCGTCCGCCGCCGGTCGGCGGGCACGTTGTGGTCGGCGAGCTCGTCGGTGTTCCAGCCGAACCCCGCGCCGATGGTGACCCGGCCGCCCGACAGGTGGTCGAGCGAGGCGACGGTCTTGGCGAGCGTGATCGGGTCCGACTCCACCGGTAGCGCGACGGCCGTCGCGAGCCGGATCCGCGAGGTGACGGTGACCGCGGACGCCAGCGCGACCCAGGGGTCGAGCGTCCGCGTGTAGCGGTCGTCGGGCAGTGTCTCGTCGCCCGTCCCGGGGTGCGCGGCGTCGCGCCGGACCGGGATGTGGGTGTGCTCGGGCACGTAGAAGGTGTGGAACCCGTTCTCCTCGGCGGCCTGCGCGGCGGCGGCGGGCGTGATGCCCCGGTCACTGGTGAAGAGCACGATGCCGTGTCGCATGGCGCCGATACTAGAACGCGTTCTATCGACGTGCCGAGGGCGGGGCTAGGGCCGGCGGCCGCCGCGCAGGGCGCGCGGGAGGGCGGTGGCCGCCCGCCCCAGCCTGAAGCTGACCGAGCCGCGGACGGCCTCCAGCTCGCCGCGCGCGCGGGCCAGCCTGTCCTCCGCCTTGGCGAGCCGCTTCTCCGCCCGCGCGAGCCGCTCCTTCAGCCGGCCGGCCTCGTTCGGCGGGCGCGTCGCCCCCATGCCCTTGACGCGGACGAGCCGGCGCCCGGCGACCTGCTGGACCTCGTGCCAGGCGTCGTCCCGCGCCGCCAGCCAGTCCAGGAGGTCATCCTGGACCGCGTCGGCGTCGCCCCAGGTGCCGTAGAGCTTCTGCGTGGTGACGCAGATCGGGCGCAGGCCGTCGGTGGCCACCGACTCCCACACCGCGGCGGAGACCCCGGGAGTGTGCTCGGACCGGTAGTCGTCGCAGACGATGAGGCCCCCGGCCGGGAGCAGCACGTGCGCGGCGCGGATGTCGGCCTGCACGTGCTCGTACAGGTGGGACGCGTCCACGTGCACGAAGCGGCAGGTCTCCGGCTGGACGTGGTCCAGGATCAGCGAGGTCGGGCCCTGGACGATCTCCGGGAGCCGGTCGTGGAAGGCGCGGTAGTTCGACTCGAACGCCCGGCGGGTCAGGGTGGAGTAGGAGCCCCGCATCTCCGCCTGGTTGGAGTCGTCGGGGGCGTCGGTGTCGAACAGGTCGCACACGGTGAAGGTCTCGCCCTCCCGCAGGTGGCGGCCCATCAGGATGGCGCTCTTGCCGAGGTAGGAGCCGAGCTCCACCAGGTCGCCGCGCTGGCCGAGCCTCTCCTGGCGTTCCAGGAACCAGGTGAAGAGCAGCTGGTCGATCTTCGGGAACCACCCCTTGACGTCGTCGAGGGAGGAGGGCGGGCCGGTCTCTTGGGTGGTCACGTGGGGAGCTCCAACGTCGGTCGTTCTCGGGGCGGCGGGGGACGGGGACGGGGGACGGGGGACGAAAATCGCCATGATAGGTGAGTCGCTCTTCATGGCAACAAAGCCGGATTTCGGCCCCTTGCTGGCCGTGTATCCGGTTCAACGGGCGAGGCGGGGGCGGGGCCGCGCTGTTGACAGGGCGATCGGCGGGCCCGTACGGTTCGGCTGATTCACGGTTGCCCGAGGGAAATCCGGTGAGATGCCGGTGCGGACGCGCCACTGTATCCGGGACGACGATCCCGGGAGCCAGGTCGCTCGGGTGATCGCGACCTCATTGTCCGGGACGCGCAAGATCCCCTACGGAGGCTCCGTGAGCACGCTGTCGGCTCGCCACATCCCCCTTTCCCACCTCGTTCCCTGGCTGCTCGCGGTGCCCGCGCTGCTGCTCCTCGGCTACCTCGTCCTGATGGACAACGGCGCCGTGTCGCAGACCGGCGGCTACCTCCACGAGCTGATGCACGACGGGCGGCACCTGCTCGGCGTGCCCTGCCACTAGACCGCCGCGTGGTACGCACCCTGCTGGTCAGGGGCCTTCTTCTGGGCCTGCTGGCCGGTCTCGTCGCGGGCGCCTTCGCCTTCGCGGTCGGCGAACCCCGCATCGACGAAGCGATCGCCCTGGAGAAGGCCGCCGCCGTGCACGAGCACGGCGCGGCCGCCGAGCCCGAGTCCGCGCCACGCGGGCACGTGGCAGCACACGGGCACGAGTCCGGAACACACGAACAGGAGTCCGGAACACACGAGCACGGCGAGGAGGTGGGCCGGGGCACGCAGAAGGCCGGGCTCTTCCTCGCCACGGGTCTCTACGGCCTCGCGGTGGGCGGCGTGTTCGCGCTCGCCTTCGCGGGGCTGCGGGGGCGCGTCGGGCCGCGCTCGGACGCCGCGCTGGCGCTCGCCGCGGCCGGGACGGCCTTCGCCGCCGTCATCGTCGTGCCGTTCCTGAAGTATCCGGCGAACCCGCCCGCGGTGGGCGACCCGGAGACGATCAACACCCGCACCCTGCTGTACCTGGCGATGATCGGGGTCGGGCTGCTCTCCACCGCCATCGCGGTGACCACGGCGCGCGGCGTGCGCGGCGGGCCGTGGGCGCGCTGGCCGGCGGCCGTCCTCGCGTTCGTCGTCCCGGTGGCGGTGGCGTCGGTGCTGCTGCCGACCGTGGACGAGGTGCCGGACGGGTTCCCCGCCACGCTGCTGTGGCAGTTCCGCATCACCTCGCTCGGGACGCAGCTGGTGTTCTGGGCGTGCTTCGGGACCCTGTTCGGGTGGTTCTGCGACCGGGCCGCCCGGGCCCCGGCGCCGGCGTGAGCGGGCCGCCCTGACCGGCGTGCTGTTCGTCCGGCACGCGACGTCGGCGGGGATGCGGCAGGCCCGCTTCCCCGCCGACCCCGCCGCGGACCCGTCCGGCCTGGCGAGGGCGAGGGCCCTGGCCGGGGCGCTGCCGGACGGGGCGGTGTGGACGTCGCCCGCCCGCGCCGCCCGGGAGACCTGCGCCGCGCTCGGCCTCGACGCCCGCCCCGTCGCGGCGCTCGCCGAGGCCGACCACGGCTCCTGGGCGGGGCTCCGCCTCGCGGACGCCGATCCGGACGCGCTGCCCGCCTGGCTGACCGGCCCGGACGCCGCGCCCCACGGCGGCGAGAGCCGGTCCGCGCTCGCGGCGCGGGTCGCGGCGTGGCTCGGCGGCCGCCCGCCCGGCGTCGCCGTCTGCGACGCGGGCGTGATCCGGGCGGCCCTCGCCCACGCGCTCGGCGCCGGCGTCCTCGCGGCCGACCGGATCGACCTCGCGCCGCTGTCCACCACGAGGCTCACCGCCGCCGGGAGCGGCTGGCGGGTCGCCCATGTCAACCGGAAGGTCCAGGTGTGAACACCGCCTACCCGTTCAGCGCCGTCGTCGGGCTGGACGATCTGAAGCTGGCGCTGCTGCTCAACGCCGTCTCGCCGCGGGTCGGGGGCGTGCTGGTGCGCGGTGAGAAGGGCACCGCCAAGTCGACGATCGTCCGGGCCCTGGCCGCGCAGCTCCCCGCCGTGGACACGGTGCCTGGCTGCCGGTTCGCCTGCGACCCGGCGGCGCCCGACCCGTCCTGCCCGGACGGCCCCCACGAGCCGGGCGGCCCGTCCGAGCGGCGGCCGTCCGCGCTGGTGGAGCTGCCGGTGGGCGCCTCGGAGGACCGGCTCGCGGGGTCGCTGGACGTCGAGCGGGCCCTGACCGAGGGCGTCAAGGCCTTCGAGCCGGGGCTGCTCGCGGCGGCGCACCGCGGCGTCCTGTACGTGGACGAGGTGAACCTCCTGCACGACCATCTGGTCGACCTCCTGCTGGACGCCGCCGCGCTCGGCACCTGCTACGTGGAGCGCGAGTCGGTGTCGGTGCGGCACGCGGCCCGGTTCCTGCTGGTCGGGACGATGAACCCGGAGGAGGGCGAGCTGCGTCCCCAGCTCCTCGACCGCTTCGGGCTGACGGTCGAGGTGCGGGCGTCGCGGGATCCTAAGGAGCGGGCCGAGGTCGTGCGGCGGCGGCTGGCGTTCGAGGCGGACCCCGCCGCGTTCGCCGCGCGCTGGGCGGACGCCGAGGCGGAGCTGGCGGAGCGCATCTCGGCCGCGCGGGACAGGCTCGCCGGGGTCCGGCTGCCGGACGAGCGGCTGGAGCAGATCGCGGCAGTGTGCGCGGGCTTCGAGGTCGACGGCCTGCGCGCCGACCTGGTCACGGCCAACGCCGCGCTCGCGCACGCCGCCTGGCACGGCCGAGGCGCGGTGGCCGACGAGGACGTGCGCGCGGCGGCCCGCCTGTCGCTGCCGCACCGGCGCCGCCGCGACCCGTTCGACGCCCCCGGACTGGACGAGGCGCTGCTCGACGAGCTGCTCGACCGCACGTCCCCCGACGATCCTCCCCCGGACGGCGGAGGGGGCGGCCGGCCCCCGTCCCCGCCGCAGGACGGAGCGCCGCAGGACCCTGCCACGTCCCAGGACGCGAGCCCCGAGCGGAACGCGGGCTCGTCGCACGACGCGGGTCCGTCGCAGGACGCGGCCCCCGAACGGAACACGGGTTCGGAGCAGAACACGGCCCCGTCAGAGGACGCGGGCCTGTCGCAGAACGCGGGCCCGGCGCAGGACGCGGGTTCGTCCCAGGACGAGCGGTCCGCCGGCGGGGGCGGGGAGCGGGTCGCGGCGGTCGCCGCGCCGCACGCCGTGCCACTGCTGGAGGTTCCGGGCGTCGGCGAGGGCACCGCGGGACGGCGGTCGCGATCGCGGACGGTGCGGGGCCGGGTCACCGGGGCGCGGCGCCCGGCCGCGAAGGTCCGCGACCCCCACGTGGTGGCGACGCTGCTGGCCGCCGCGCCGCGGCAGCGGGCGCGCGGCCGGTCCGGCGCCGGCCTCGTGCTGCGCCCGGACGATCTGCGGGAGGCGGTCCGCGAGGGCCGCGAGGGGAACCTGGTGCTGTTCGTCGTGGACGCCAGCGGCTCGATGGCCGCCCGCCGCCGCATGACGACGGTGAAGACGGCCGTCCTCAGCCTGCTGCTGGACGCCTACCAGCGCCGCGACAAGGTCGGCCTGGTCACCTTCCGGGGGCGCACCGCCGAGCTCGTGCTGCCGCCGACGTCGTCGGTCGAGGCGGGCGCGGCGCGGCTGCGGGCCCTGCCGACCGGGGGCCGCACGCCGCTGGCCGCCGGGCTC
>NZ_BAABEV010000043.1:0-75956 GCF_039540335.1 Actinomadura verrucosospora | reverse complement strand
CCACCCCTTCTGCATCGCCGCCGGCGACTGACCGGCGGGGTCGCTAGGCAGGCCGGGGGGACGTGCGCGGCGGCCCGCACGGTCGCCCGCCACTGCACGGCGGCCTCGTCCCGCTCGCCGTTCTCGGCCAGCGCCTCCGCCAGCCGCCACCGCGACCGCGCCACCTCGTAGACGAACCCGCCGTCGGCGTCGCCGTAGGTGAACAGCTCGGCCGCCCTGCGCCACAGCTCCACGTCGTGGACGCCGTCCAGGCGGCGGCGCTCGGCCTCCGCGCGGGCCAGCCAGCCCTGCCCCTCCCAGCCGAGCCAGCCGCGCGGCTGCCCGTCGACGTTGACCGCGACGACGCTGCGCGCGATCCGCAGGAGCATGTCGCCGGTCTCCCGCGCCGCCCGCAGCGCCTCGTCGTCGCCGGCGGCGCGGGCGCGGGCCGCCCGCTCGGCCTCCGCCCACAGCCCGGTCGCCGCGATGCGGATGGCGCCGACCGTCTGGACGTAGACGGTGTCGACGACGTCGCCGATGTGCTCGGCGGCCGTGTCCGGGTCGCCGCGCCACAGCGCGTGCTCGGCGGCGAGCCCGCGGGCGAGGTAGTTGACGAACGCGTCCTGCCCCCACAGTGGAGCGATCCAGCGCAGCCGCTCCTCGACCGTCGGGGCGCCCTGCGCGACCTCCAGGAACAGGGCGTACGCCGACACCTGCGCCTCGGGCGTGCGGACGACCTGCACGGCGAACTGGTCGGCCAGCCGGCCCGCCTCCGCCCAGTTCCCCGACGTGTAGTGGACGAGGTAGCGCAGGGAGCGCAGCACGGTGCCGAACGTGCTCCACACGATCCCGTTGTCGACGGCGTACTTCACGCCCGCGTCGGCGGCGCGCACCGCGCCCGCGAGGTCGCCGCGGTCGAACTTCGTCCGGGCGTGGTGGAACGCCGCCCGCATCGCGATCATGGAGCTGTCGCCGGCCGCCGCGGCCAGCTCGTGGGCGCGGGCGAACACCTCCGCCACACCCGTGTCGGCCTCCCGCGACTCGCGGTACAGGCCGAGCGTGACCAGCAGGCTGGCCTCGGCGCCGGTGGCGCCCGCCTCGCGCGCCGTCTCGATCGCGCGCTCGGCGTACCCGGGCATCTCCCCGGCCGCGTCCCGGTACATCAGCGTCCGCGCGTAGGTGGCGAGCGCGTCGGCGCGCTCGACGGTCGGCGGGTCGGCGGGCAGCATCGCGACCGCCTCCCGCGCCACCGTCTGCGACTCGGCGTCCTCGTCGATGTCGCCGAGGTAGCCGGCCAGGTGCTCGCGCAGCAGGCAGCCGAGCCGCACGTCGGCGGGGTCGGCCGCGGCCAGCACCCGGCGCAGGCGGTGCACCGCCCGGCGCAGCTCGCCGGCCCGCGCGGACGCCTGGGCGGCCGCCAGCGACAGGCGCATCCGGTCCGTTCCGGCGGCGGCCTCCGGATCGGGGACGGCGTCCCACAGCTCCAGCGCCCGGTCGTAGTGCTCGTAGGCCTCGGCGGGCGCGGCGAGGCGGTCGGCTTCCCGGCCCGCCCGGACGGACGCGGCGAACGCGGCGGGCAGGTCGTGCGCGGCGAGGCTGTGGTGCGCCAGCTCGGCGGCCGACCCGCGCGTGCCGGCCGGGAGGCCCGACAGGAGCCGGGCGAAGTCGGCGTGCAGCCGGGTCCGCTCGCCGGGCAGCAGGTCGGCGTAGACGGCCTCGCGCAGCAGCGCGTGCCGGAACGTGTACCCGGCGCCGGACGGGACGAGCAGCTGGTGCGACACCACCTCGCGCAGCGCCTCGCCGACCGTCGCCTCGTCCAGCCCCGCCACGACGCGCACCAGCTCGTCGTCGACGCGGCGCCCCGCCACGGCCGCGACCCGCACCACCCGCTGGCCCGCGTCCGACAGCCGCTCGATCCGCGACAGCAGCAGGTCGGCGAGCGCGGACGGCAGCCCGGCCGCCCCGTCGTCCCCGACGTCCAGGCCGGAGGAGTACAGCTCGGCGGCGTAGAAGGGGTTGCCCTCCGACCGGCGGTGCACCCGCTCGACGGTCCGCGCCGTGACCGGGGCGGACCCGCGCGCCAGCTCGGCGAGGTACTGGGCGGTCTCGCCGCGCCCGAACGGGCGGACCTCGACGCCCGTCACGTTCGGCAGCCGCAGCAGCTCGGCGACCACGGGCCGCAGCGGGTGCCGCCGGTGCAGGTCGTCGGACCGGTACGTCCCGACGAGGCAGACCCGCTCGCGCTGCAGGACGCGGCTCAGGAACGTCAGCAGGTGCCGCGTCGACCGGTCGGCCCAGTGCAGGTCCTCCAGGACGAGCAGGACGGGCCGCTCGTCGCCCAGTTCCCCGAGCAGGCCGAGCACGGCGCCGAACAGCTGCTGCTGGCCGAGCTCGGACCCCGCGGCGGGACCGCCCTCGCCGTCGGGCAGCAGGCGCGCGAGCGCGGGCCGGGCGTCGAGCGCGGCGCGGACCTCGTCCGCCTCCGGCGTCCCGGCGTGCGCGGCGGCCCACAGGGCGTCGGTGAGCGGCAGGTAGGGCATGCTCTCGCCGAGCTCGGCGCACTGCCCCACGAGGACGGCGCAGCCGCGGTCGACGGCGGCGGCGGTGAGCGCGGACACCAGGTGCGTCTTGCCGACCCCCGCGTCCCCGCTGACCAGCACGACGCCCGCGCCGCCCGCGGCGGCGCGGTCCAGTGCGGCGGTCAGCTCCGCCAGCTCCGCCGCCCTGCCGATCAGCACGAACAGTCCTTTCCGGTCATCCCGGTCGAGTATCCCATCCGGGGGGACGTGAGCGGGCCCCGGACCGGGACGGTCCGGGGCCCGCGGGCCGGGTGCGCGTCAGCCGACGAGGGCGGGGGCCTTGCCGGTCTCCTGCTCGGCCTCGTCCTCCGCGGCCGGCTCGGGCTCGGGGACGGGCAGCACCTTCAGGTACGCGCGCAGCGTCTCGGCGCCGATCCGCTCCAGGGAGTAGCGGGAGCGGGCGCGGTCGCCGGCGGCGATCGAGTAGCCGTGCAGCGTGGTGTCCTCCGACAGCAGCTGCCGGATCGCCCGCCCGATCACGACCGGCCGCCCCGCCGGGACGTGGATGCCGGTGATGTGGTCCAGGACCTCGTCGGCGTTGCCGCCGACCGGGGTCGCCACCACGGGGACGCCGCAGGCCATGGCCTCCAGCGGCGCCGTCGGGGACGGCTGGTGCGGGGCCAGGCAGAGCGCGAGGCTGGCGGTCCGCAGCAGCTTCGGCAGGGACTTGCGGGGCAGCCGCCCGAGGAAGATGACCCGGTCGGCGACGTGCAGCTCCTTGGCCAGCAGCCGCAGCCGGTGGACGGCCGAGTCGTGCTCCAGCTCCTCGCGCTCCGGGCCGCCGGCGACGGCCAGCTCGGCGTCGGGGACGTGCACCAGGGCGCGCAGCGCGGTCTCGACGTCGGTGCCGAGGTCCTCGCTGACGATCACCAGGCGGGCCCGGTCGCCGTGCGGCATCGCCGGGCCGACCTGGGAGAAGTGCTCGGAGTCCACGCCGTAGGGGACGACCGCGACCGAGGGCCGCGGGACGCCCGTCCGCACGACCGCGGTGGCCTCCTCGGCGTGCCCGGCCAGCACCAGGTCGGCGTCGCGCCCGATGGCCTTCTCCAGGCGGTCGCGGTGCGGGTGGACCTGGCGTCCGGCCTGCCGCTCGACGGCGGCCACGCCGTGGTAGCTCTGCACGAAGGGGATGCCGAGCTCGCGGGCGACGGCGCAGGCGGCCAGGCCGCCGATCCAGCCGTGCGCGTGCACGATGTCGGGGCGCGCCGATCCGGACCAGCGGCGGCGCAGGCCGTCGGCGAAGTCGCGCAGGTGCTGGAGCAGCTCGTCGTCCGACAGCGGACGGGCGGGCCCGGCGTCCAGGTTCACCACGGCGGCGCCCGGCGCGAGCCGGACCCGGCTGCGGGCGGAGCGGTCCTGGCGGCGCGTGTAGACCGTCACCTGGTTCGGCTCACCGTCGGCGACCAGCGGTCGGGTGAGGGAGCGGGCGAGATCCCGGACGTGGACTGACTGCAGGTGCTCGCCGTCAAGGTCGGAGGCGGACACCAGAGCGATGTGAAGCGGGCGATGCATGACGGATCCTCCGGGACTACACAGGGGAAGCTCGGAGGTATCTGCGTCGTAGACACCTGCTCGGTCAGTTTCCTATCCCTCCCCCCTCCCCGTCAAACCTGACGAATCGGAATACCTGCCCCCGGGGCCGGCCGCACGGCGCTCACCTGCGGCGAAACTTCTGCGACGGATACGGATGACGCACCGCGCGGGGCCCCGGTCCTGGCCTCGGCTAGGTTCGACCCATGAGACCCGGTGACGTCGTCGACGACTTCGAACTCCCGGACGAGACGGGCGAACCGCGCACCCTGACCGGCCTGCTGGCCGAGGGCCCGGTGGTCCTGTTCTTCTATCCGGCGGCCATGACCCCCGGCTGCACCGCCGAGGCCTGCCACTTCCGCGACGTGGTCGCCGAGCTCGCGGAGGCGGGAGCCCGCCCGGTGGGCGTCAGCGCGGACCCGGTCGGCAAGCAGAAGGAGTTCGCCGACAAGCACTCGCTCGGCTACCCGCTGCTGTCCGACCCGTCCGGCGAGGTCCGGGCGCGCTTCGGCGTCAAGCGCTCGGTGGCCCTCATGCCGACCAGGCGCCAGACCTTCGTCATCGACACCGACCGCCGCGTCCTCGCGGTCGTCAAGAGCGAGGTCCGCATGAACGTCCACGCCGACAGGGCCCTGGAGGCCCTCCGGGCCCGCCGCGGCTGACCCCGCCGCCCCGCCGGTCAGCGGACGATCGGCAGGGTGATCGAGGACGGGTGCCCGGGGGCGTGGAAGATCTCCTGGTCGGCGGTGAGCATCTCGGTGGCGGTGCCGATCGGGGCGCCGGTGCCGGGGTTGCGGGCGACGCGGGGGTAGGCGCCGCTGGCCACCTGCACGCGGACGCGGTGCCCGCGGCGGAAGCGGTGGCCGACCGGCCAGAGCTCGACGGCGACGCGGCGGACCCCGTCGGGCCCGGGCTCGGGGGCGCCGGGGACGAGGCGGCGCATGCCCTCGCACAGGTTGAGGGACTCGCCCTCGGGGGTGACGTCGCAGAGCCGCACGACGAAGTCGGTGTGCTCGCGGTTCGAGCGGACGTGCAGATCGGCGGTGACCGGGCCGATGACCTCCATGTCCTCGTCCAGGACGCCCGAGGTGAAGGTCAGCACGTCCCGGCGGCGCTCCAGGCGCTTCTGGTCGGTGGAGGGGTGCGTCTCGCCGAGCAGGGTCGGGCCGCCGAGGAACGGCGTCGGGTGGTTCGGGTCGTAGCGGTAGCGGTCGGGATCGGAGTCCGGCGGCTCGTCGGGGGACAGGGCGCCCGCCGGGTGCAGGTGCCAGCGCTCCTCGCACATGCCGGGGACGGGCCAGTCGGGGAACTCGCGCCACTCCTCCGCGCCGGTGACGAAGATCCGGACGGGCTGCGAGCGCAGGCCGGACGGGTCGTCCAGCAGGTGGGCGCGGAACCACGCGATCGCGTCGGCGACCGAGCCGCGCATCATGCGCTGGTCGGCGTGGAACCAGGGCCCGATCGTCAGGTAGGGGCGCCGGCCGGCGGCGCGCAGCGCCGCGTAGTCCTTCATCTGCCAGGGCAGGAAGATGTCGTACCACCCGCCCGTCATGTTCACCGGCGCGGTGACCTGTGACACGGTGGTGCTGAAGTCGCGCTTGTCCCAGAACGGCGTGTCGGGGCCGTTGACGAGCAGGTCCTGGAAGAAGCGCTGCTGCTCGCCGGTCGCGAGCCGGTCGAGTTCGGCCAGCGGGCGTCCCGACAGGGTGGCGCGGCGGGCGCGGCGCGGCGACATGATGCCGGTCGTGATGCCCGACAGGGAGTTCTTCATCCGCGCGGTCAGGTCGACCCAGATGAGCGCCGACTCCAGGGCGAAGGTGCCGCCGACGTTGACGGCGTCCCGGAAGGTGGACGCCGTGACCTGCATCGACAGCGCCTTCAGCTCGGGCCCGGCCTCGGCGGCGACGGCCCACTGGACGTAGCCGAGGTAGCTCGGGCCGTGCATGGCGAACGTGCCGCCGAACCACGGCTGCGAGGTCAGCCACTCGATGGTGGCGAGGCCGTCCTCCCGCTCGTCCAGCGCCTCGAAGACGCCGCCGGACCCGAAGCCGCCGCGCACGCTCTGCACCACGGCCTGGAACCCGTGCGAGGCGAAGCCCTGCCCGCACATGAGGCCGAACGGCCCGCGCCGCCCGTAGGGCGAGCGGACCAGCACCGTCGGCGCCTTCTCGACGCCGGCGGGCGAGTACCGGTCGGCCAGCAGCGTCACGCCGTCGGCGGCCGGAACCTCCAGGTCGCGCTCGACCGTCACCCGGTGGGGGCCGTTCCGCAATCCCAGCGCCGTGACCCCGAGCCGGCGCATCATTCCCACGCTCACCACTCGATCGATCGTAACCGGCAGGTCCCCGGGCCCCGGAGCCAGATGTGCCGTGATGTGCCTCGCAGTGCCTCCGGTCTTCACTACGATCAGGGCTCGTAACACGCAAAAGGGATATTTCAACGGGCGGCGCCGTGCCTTCCCGGACAGAGGAGGAATCTTCAGCGTCATGGCTGACCTTGGCGATCTGAGCTGGCATCGGGTGGTGGGAGCCGTCGCCGTGCTGGTGGCCGCGGTCGGGATCGCGGTGGTCCTGCGGCTGCTCACCGGCCGGCTGTTCCGGCGGGCGGGCGACACGCGCTGGGCGTGGGACGACCTGGCCGCCCGCCTGATCAAGGACCTGGCGGTGCCCGTCTCGGTGCTGCTCGGCCTGTGGGGCGCGGCCCGGGCGCTGCACCTGCCGGACGGCACGCTCGCCGTGATCGCCAAGGCGCTCACGGCCGCCGCCATCCTCATCGTCTCGCTGGCCATGGCCCGCCTGATCGCGGGATCGGTCACCTCGATCGCGATGGTCCGGCAGGGCGTCGCCGGCAATGTGACGATCTTCGCGAACATCACCCGGGTCCTCGTGATCGGCGTCGGCGTCCTGGTGATGCTGCAGAGCCTCGGGATCTCGATCTCGCCGCTGCTCGGCGCCCTCGGCGTCGGCGGTCTCGCGGTCGCCCTCGCCCTCCAGGACACGCTGGCCAACCTCTTCGCGGGCGTGCACGTCCTGGCGTCCAAGACGATCGAGCCCGGCGACTACATCAAGCTGAGCAGCGGCCAGGAGGGGTACGTCGTCGACATCAACTGGCGCAACACCTCCATCCGGACGCTGTCGGACAACATCGAGGTCATCCCGAACCAGCGGTTCTCCGACACGATCCTCACCAACTACCACCGCCCCGCCGAGGACATGTCGCTGCTGATCCAGGCGCGCGTGGCCTACGAGAGCGACCTGGAGCGCGTCGAGAGCGTGGTCGTCGAGGTCGGCCAGGAGGTCATGAACGAGGTGCAGGGCGGGGTGAAGGACAGCGAGACGCTGGTGCGCTTCCACACCTTCGGCGACTCCTCGATCGGCTTCACCGTGATCCTGCGGACCGACGAGTTCGGCGACCAGTTCCGCCTGAAGCACGAGTTCGTCAAGCGGCTGCACCGCCGCTTCGCCAAGGAGGGCATCGAGATGCCCTACCCCCGCCGCCAGCTCATCCTGCCCGACGGCGAGGGCGTGCACGGCCTGGTCAGCGGATGAACCGCACGTCGGGGTGGCGGGGCGACGGGCGGTCGAGGACCGGGCGGTGCCGTCCGAGCAGCGCCCGGTCGAAGAACGCGGTGACGTAGGCCCGCACCGACGCCGTCATCCGTTCGGGGTCGACCGTCCCGACGAGGTCGGCGCGGTCCCGGGCGGGGATGTCGAGCTCCCCGTCCAGCGCCGGGAGGATCGCCTGGACGTCGGTGTAGGAGTAGTGGCTCGCGGCGGGAACGTTCAGGTCGCGCTTCCACCCCGTCGAGCGGTTCCAGAACGACGTCCAGGACGGGGTCGTCAGGTGCGTCTGCGGGGAGCCGCCAGTGGCGGCCCCCATCAGCATGAACGGGCGGTCGAGCCCGGTCTCGGCGACCCGTACGAAGTCGTTCTCCGCGTACTGCATGGTGCCGTCCATGTCGATGCCCGCGTCCACCCGCCGGTCGGTGCGCATGGCCTCGGCGGCCTCGATCCCGCCCGCGGAGTGCCCGACCATGCCGACCCGGGACAGGTCGAGCGACCGTCCGAGGCCGCTGGGCAGGGCCCGCCCCTCGGCGTCGGGGTTGCGGCCGGCCCGCAGCGCGGCGAGCCGGTCGAGGACGAGGTGAGTGTCCTTCACGCGCGCGTCCAGGCCGGTCTTCAGCCGCTGCGGCCCCTGCGAGGGCATGTGCTGGAGCTCGACGCGCCCGCCGGGGAACTCCACGGGGGCCGTCTCGTAGGTGTGGTCCACGGTCACCACCACGTACCCGCGGCTGGCCAGCTCCTCGGCGATCGTGGTGCCGAGCGCGCGCGGGACGCCGAAACCGGGGGAGTACAGGACGACGGGCCTCGGGCGCCGCGCGTCCGCGGGGGCGCCCTCGGCGGCGTGGGTCCGGGCGCCCGCCCAGTCGACCGTCCCGGCTTTGAACACGCCGAGCGCGTCGACCTCCGAGAGCGCCTTGGCGACCCCGGGACGCAGGTACGGCGCCTTCGGCCCGGAGGCCTTGACGGCCGGATACCAGACGCTGACCATGAGTTCGCGTGTCCGGCCTGGCACCCACGGGTCGGCGCGCCCGGCGTCCACGAGGTGCAGTTCGGTCGTCCCGACGGCCTGGTGCGGGCCCGTCGGGCGGGGCAGGCCGAACGTGGCGGGCGCCGCGGCGGCGGTCTTCGCCGCGTGGGCGGAGGTGCCGCACGCGGACAGGGCGAGGGGCAGGACGGCCGCGGCCGCGAGCAGGCGGGGGGTGGCGGATGATGATCGCATCGCCCCAGCCTCCCGGCCGCGGGCCGCTTCCGATCATGGTCGAACGGCCGCCGCGCACCCCGACCTTCGTCAGGGGCGCACGATCGGCATGAGGACCTCGTCGACGATCGACGCCAGGTCGTCGTCGGTGATCGGGCCGCCCTCGGTGAGGTTGTCGTACACCATCACCGCCGGGCCCACGTTCGCGATCCGCCGGGTGGCGGCCTCGGGCCGGATCTCCCCGCGCGCGGCGGCCTCGCGCAGCGCCTCGTAGAGCAGGTCGCGGACGGGTTTGGAGAGCCGGTCGCGCACGACGTCGTGGATGAGGCCGACGCCCTCCTCGCTCTCCTCCTTCAGCATCCGGAACGCCGCCCCGCGGCAGGCGATCAGCGTGTCGCGCAGGCAGCCCAGGATCCGCAGCATGTCCTCGCGCAGCGACCCGGTCCGCGGCGCGGTCGGCGGCTCGGGCAGGACGTGCTTGAGCGCGTCGGTGATCAGCTCGTTCTTGGACCGCCAGCGCCGGTAGAGGGCGGCCTTGCCGGTGCGGGCGCCGTTGGCGACGCCCTCCATGGTCAGCCCGCGGTAGCCGACGGCCTCCAGCTGGGCGAACACGGCGTCGAAGATCGCGGCCTCCAGGTCGCCGCCGCGGCGGCGGGTGGCCGCGGGCCCCGGGTCGGCGGGGGCGCCGGAGTCGGCACGGGTCACGGCACGATCCCGAAAATAGTGAACGCTAGCGTTCTCTTTTGCGTGCGTCGGTGGTACGTTCCCCACATAGTGTACTTCGCCGTTCCTTATTTCTGGGAAGGTTCGCCTTGACCGCAGCCAGCGGGCGGACGGCCGCGACCCGGGAGTCGACACCTCCCGGCGCGGCCGCGCCGCCCCTCCATCATCGTGCAGGAACCGTCCTCGCCGTCATCGTCGGCTGCCAGCTCATGATCGGCCTCGACACCTCCGTCGTCACCATCGCGCTCCCGGACGTCCGTGAGGGCCTCGGCCTGACCACCGGGGGGCTCGCCTGGATCCAGAACTCCTACATGCTCGCATTCGGCGGCCTGCTCCTGCTCGGCGGGCGCGCCGGGGACGTGTTCGGGCGCCGCCGCGCCTTCACCGCCGGGATCGTGCTGTTCACCGCCGCGTCGCTGGCCGGCGGGTTCGCGGACGCGGGCTGGTGGCTGCTGGCCGCCCGCGCCGCCCAGGGCGTCGCCGCCGCCGTCGCCGCGCCGAGCGCCATGGCGCTCATCGCCACCAACTTCGAGGGCGCCGCCCGGGTCCGCGCGCTGAGCGTGTTCTCCGCCGTGACCGGCGCGGGCGCCGCCGTCGGCATGATCGCCGGCGGGGTGCTGACCGAGGCCGGGTCGTGGCGCTGGGTGTTCTTCGTCAACGTCCCGGTCGGCCTGGTCCTGGCGCTGGCCGCGCCGCGCGTCCTCACCGAGACGCCGCGCCGGCCCGGCCGGTTCGACGTCGTCGGCGCCCTCGCCTCCACGACGGGCATGACCGCCCTCGTCTACGCGCTGATCCGGGCCGGGTCGGACGGCTGGGCCGACGGCCGGGCGCTCGCGGCGTTCGGCGCGGCGGTCGCGCTGCTCGCCGCCTTCGTGGCCGTCGAGGCCCGCGCCCGCCGCCCGCTCATGCCGCTGTGGCTGCTGACCGGGCGCGACCGGGCCGCGTCCTACCTGACCCAGCTGTGCCTGGCGGCCGCGATGTTCGGCTCGTTCTTCTTCCTCACCCAGTACCTGCAGCAGGTGCTCGGCTACGGGCCGCTGCGCGCCGGGGCCGCCTTCCTGCCCATGGTGGGGATGCAGTTCGCCGTCGTGCGGACCGCGCCGCGCCTGCTGGCGCGCGCCGGCGCCCGCCCCCTGGTCGTCGCCGGCACCGCCCTCCTCACCGTCGGGCTGCTGTGGCTGACCCGGCTCTCTCCGGGGGACGGCTACGCCGGCGCGGTGCTGGTGCCCTTCCTCCTGATGGGCGCGGGCGGCGGACTGTCGATGCTGCCGCTGAACGCGACGATCCTCGGCAGCGTCGAGCCGGAGCAGTCGGGCGCGGCGGCCGGGGTCGCCCAGGCCATGCTGTGGTCGGGCGGGTCGCTGGGCTCGGCCGTCATGGTGACGGCCTACGGGTCCGCCGCGTCCGGCCACGGCCCCGCGGCCGCCGTCGACGGCATGGACGCGGCGTTCGCGACCGGCGCGGGGTTCGCCGCCGCGGCGCTTCTGGTGGCGCTGCTCGTGCTGCGCGTCCGGCGCTGAGCGCTCACGCGGGCGGGGGAGCGGTCTCCTCGAACCACGAGAGGAGCTCGGTGTCGCCGACCAGCCGCGCCGTGTCGGCGGCCGACGGCGACCCCGCCCGCGGATCGGCCCCCGCCTCCAGCAGGACCCGCACGACCTCGGTCTCCCGCTTGAACACCGCGCCGGTCAGCGGGCGGTGGCCGCGGTCGTCGGCGCGGTCCGGGTCGGCGCCCCGCAGCGTGAGCGCCCGGACGGTCTCCACGTGCCCGTGGCAGGCCGCGTGCATCAGCAGGGTCTCGCCCCTGTGGTCGGACAGGTTCACCGGCACCCCGTCGTTCACGTACGAGAGGATCCCCTGGGTGTCGCCGACCCGGGCCATCTCGAACAGCCGGGCCGCGAGCTCGCCGGAACCGGGCCGGAAACCGTCCGGGGTCTCGCTGTCGGCGGTGAGGAGCCCGCCGAGGCTGTCCTCGCTGTAGGACAGGCGCTTCTCCAGCGCGACCAGCGCCCCGTCCTCGGGGAACGAGGCGAACCGGACGTCGTCGGCCAGCGCCCTCATGATCATCAGACCGCGCCCCTGCTCCGCGGCCGGATCGGGGGCCGGCACGCGCGCCGCGTCGAAGCCCGTCCCCGAGTCGATCACCTTGATCACGCAGCGCCGGTCCTGGATCATCGCCCGCACGGTGTAGTCCGCCCCGTGCTCGGCGTGCTTGATCACGTTGGTGCACGCCTCGGTCAGCATCATCTCGATGTCGTCGCGGATGTGGCCCTCGACACCGAGCGCGGCCAGTGCCGCGTCCAGGAGCTTGCGCGTCGCCGGAACGCTCGCCACGTCGCGCGGAAGCACGAGGTCCATGGTGATTTCCACATCATCTCCATCCGTCCCCATGAATGGTGCCCAATCGGTCACGCTGAAACATGGGGCGGACGGTCAGCGCGGCTCGGCGGGCCTCGGCGCGTAGTCGTCCACGTACTCCTGGCCCGACAGCCCCCGGATGGCCTCCATGATCTCGTCGGTGATCTGCCGGGCCGCCCGGCCGCGCGGCACGCCCGCGTCCCGTCCCCGGAAGTCCATCGGCGCGCCGATGCGCAGCCCGATCCGGCCCGGCCGCGGGACGGCCTGCCCCCGGGGCTGCACCTTGTCGGTGCCCTCGATCGCCACCGGGACGACCGGCGCCCCGGTCCGCATCGCCAGCCGCGCCACCCCCGTCCGGCCGCGGTAGAGCCGCCCGTCCGGCGACCGCGTCCCCTCGGGGTGGATGGCGAACACCCCGCCGCCCTCCAGCACCGCCGCCGAGGTGTCGAGCGCGTCGAACGCGGCCCGCCCTCCGGACCGGTCCACCGCGATCGCGCCGACGCTGCGGAAGAACGTCGCCGTGGCGCGGCCCTTCAGGCCCGCCCCGGTGAAGTACTCATGCTTGCCGAGGAAGTGGACCCGGCGCGGCACCATCAGCGGCAGCACGAACGAGTCCAGGAACCCCAGGTGGTTCGCCGCGAGGATCACCGGCCCGATCCGCGGGACGTGCCGCAGGCCGCTCACCCTCGGCAGGAAGGCCAGGCGCATCGCGGGTCCCATGACCACGTGCTTCATGAGGGGATAGATCAGGCGTTCGGGGTCCATGTCCGAGCAGGCTATGGGGCGCGCCCCCCGGTCGCCGCTGGCGCCCGATACAAGTTCGGCACTGCGGATCTTGTAGGGATCACCACTTGCCCCGCTAGCCCTCGCCCCCGTTCCCTGGTGGACCGCCCTCGTCCTCGTTGTCCCGCGCCTTGCGCGGCCGCCCGGGGCCGCGCATCCGCCCCGCGGTCCCGGGCATCCGCCCCGCGTCCGCGAGCGCCTTGCGCAGCAGGAACTCGATCTGCGCGTTGGTGCTGCGCAGCTCGTCGGCGGCCCACCGCGCCAGCGCGTCGTGCACGGCCGGGTCGAGCCGCAGCAGGATCTTCTTGCGCTCCGCCACTGGTCGCGGCGCTCACTGGTAGAGCGAGCCGGTGTTGAGCACCGGCTGGGCGTCGCGGTCGGCGCACAGCACCACGAGCAGGTTGCTGACCATCGCCGCCTTGCGCTCCTCGTCCAGGTCGACCACGTTCTCCTCGTCCAGCCGGTCGAGGGCGAGCTGCACCATGCCGACCGCGCCCTCCACGATCCGCTGCCGCGCCGCCACCACCGCGCCCGCCTGCTGGCGGCGCAGCATCGCCTGCGCGATCTCCGGCGCGTACGCCAGCCCGGTGATCCGCGACTCGATGATCTTCACGCCGGCGGACGCCACCCGCTGCGCCAGCTCGTCCGACAGCTGCCCCGTGATCTCGTCGGCGTTGTCGCGCAGCGACGTCCGGTCGTGGGCGTCGTAGGGGAAGCTGCCCGCGATGTGCCGGACGGCCGCCTCGGTCTGGAACGCCACGAACTCCACGAAGTCGTCCACCTCGAACACGGCCCGCGCGGTGTCGGCCACCTGCCACACCACCACGGCCGAGATCTCGATCGGGTTCCCGTCCAGGTCGTTGACCTTCGCCCGCCCGGTCTCGTGGTTGCGGATCCGCGTGGAGACCTTGCGCCGCTCCGTCAGCGGGTTCACCCACCGGAGGCCGTCGTCGCGGACGGTCCCCTTGTACCTACCGAGAAGCTGAAGCACCCGCGCCTCCCCGGGCGCCACGGGCGTCAGCCCCGCCGCGACGACCAGCCCGGCCAGCGCCAGCAGCGACCCGGCGACCACGCCCGCCGCGACCGCCGCGCTCCCGCCCGCCGCGACCCCGCCGAGCGCCGCCGCGGTCCCCGCCAGGATCAGCGCCACCGCGACCCCGAGCATCCCCCACCCACCCCGGTCCGCCGCCGCCCGCTCCGTGATCTTCGGCCGTGGCATGTCCACCTTCGCCGCCGCGTCCACCATCCCGTCCCCCTTCTCCCGTGCCATCACTGACATATCAAAGTGATATCACATTTATTCGGGACAGACTACGTCGATCCCCCTGAGAACGCCGTGATCCCGCCCGGGTTCCGGGCGGGCTCACCGCGGTCAGCGGGCGGAGACGAGCTCCGGCTCCTCGGTGTCGGGGATGAGGGCGGGGACGTTGCGGAGGGTGACCAGGGCGAAGACGGCGACCAGGACGGCGAGGCCGGCGCTGCAGGTGAGGGCGGCGTGCATGCCGTCCACGAAGGCGCCGCGGGCGGCGGCGGCGACCTGGGCGCCGAGCGCGCCGGGCAGGTTCGCGGCGGCCTGGAGCGCGCCGCCGAGGGAGTCGCGGGCGGCGGACGCGGCCGGGGCCGGGACGCCGGCGGGCAGGTCCAGGACGTTCCGGTACACCGCGTTCAGCACGCTGCCGAGGACGGCCATGCCGAGCGCGCCGCCGAGCTCGGTGGCCGTCTCGGAGATCGCGGACGCGGCGCCGGAGCGGTCCTTCGGCACCGACGCGAGGACGGTGTCGGCGGTGACCGTCATCGCCAGCCCCATCCCGATGCCCGACAGCAGCATCGCCGGGACCATCGTCCAGTAGGACGTGTGCAGGCCGATCGCCATGTAGAGGGCGAAGCCGCCGGCCGACAGCGCCATGCCCGCCGCCACGGCGCGGGCGCGGCCGAGCGCGTTGATGAGCGGCGGGGCGAGCGCGGCGCCGCCGATCATGGCGCCCGCGGCGCCGGGCAGGCCCGCCAGGCCCGCCCGCAGCGGCGACCAGCCGAGCGCGAGCTGGAAGAACAGCGAGAAGATCAGCGACTGGGCGACCAGGGTGAACATCGCGAACATGTTGGTGCCGACCGACCCGGAGAACGCGGCGTTTCGGAACAGCCGGATGTCGATGAGCGGCTCGGCCACCCGTCCCTGCCGGACGAGGAACGCCGCCAGCGCGAGCAGGCCGGCCAGCGCCGAGACGTAGACCGCGGGCTCGTCCACGCCGTGCGCTGCGGCCTCCTTGACCGCGTAGACGACGCCGAGGACGCCGGCGACCGACAGCGGCACGCTGATCAGGTCGAGGCGGCCCGGGGCCGAGGTGCGCGACTCGGGCAGCACCAGCGCGCCCGCGACGCACGCCACCGCCATCAGCGGCACGTTGATCATGAAGATGGAGCCCCACCAGAAGTGGTCGAGCAGGGCGCCGCCGACGACGGGCCCGAGCCCGACCGCGAGGCCGGCGACGCCGCTGAACGCGCCGACCGCCATCGTCCGCTCCTTCGGCTCGGTGAACGCGCGCCGCAGCAGCGACAGGCAGGACGGCATCAGCGTCGCCCCCGCGACCCCGAGCAGCGCCCGGGCCGCGATGAGCAGTTCGGCGTTCGGGGCGTAGGCGGTGAGGGCGGATGTGGCGGCGAACACCGCGGTTCCGATCAGCAGCAGCCTCTTGTGGCCGATGCGGTCGCCGACGCCGCCCATGGTGATCAGCAGGCCGGCCAGCGCGAACCCGTAGGCGTCGGCGATCCACAGGATCTGCGTGGCGGAGGGGTTCAGGTCGGCGGACAGGTGCGGGACGGCCTGGTTCAGCGCGGTCAGGTCGATGTTCGGCACGAGCGCGACGAGCAGGCAGGTCGCGAAGGTGCCCCATTTGCGGGCGGAGGAGTTCATGCCCCGGAGGTTCGCGCGGCGCGCTGACCGTCCGCGCACCGTCCGCTGACGGCGTGGGCCGGGGCCCGGTCAGCCGCCGCCGAGCAGGGCGAAGGCCCGGTCGCGGGGGAGGGCCGCGGCCCGCGCGAAGGCCGCCTCGCGGGCGTCGTCGTCCAGCAGGCCGCGGACCCGGCCGAGGACGCGCTCGGTGTCGGGGTCGCCGGACACCGCGACGCCCCGCAGCGCCCGGCCCGCGCCGAGCAGCAGCGCCGCGCGCTCCCCGTCGCCCTCCCGCGCGGCCAGACCCGCCAGCGCGGTCGCCGCGTCCGCCTGGTAGCCGAAGATCGGGTGGTCGAACGACATGTCCACCGCCTCGCGCAGCAGCGCCCGGGCCCGTCCGGTGTCGCCCTCGTCCGCCGCGAGCCACCCCAGCCCGACCAGCGCCGCGCCCCGCACGGCGGCGGCGATGAACCGCTCGGAGCCGTAGCCGGTCAGCGCCGCCTCGTACAGGGCCCGCGCCCCGGCCGCGTCCCCGCGCAGCCGCGCGACCGTGCCGAGCCCCAGGCAGCCCCCGGCGACCTTGTCGGGGGTGCCGGCCCGGCGCGCCAGCTCGGCGCCGCCCTCGTAGTCCGCCCGCGCCGCGTCGAGGTCGCCGGCGCGGATGTGGACGACGGCGCGCTGGTAGAGCAGGTCGGCGGTGTCCTCCAGGGCGCCGAGCTGGCCGACCAGGTCCAGCGCCTCGTCCAGCAGCGCGCGGGCGCGCTCCCGGTCGCCGCGCAGGGAGGCGAGCTGCGCGAGCGGGTCGAGCGAGTTGGCCGTGCCCCAGCGGTCCCCGCACGCCCGGAAACCGCGCACCGCCTCCTCGCACGCCTTCTCCATCTCGGCCAGGTCGCCGCCGAACTGGGCGAGGAAGCCGTCGCTCATCCGCACCAGCGCCCGCGTCCACGGGTCGTCCCCGACCTGCCGCTGGAAGACCTCGATGTCGGTGCGCTCGGGGCCCGCCGTCAGCGCCCACAGCACGATGACCGCCGGGTACCGGACGGGACGGTCGATGGCGCGCAGGAGCTCGGCGGCCCGGTCGAGCCACGCCACCGCGCGCTCGCCCGTGACACCGCCCGACACCGCGTTCGTGACGCACAGAACGTACTCCTCGTCGAGCCCCTCCGGCGGGTCGGTGCCGACCACGTCCAGCAGGTCCGACGCCAGCGCGGCGCCCTCGACGCGCCCCCGCAGCCACCAGTACCACGACAGCGGCGCGATCATCCGCAGCGCCGTCGCCGGGTCGGACCGGACGGTCCGCCGCAGCGCCGCGTGCAGGTTCCCGTGGTCGGCGGCGAGCAGTTCGAGCCACTCCAGCTGCTCGGCGCCCCGCAGGTGCGGCTCCGCGCGCCCGGCGAGCTCGGCGAAGTACTCCGCGTGGGCCCGTTCGAACCGTTCCGCCTCCCCGGCCGCGGCGAGCCGCTCGGCGCAGAACGCCCGGACGGTGTCGAGCATCCGGTACCGGGACCCGTCGCTCTGCACCAGCGACTTGTCGGCCAGCTCCACCAGCAGCTCGTCGGCGTCGTCCAGGCCGCACACGCCCATCGCCGCCTCCAGCGTCAGGCCCCCGGCGAACACCGTCAGCCGCCGCGCGAGGGTCTGCTCCGCCTCGTCCAGCAGGTCCCAGCTCCACTCCACGACCGCCCGGAGCGTCTGGTGGCGCGGCGGCGCCGTCCGGTTGCCGCGCGACAGCAGCCGGAACCGGTCGTCCAGCCGCGTCGCGACCTCCGCCACCGGCAGCGACCTCAGGCGCGCCGCCGCCAGCTCGATCGCCAGCGGCAGCCCGTCCAGCGCCCGGCAGATCCGCAGGACGGCCGCCGCGTTGCCCTCGTCCACCGCGAACCCGGGGCGCACCGCCGCCGCCCGGTCGAGGAACAGCCGCACCGCCGGATACCGGGGCAGCTCGGCGAGCGCCGCGCCCGGGGGCGGCAGCTCCAGCGGTGGCAACGGCCGCAACGCCTCACCGGTGATCGCGAGGGCCTCCCGGCTGGTCGCCAGCACCCGCAGCTCGGGGCAGGCGCTCAGCAGCCGGTGCGCCAGCTCCGCGACGGCCGCGACCACGTGCTCGCAGTTGTCCAGGACGAGCAGGACCCGCCGCCCCTCCAGCGCCGTGACCAGCCGCTCCACCGCGTCCGGCGGCTGCTCGCCGGGTGCCGGACGCATCCCGGCCTCGCGCAGCCCGAGTGCTCCGAGCAGCGCCTTGCCGACGTCGCCGGAGACGACGGGCGCCAGGTCGACGAAGCAGACCTCGCCGCCGTCCCGCGCCGCCGCCTCGATCGCCAGCCGCGTCTTGCCGGCCCCGCCCGGCCCGAGCAGCGTGACGAGCCGCCCGTCCGCGAGCATCCTCCCGACGCGGCGCAGCTCCTCCTCCCGCCCGATGAAGCTCGTGAGCTGCGCCGGCAGGTTCGCCCGGACGGCCGCCGGGGCCTCCCCGCGCAGGATCGCCAGGTGGACGTCCGCCAGCTCCCGCGACGGGTCGGCGCCGAGCTCCTCGGCCAGGACCTCGCGCCCGTCCTCGAACACCGCGAGCGCCTCGGCCTGCCGCCCGCTCCGGTGCAGCGCCCGCATGAGCAGCGCCCGCGCCCGCTCCCGCAGCGGCTGCGCGTCCACCAAGTCCCGCAGCGCCGCGACCGCCGCCCCGGGGTCCTCCGCGAGCAGCGCCTCGCCGTACTCCTCGACGGCGCAGGCCCGCTCCTCCTCCAGCCGCGCCGCCTGGCCCGCCGCGAAAGGCGCGCCCACGCCCGCCAGCGCGGGGCCGCGCCACAGCCCGAGCGCCTCCCTGAGCAGCCCGGCCGCCTCGTGCCGCCCCGCGGCCCTGGCGTCCGCCACGAGCCGCTGGAACCGGTGGACGTCGACGTCCTCCCGCCGCACGGCGATCCGGTACCCGGCGGGCGTCCCCTCGACCAGCGCCGGATCGCCCAGCCCCCTCCGCAGCCGCGACACCTGCGACTGCAGCGCGTTGGCGGCCCCGCTCGGCGGCTCCTCCCCGTACAGCCCGTCGATGAGCCGCTCGACCGGGACGAGCCGCCCCGCGTCCAGGAGGAGCATCGCCAGCAGCGCCCGCACCAACGGCCCGCCCACCGGGACGACCGCCCCGTCCGCTCGGACCTCGACGGGCCCCAGAACGCCGAACTGCATCCCCCGATTCTTCCGCATTACGGGGGTCCCACGGACCTCCGGAGGCACCCGCCATGACCAAGCGCCGACACGATTCCCCTCAGTGACGACCTCGACCATCGGCTGGCCAAGGCGGAGACGGGCTTCGGTTGGAAGGGCCGCCCAGGCTTCATCTCAGCCAACAAATCCCGCCCCGAGACCGCCGTTCGCTGAAGGGGCAGGGAGAGGGGGCACCACCCAGATCGCGGCTTGCGACCGTAGACGGTCGTCGAGATCGATCCAACGGATCATTCCAGCGGCGGCACCAGTGTTCCCAACAGTTCCTGAGTCGCGGGGTCCGTGGCGTACAGGACGATGCCGTGGAGGCCGCGAGTCAAGAGCACTTTGTAGATATTGCGCACGAACCGGCTGAACTCTTCGTCTGAGAGGATTCTCGGTGATTTGAGACCCAGGTCTGGGTCAAGATTTCCGGAGCGCTCGGGCGTGAGCCGCCCGTTCCGGGCCACCAAATCCGGACCTATGAGCACGCCCGTCCAATCGAACTCAAGGCCTTGAGCAGTGTAGATACAGCCAATCTGCCCAAAGCCGCCATCGGCCGTCGCCCACAGCTGCTTTGGCGGCGCGTCACCGACGCGGGACGTCGACTTAACGTTCCACGGCCGTTCCCAGTCGCCGATCCGCACATCCGGGACAAGTGACCTGTCGGGCCGGGGCCCGTGCCACTCCCAGCAGAAACCTGCGGTCATCCGAGCGGTCCAGCCCTCTTCCAATCGCGCCCGGAGATAATCCTCCATCTCGGCGGGGGAGCGGGCGAGGCGGACGGTGAAACCGGAATCGTCCGACCACGGAACGGGGCGCGCGTCCTGATCCCACGCGCCCTCCTCATCCCCAAGACCGAGGAGTCGACGGACCCAAAGATCATACTCTGGGCTGCCGCCGCATCGCCACTGCCCGGTGAGACTGACATGCTGGAATGGAATGGCCAGGTTCTGCGCATGCGACTTGATCGCACTGATGGACCCGAGTTCTCCGTGCGCGACGGCCTGATTCTCGTCGAGGAAGAAGACGGGGACCCGCGCCGCCTCGATCATCGTCTCGATCTGTGGCCTGTCACTGTTCTTGGTCGGATCCCAGCGGAACCGCGTCTTGTTCCGAGCGCGATGTGCCTCGTCCACGATCAAGACGTCGAGTTCGTTCGGTGGCGCTTGTGCGTAGTCCATCGAGAAGGTGAAGAGCTTCGCCTGCTCACGCCCCTTGGCCACCTGCGCGCGAAGGGTATGGGTGAAGGCGCTCGAGCCGGTGGCGTGTCGTACTCTTCGGCCAGTCCCGAGCAACTTCGCCAGCAGTTCCAGTGCGATGGCGCTTTTGCCGCTCCCGGGCCCTCCGGAGATGATGACCACACGTTTCGAGTTCGCCTTGAAAGCCTGGTCGACCGCATGGAAGACGGCCCTGTAGGCCTCGATCTGCCGATCGAGCAAGATGAAACCGTCGCGGCCTTTCAAAGCCAGTCGGCCGCCTTCGGCGAGTTCGCGACGAGGATTGATCTGGCTGCTGATGAGTCGGTCGGCCGCATGGACTCCCGGATTCGGCCCGAACCGGCCCTTCAGGAAACGCTGGAGTTCCCCCCGGTCTGAGAAGGTGAAGAGCTCTATATTCTTCTCACCTGCCAAGCCGATCAGTTTACTGGCCTCCTGCTTTGACATGTTGTGCAGGTAGACCAGACCGCTGACGGCGTCAGGGTGCTGCGTAACGGCCTCGCAGAAAGCCCTGATCTGATTGCGATACCCCTCCACCTGGAGAGCGGGATGCTCTTTCGGTCCGTAACGCGGATCCCATATTACCTGGGCTTCGTCATTCTCGTAGAATTCAATATTCTGCCACTGCTTGAGCTCTACGACGACGAAGACGTCACCTCCGGTATAGGGATCGACGCCGGCGAGTACGACATCCGCCTGACTCTTGGGCTGATGTGGCATCGGATATTCGACGATCATCTCGACCTGTCCAAGGCCGACGTCCATGAGATCGTTCGTGAGCGCTGTCAGACTGTTTCGCCATGCCCGGCGCTGGGCCGAGCCGGCTGTCCGATTCGTTTGGGTTTTCAGTGCCGTAGCGATCTTGTCGAGGAACGCCTTCTCCGCAGCGGAGCCCGGGCTCGTCAGTGCGCCGTGCAGGTTCTCGGCCGACGCCCTGTAGGCCGGTTGCGATGCCATCAGCATTCCCCCAGATGCTCGGACGGTTCAGAGGTGCTGACATCTGGGAGATGTCGCGCATGTCCGGATGGGGGGATATTAGTGATCTACCGGCAAAGTCCCTGAAATTTCGCTCTTAGCGCAACCGACAGGCCGCCGTGGCGTGAGCGGGGCTGCTCAGGGAGAAGAACGTGCTCCTGGCCCGGGGGTCGCCTGGTCAACTCAGCGGAGGCGCTTTGCGCGCGGTGCCTCGGTATGAGTCGGCGTCGTATCGACGGGCGTTGGCCTCCAGCTTCTCGTGGGCGGATCGAATGAGGTCGATGCCAAGGACATCTGCCAGACGGACGACATAAAGGAAAACGTCCGCCAGTTCGGCGCGAACCCGTGATCCTGCTTCTCCATCCTCCATGATCGCCGCTGATTCGGCTGGAGTGAGCCACTGGAACTCGGCCAACAGCTCACCGGTCTCGCCGGCCAGTGCCATGGCCAGGTTCTTGGGGGTGTGAAACTGCCCCCAATCCCGCTCGGTGGCGAACGTCTTCAGGTGCTCGGCAAGCGTGTCGATCTCAGTCATCGGGCCAGCGTATGACTTTCGCCCCGTGCGGCCCCGGAGCTCTGGTGGACCGTGAGCTGCGCTCCAAACGTGGAGGTCATCCAGGCAGCCCGCTCTCGGCGGTGACCTGACCGCACACGGTCGATGCGGAGCTTGCGCATCACTCTGTCGCGCGACCATCTCGGCTGGACGACCTTTCTTCCCCGTCGCCTCCGCCGAGGGCCTCGGTCGTACGGGACGCCGCCGTCGGAACCTTGGGCCCCGGGCGGTCGAGGCCGTCGGGGCCGCTGCAGTGAGGGGACTTGAACATGGAACTCTCGGCTTCCGTGGGTGCGGTTCACGGCCGGATGCACAGTCGGATGCACAGTGTGATCGGACGATTTCGAAAGAGACCATCCTGAGGTGACTCGATCTTCGTCAACCGGGGATCGCGACGTTCCCGCGTCCGTTGGTCTGTCGCGGTTCCGGGCTTTTGGGGGGTGAACGCGGTTCTTGTGGTGTTCGGCGGGGGTTCCTCCGGTCCGGTGGCCGTGGGGGCCGCCGGACCGGAGGTCGTTCACTCCTGGTCACGGCCCGTCTCGGGCGGTGACGCATCCATCAGATTCTGGGGTGATCCCGCTTCTGCTGTTGCTCCAGCAAGGCGGTGAAGACCTGTTCCAAGGTCTGGCCCGGCTCGACGGTGATCCCGTGCACGGGCACCGGGGCGTCCCGAAGCAGAGCCAGCCGGTGGGCGAGCTCCACGAGCTCCTCTGGCGTCCGCTCGCGCGGCCACAGCCATTCGAGCTCCGCGGTCACCAGCTCCAAGCTCATGCCCGGACGAACGAGGAAAGTCACTCCTCGATCGAGTTCGAGCAGCACGGGGCGGTTCTGGTTCTCCACCGCGTTGAAGCCGATTTCCGCCAGTTCGCGGGGACCTGTCATGGCCGGGAGGGGGATGATCTCCACCCTTTCGGTTTCCTGGTCCACTTCTGCTCCCTTCCTCTGCGTTGTCACGTGGCGCGCCAAGCGGCGTGCCACGGGGCGGCGGCTCCGACAGCCGTCGCGCTGTTGACCGTCCGGCCCCGCACTTCGACGTCAATTCCGGAAGGCGTTTCGGAGGGGCCGGTGGAGCGCGCAGAGCGCGGAAGTATGGGTGCGCGGGCCGGTTCGGGTGCGCGGAGAAGGCCGGAAAACAGTGATCCCCGGGGCGGCGTGCCCCGGGGATCGACCTCAGACCGGCCGGCTCGTCACCGGTTGGTCGTGCTGGGCGTGGCGTCCGCGGAACCCGTGCAGGACGGGTACTCCTTGAACACCATGCGCGTCAGGTTGGGCCGGCACGCCGGGAGCACGTCGGCCGGGACGTTCACCTTCCAGAGCATCGAGATCGACTGCCCCGTGACGTCGAGCTTCCGGAGGGCGTCGCTGTCCTTCGACGCGATCTCCAGGTCGCCCTGGTCCTCGTCCGGCAACGCGAGGACGAGGAACGGGCCCTGGGGCCCGTCCGCGAACGCGCCGACGACCTTGCCGGGGCGGAGCGAGACGTCGGAGGTGGTGGCCTCCGGCTGGCTGGTGGACGGCTCCGCGGTCGCGGTCGTGCTCGCGACGGGGGTCGTGGGCTCGATGGGAGCGGTCGCCGACGGCGGCCACTCGTTGTTCGGGGTCTCCGAGGAGGACTGGGAGGAGCACCTGGCGGCCACGAGGACCGCGAGGAACGCCGCCGCTACTCCGGCGCCCCTGAGGAGCTTGCGTACCTTCATAGTTTGTTTGTCAGTTGACAGGTCCGACGCGACGCCGGACACGCGTATGCCACTGACCCTTTCGCGAAGGACCGTCCGGCCTCCGGCCGCGTTGACCACCACTGACCGGACGCAGGGAGGAACCGCCTGGTCCGGGTTCGCCGGAGTGTGCGGCGGAGGGCTCGTCGTCCACACCATCGCCGCCGGCGCCGTCCACCGCGCGAAAGAAGTGATCCCCGGGGCGGCGTGCCCCGGGGATCGACCTCAGACCGGCCGGCTCGTCACCGGTTGGTCGTGCTGGGCGTGGCGTCCGCGGAACCCGTGCAGGACGGGTAGTCCTTGAACACCATGCGCGTCAGGTTGGGCCGGCACGCCGGGAGCACGTCGGCCGAGACGTTCACCTTCCAGGCCTCCGAGATCGGCAGCGCCGTCACGTCCAGGTTCCGGAGGGAGTCCTTGTGCGCCGACGCGTACTCCAGGTCGCCCTGGTCCTCGTCGATCGGCGCGAGGACGAGGAACGGACCCTCGGGCCCGTCCTCGAACGCGGCGACGACCTTGCCCGGGCGGACCGAGGTGTCGGAGGCCGTGGCCTCCGGCTGGCTGGTGGACGGCGACGCGGACGGCGTCGCGGTCGCGGTCGTGCTCGGGTCCGCGACGGTGGTCGCGGGCCCGGCGGGGGCGGTCGCCGAGGACGGCGGCCGCTCGTTGTCCGGAGTCCCCGAGGAGGACTGGGAGGAGCATCCGGCGGCCACTCCGGCTACGACGAGCGCCGCCGCTACAGCGGTGGCCCTGAGGACCTTGAGTGCGGAACCGAGCCGGATACCGAGAAATACGTTCATGGTTTGTGTGTCAGTTGACAGGTCCGACGCGACGCCGGACACGCGTATGCCACTGACCCTTTCGCGAAGGACCGTCCGGCCTCGGGCCGCGTTGACCACCGCTGGCCGGATCTGGGGGAGAACCGCCTGGTCAAGGCGCACGCCCTCGGCCCGATCCGGCCGGACTCCGGCCGCGGCCGCCTTGCCGAGCGGGCCGGGTCCGGCACGGTAGAGCCCAGCACCCGTGGTGAAGCACGGGGTCTCCTACAACCGACCGGCGCTCGTGAAGCACGAGCGCCCCAACGCAAACCGGGAACAACCATGAAGAGATTCGTCCTGAACGGGCTGCTCGCGATCGTGATCGGCGCCTTCGCCGGCGTGTTCGGCGGAGGGCTCGTCGAGCACCTGTTCCACACCTCCTACCTCGCCGAGATCTTTCACGGCTTCGGCGGCGCTCCGGCGGGGTCCGCCTGCTCCGGCTACATAGCCGACATGGTCGGCCCCGGCGCCTCCGACCGCTTCATCGCCGGCGCCCTCGGCGGCTTCGCCGGTTTCGTCGGCGCGATCGTCCGCGACGCCTACCGCGCCGCCTACGGCGCGGCGAGGCCCAGGGACAACTGCGGGCGCATCGTCGCAGGCGGTCTCGTCTTCGCCGTCGTCGGCGGCGTCGCGGTCCTCGTCGCGGCCGGAGGCTTCGGTCTCCTCGCCGCCTTCACCGTCATCGGCGGCTTCGCCGCCGGCATCGTCGTCGGCGAAGCGTTCGCCGACTTCTGAACGACCCGCGGGGGCCTGGCGACGCCAGGCCCCCGTTCCGTCCCGCCCGGCATGCCGGCGAGCGTTCAAACGTACGGCCGCGTCTGTACGAGATAGGGTCGGCGCTGTGGTGCGAGGGGACGTGATCAGCGGCCGGTACCGGCTCGGCGACGAGATCGGCCGGGGCGGGATGGGGATCGTCTGGAAGGCGTTCGACCAATCGCTGGAACGCCACGTGGCGATGAAGCGGCTCCAGGTCCCGGACGGCCTGGCCGAGGAGGACCGGGACGCCCTCAAGGGCCGGTTCCTGCGGGAGGCCCGCGCCGCCGCGAGGCTGGAGCACCCCGCGATCATCAATGTGTTCGACGTCGTCGACGACGCGGCGGGCCCGTGGATCGTCATGCAGTACGTCCAGGGCCGCTCCCTGGAGGAGATCGTCCGCGACGACGGTCCGGTCCCCGTCGCCAGGGCCGCCCAGATCGGGCTCGCCGTGCTGGAGGCGCTGGACCGCGCCCATGCGGCGGGCATCCTGCACCGCGACGTCAAGCCCGCCAACGTCCTGATCGCCGATGACGGCCGTGTCGTCCTCACCGACTTCGGGATCGCGGCCGTTTCCAACGCCACCGCGTACACCAGGACGGGCGGTTTCGTCGGAACGCCCGTCTTCATGGCCCCGGAACGATTCCGGACCGGCACGCCGGGCCCGGCATCGGATCTGTGGTCATTGGGGGCGACCCTCTACATGGCGGTGGAGGGCCATCCGCCGTTCCGGGCCGATGAGCTGGAGGCTCTCATCGGCCAGCTCCTCATGGGGGACGACCCCGCGTTCGTCCGGTCCGGCGCGCTGAAGCCGGTCTTGAGGGGCCTCCTGGAAAGAGACCCCGGCAAACGCTGGACCTCGGTGCAGGCCGCGCAGGGATTGAAGGCCGTCCGGGACGGGCGAACTCCGACAAGGCCGCTGGTGAGGAATGGCGGACATGGGAAACCGGGAAAGGGCGCCCTGGCCATCGCGGGCCTTCTCGTCCTTCTCATTCCCCTCGTCATCGTCACGATGGCGGGCGGGGTGAAGCTCCCCTTCCAAGGGTCGTCCGACTCGGGTTCGAAGGACGAGTTCGAGTCGATCCCGGATGCCTGTGCCATCGTCAGCGAGGGCCCGGCCCTCAGGGAGACCCTGTCCAACCCCGACGAGAGCGAGATCCTGGACTGGGGCCCTTACCAGAATCATGAAGACGCCGACGCCTGCACGTGGAGCGACGTCGTCACCGACGACGGCAGTTCCAAGACCGTCGACGGCACGCTCGCGATCCGTGCCTCGCTCCCTCGGAGAGCCACGGTGGCCGACCTGCTGACGTGGACCAAGGTTCCCGGCCTCGGAGACGAGGCGGTCCGGAAAAGTCGCCTTGGTGACGGGCAGAGCGGCTGGCACGCCGAAATGGTCATCTTCACCCTGCGGAACGCCGAGATAGGCGTCTACCTCAGCGAGGCCCCTTCGCTGCGCACGGACGAGAAACGGCGAGCCAAGGTCCTCGAGATCGCCGAAATCATCGAAAGGGCCCTCAGAGAGAAGCTCTGAACCCATCGGATCCGCGGGCATACCGCCGGATCAGCACGTCGAGTGGAACAGACCTCCGACGGCCGTGGACCGGGCTAGCTCTTTGTAGAGCCTCACGGCGGCCGTGGTCTCCTCCACGTGCACTTCGACCCCCGCTTCCTCCAGCAGCCTGAGGGTTTCCGGCATGGTCTGCAGACGTAGTTCCATGCCGCGGCTGAGCACGATGACCGTGCACCCGTGGTCAAGGAGTTCCTGGACGTCTGCGGGCTGGATCCCGGGTTGGTGACCCGTCCCGGTCTCCGACCAGTCCCAGGCGCGGCCGCCGCCGGGGTAAAGCTTGAAATCCTTGCCCGGTTCGAGGCCCTCGACTTCCATGCGGCCCCATGAGACATGTGTGATCTGAGGTGATGTCGTCATCGCGGATTCTCTCCGTCCCACGGCATGTCCGATCTTCAGAGCAGTATGGCCGGACCCGCGCTCGGGCGCCCTTCGCGCGGTCAGATCGTTGCCGTTTCGCGCGGACGTGGGTCAGGCAGCGCCGATGGCGCTCGGATTCCGCCGTGAACTGGACCTAGGGGGACAGCCCGATCCGGTAGAGCGCCAGGGCGGCGAATCCGAGAAGTGACCGATCCCAGGGAAGCGGGAACGCGGTCGCGCCGATCTCATCGGCACGATCATGCGCCTCGGCGAGCACCTGCAATCCGGCATCGGGCATCCGATCGCCGAGCCGGATCGCGAGAGCGACGGCCGCGGTGAGCCGGACGCCGAAGGTCCCGGCGGCGAGCAAGGTCGTCAAACGGTCGTCGATCGCCGGTTCGTCCGGGCCGAGATAGCCGAGGCTGAGGTTGGCGCTCGCGCGCGCCACCCGGTGCTCCTCGGTCTCGGGGATCTCCATCAGGTGCGCGACCGCGGGCCGGGTGGCGGGAAACCAGGCCAGCAGCTCAGCCGCCATCGCGGCGATCATCGGGTCGGGATCCCGGGTCCAGGCGACGAACCGGTCGCTGATCGCGGCGGCCGCGAGGTAGGCGTCGCGGTCCCAGGACACCGCGACCGCATCGCACTCGCCGGGCTCGACGTCCTCGTCATAGAGCCAGCCCACGACCGTTGCCACGTCGGTGCTGGTCACGTTGTCGGCCTGCGCGAACACACGGTCGGGCTCGAACGGGAGGCAGGTGTCGTCGCGGTCTCCGAGCGCGACGGCGCGGAGCAGATCCACCACCGCCGCCCGATCAGGCGTTGCCGGATCGTCCGCCAGCTCGGTCAGGAACGGAACGACATGGCAACTCACCTGCCAGCGGGTTCCTTGGTGATAGACGTTCCCCCTCAGCCGGGCATGAGCCTGGTGACGTTCCTCGGCGTCTGCCGACAGAAGCGCTGCGAGCTGGCCGGGGACGTCGTCAGCCGGGCCGTACGCGTGGTGGAGGCCGGCCCAGTCGACCGCCTCCAGGCCGTCCAGCGGGCTTCTTGCCGTGGTGCTCACGATGACCGCCCGGTCTGCTTCCGGTGCCGCATCTCCGGCAGGGGCGCGGGCGCCTCCGTCTCCGGGACGGCGTGGAAGGCCTCGATGACGTAGGCGGCGAAACGGCGGGACGCCTGGAGCCGGGCGTCGTGCGGTGCGTCCGGCAAGCCCCGGTGGGCCATGAGCATGAGGACCAGGTCGTCGACGACGAACCCGGGGCGCAGGCGGCCGGTCTCCTGGGCGCGGCGGGCCGACTCGGCGACCGCCCGCAGAGTCCGCTCCCGGTCGGCGGCGAAGTCCATGGCCTCGGGGAAGGCCGCCATGAAGGCGTCGGCGAACCCCCGGCTGCGGGCGTGGAGTTCGCAGATCCGCTCGACCAGGCTCCGGAACCCGTGCCACGGGTCCGGGTCCGCGAGGGCGTCGCGGACGATGGCCTGGCAGGCCCGCCGCTGCTCGTCGAAGGCCTCCACGATCAGAGCCCGCTTGGTCGGGAAGTGCCGGTACAGCGTGGCCGGGCCGACGTCCGCGTGCCGGGCGACCTCCCGCATCGGCGCACCGAGGCCCTCCTCGCCGAACACCGCGCGGGCGGCGGCCAGGATGCGGGCCCGGTTGTCGCGGGCGTCGGAACGCGCGGTGTGAGGCAAACGGCCGGTCATCGCCTCTCACTTTAACCAGTCGGACGAGTGCGCCCATTACGTTCCGAAGCCGGTGGCCCGCCCCACCCAGAGCCCGCCCGGCCTCGGGCAGATTCGCCGTCCACGGCCGCCGCGGCCGTGACCCCGTCCCATGCATCGCCCGGAGGAACCAGGATGAAAGCCATCATGATCAGGAAGTTCGGCGCCCCCGAGGGGCTGGAGGTCGTCGACCTGCCCGTGCCCGTCCCCGCCCCGGGGCAGGTGCGGATCGCCGTGGAGGCCATCGGGGTGGGCGGCGTGGACGCCGTGATCCGCCGGGGGACGCTCGCCGCCCACGGCTTCCGCGAGGGCCATCTCCTCGGCAGCGAGGTCGCGGGACGCGTGACCGCCCTCGGAGAGGGCGTGGACGCCTCGTGGACGGGGCGGCGCGTGTGGGCGTTCACCGGCCTGGCCGGCGGGTACGCCGAGCAGGCCGTCGCCGCTGTCGAGGACGTCCTGCCGCTCCCCGACGGCCTGACCGGCGCCGACGCGGTGACGCTCGGCGGCTCCGGCGTGGTCGCCCATTTCGCCCTGGACCGGGCCCGCCTCGCGCCCGGCGAGGCGGTGCTCGTGCGCGGCGCGGCGGGCAGCATCGGCATCACGGCGGTCCAGCTCGCGGCCAGGATCGGGGCCGGCGCGGTGGCGGTCACCACCTCGTCGGCCGAGCGCGGCGCCCGCCTGCGGGACCTGGGCGCGACCCACGTCCTCGACCGATCCGGAGATGGCGGCCCTGGCGGGCCGTCGGGCTTCGACGTGGTGCTCGACGTCGTGGGCGGACCCCGCCTTCCTCATTTCCTGGACATGTTGCACCCCAACGGGCGGTTCATAGCCGTCGGAGTGGTCGGCGGACACCCGCCGGCAGATTTCGGCATGCGACTGATGGACGCCTTCCGCAGGTCCCTGTCATTCGCCACCTTCAGCTCCGACACCGTCCCCGGCCCAGAGAGGCAGGCCGTGCGGACGTCCCAGTTCGCCGAGGCCGCGAACGGGGACCTGCGCACGGCCGTCCACGAGGTGCTGCCACTGGACCAGGCGGCGTCAGCCCACCGGAAGATGGACGCGGGCGAGGTGTTCGGCAGAATCGTCCTGACCCCCTGAGCCGGGCAGAACGGGAACGCGGTCCAGCCACTCCGCGCTCACCGATCACCGGATCCCCGCTTAGAGGTCATCACAAAATGTGCATGCGATGCGACACGGCGTGATGTCCGGGTTTGGTGTGGGCGGGTGCGTTCGTTGTCTCAACGAGGGTTCCGTTCCGTCCGGCTCGTTGTGCGTCTCCGGGCCTTCAAGGACGCTGCCGGGTGCAGGCCGACGATGAAGGACTGAGCGCCGGAGACACGGACGCCTTGGACGTGGACCGGGACGAGGCCGTGCCGGATGGCATCGGTCAGTGTTTCGGAGGTGGGCAGGAGGAGCACGGCCTTGCCGTCCGGAACCAGTACGCGGCGAAGCTCTGTCCACCAGCGGGACGGTGAGTCGGCGAGCAGCCCGCCGGGGTGGACTTGGGCGCCCCAGGGCGGGTTGCACAGGACGCGGTCGACGCTGGCGTCGGGGAGGGGAAGGCGGCCGGCGTCGCCGCGGTCCACGCGGACGGGCACGGCGGAGGCGTTCGCCCGCGCCGCCGCGACGGCGTCGGGAGAAAGGTCGAAGCCGTACAGGCGGGCGCCGGGCCGGGCGAGCGCGGCCTCGATCAGCAGGGTTCCCGCGCCGCAGCACGGGTCCAGGACGGTGTGGTCCGGGCGGATGCCTGCCAGCAGGGCCATGGCCGCGGCCAGCGGCGGGTGCAGGGTTCCCTTGATCATCCGCTGCTTGTAGGCGCGGCGGTGCAGCGGCCGGTCGCCGACCCGCATCATGAGCGCGGCGTGCGCGCCGTCCAGGGTCAGCCGCCACCCCCAGGACCCCGGCGGAGGCGCGGCGCCCGTTCGCCGCGAGTGGTAGGGGACGCCGAGCCGCCCGGCCAGAGCCATGCCCACGGCGTCCTCGGCGTCGTACCGGCTGAAGGTGCGCCGCCCGAGGAAGGAGGCGGAGACATCGATGCCCGGCACCTCGGCCGGCGCCCGCGTCAGCGCGCGGCGCAGGCGCACCAGTAGATCGGTGTCGGCCAGGGCGGCGAGTTCGGCGAGGGCGTGCAGGTCATGCTTGGTCGTCCCGATGTCGGGTCCGCGCGCGGCCGACAGGAACAGGTCGTCGGCCGTGCGCAGCGCCGGGATCGGCTCCGGCCTCGACGAGCGCAGACGGAAGTGGACCTCGCGATGACCGAGGCGGGTGACGGAACCTAGCCCCGACTCCAGGATCTCGGCGGCGACTTCGGGCTCCAGGCCACGCACGCAGCGGGCGACCAGGCGGGCGCGCGGAATGCGCATGATGATCGTTCTTCTCCCACGTCAGCACCCGGGGCAGCGCTCCGCCGCCCCGCCTCGCCGACGACGGGTGATCCTCGCTTCGCCGACGGCGTGCTAACGCAGGTGGAAGAAGAACGTCATGAGCGGCAGTCTAGGCCCTTCTCCACATCCGCCTCCCGACGCCTCGTCCGCTGATTCTGTTACGACCTCTCGGGGCGGATCACTTCTTGTAGGGGGCCACCTTCTCGCGCAGCTCCTGCATGGTGCCCTGGAGGAGCTGCCTGAGCCGGTCACGGTCGGTGCCGTCGGCGTCGGCGTAGTCGTCGATGTCGATGAGCTGCTTCTTGGTGGCGGTGATCGAGTTGAGCTGGTGGTCCAGCTTGACGTCGTCGAACCACGGGCTGCGCAGCATGTTCGCCATGTCGGTGCGGAACATCGCCACCAGATCGTCGGGGTCGGCGATGTGGTTCTTCACCTCGGCGACGAACGTCAGCGTCGCCTTGCTGCCCAGGACGGCCTGTTGCAGCACGCCGTCCCCGGTCTTGCGGTCCAGCACGATCGTGAAGCTGTAGAGGACCGGGTCGCCCACGGGCTTGAACCGCACGTACTGCAGGTCCCCGCCGGACTTGATCCCGATGACGGGGCATCCCAGGTGCGCCATCGTGAACACCATCTCGCCGATGAGGGCCTCGTCCTTGCTCTCCCGCTCCTCGGCGTTGTTCTTGAACTTGTTGATCATCGAGAGCATGTCGTTCCTCCGGTTCAGGCGGCGATGCGGCCGTGCAGGTACTTCGCGCAGGCCTGGGTGACGGCGGCGATGTGCTCCTGCAGGACGGGGTACTTCACCGTGTAGTGGTCGGCGAAGTACGGCTCCAGGTCCAGCAGCAGGGGCACCTGCACGTAGACGTAGCCGGTGGCGAGATCCGCGTCGACGGTGAACACGCCGGGTTCCCCGACGTCCAGGAAACCGCTCTTCACCTCGGACTTCAGCGCCTGCCACACCGTCCGCGCGTCCCGCACGTACTCGCCGTAGGCGATCGTCACGGCCGCGTGCTGGCCGAGCGTCTTGGCGGCCATGACGGTGCCGGCCCGGTGCGTGAGCTGGAACATCAGCCGGTGCTTGTGCTGCCGGTGCTGGAACCGCAGGTAGTGGTGGTTGCCGTCGGAGTTCAGATCGATGAGCGCGTTGCCCTGGGCGACCGCCGCGGTGATCACGGCGCCGACGAGCAGATCGTCGATCTCGCGGGTGTGGAGCTCTTCGGAGAAACGCTGCCAGCTGCGGTTGACCAACCGGCCGAAGACCTGGTCGAGCTGCTCGGTCACGGGCACCTTCCGTCCAGTGGGATCAAGGAATGGTGGTGAGACTCCTCGCCCACCCATCCGGTTTCACGATCTGCCGTTCGAACAGCCTGGACCTCGCTTCGAGCCCGCCGCCGCGAGTGCCGGCTGTGCCGCGCCGCTAATGCTGCACGACGAACCGTCCTGTCTGCACCTCTTCAGACCGTTCCCCATCGTCCCGCGCGTCCAGCCGGTTCTGAGAACGCCCCGGGCCGGCGGCGGCTGAGCAGCTCTCGCAGAGCGTCAGGGGCGGGAGGCCGGGTGACCCGATGTGCGCGGCTTGCGACTGATCGGATTCTCCGGACTGTACCGCTGGGGTGGCTGAGCTGCGCTCCCCACCGGAAAGAACGGGACAAACAAGGAGTGAAATCATATGCGTGAGTACACAGACGAAATAGTGCTGACCGTGGGCGTCGCGGAGGGCTGGGCGGATCGCGAAGAGGATCCGACCGAGATCAACTGGACGATCCGGCAGCGCGTGGCCGCGATCCCCTTCGAGGTGATCAACGGCCGTCCGGTCAACCCCTGCGAGAAGACGTCCATCCAGCGTGGCCGCAACAAGCTGGGCCGCTGGGGCGAGAACCTGACCGGCGATGGGCTCGCGTCGGTTCTGGACGAATTCGGCGACCGCTGGGTTCTCCTGGTCGACCGGAACCGCGGTCGCGGCTGGGGGCTGCCCGGCGGCTTCCAGAACCCGGGGGAGACCGCCGTGGACACGGCGTGCCGCGAACTGGGAGAGGAAGCAGGCGTGGACCTGCGGGGCCTGGCGTGGCGGTCGACACCGCCGCGCTACGTGCACAGCAAGCGCGCTTCCGACGAGGCGTGGAACGTCACCGTCCTGTGCACGGTGGACCTGGGGACCCTGAACCGGGCCGACTTCCCGCGGACCACTCCCCGGTCCGACGCGAAGAAGGCGGCCTGGGTACGTGCCAACACCCTCCAGGAACTGACCACCGATCTGAAGGTCGTCCATGGGGGCGAGGTGACCTCCAAGAACCACGCCGGGATGCTCACCGACTGGTTCGCGGCAGCCTGAAGACCGCGATCGAGCAGGAGGGGCGGGTGACCGACCTTCCTGGCACCACCGGGCTGGCTTCCTCATTCTTCTGAGGTCGTCGGCTGATCCATGCGCGATTCAGGGCCCGGCGTGCACCGCCGGGCCCTGACGTTCTCCTCGAAATCTCTCGCTGAAGCCGACCCGAGGCATCCCCAGTCCGTCGCCGGCCGGATGGGTGTAGAGGTCCTGGTGTCGACCGTGCGCACTGCGCAGGGCGGAGGCGCCGCACTCATCGCATCGGTCAGCAGCGCGCGCAACTCGGTTCCTTGCGGGCCGGACACCTGACGGGCTTGAGAAGGGGCGTCGCCCCGCGAACTTCAGGCCGCGGGGCCGAGCGGCCAGGGGACCGGCGTCGCCCCAGCCCGTCCCTCAGCGATCCCGCTGCGGGTGCGCGATCACATTAAGAGGACTGCGGGGCCTCCAGAGCCTCCACTGGGAGCGCGGGAGCGTCCGCCTCCGCTGTGGCATCGGCCGGAGCAGCGTGCCGACGGGGGTGGAACACCCAGCCGCTCAAAAGCACGAACCGCACCACGGTGGCTACCGCGTAGGAGACCAGCATCGCCCCGACCTCCACGGCGCGAGGGGCGGACGGCGCGAGCAGATGCACCAGGCCGAGCCCGGCGCTGCTGAGCCCAAGCCCGATCAGGAAGACGACGCCACCCTCGATCTGGTGCCGCAGCGCCCCCTCCGACCCCACGACCCCGAACGTGTAGCGGCGGTTCGCCGCCGTGTTCGCGACAGTGGTGACCACCAGCGAGAGGGCGTTGGCGGCCAGCGAAGGCATCACGGTGCGGAACACGAGATAGAGCAGAAGCCAAGCGACCGTGCACAGTGCGCCGATCACAGCGAACGCCGACAGGTGCCGCGCCAATCCCTTGAACAAGTTCCGCTCTCCGATTCTCTGATGAGGCAGGCCGCCGAAGGGGTGCGCGGCGGCTACACGCCAGTGACGACCGTCCAGGCTCGGTGAACCCGCGCAAGCCATCAGACCCAACACAATAGAGAAGCTCAGCAACAGACCATGCCAGCCGTCACTCGTGCCGGTTGCCGATCCTTGCTCACGGCCTCGTCGGTGAGGCGGCGCAGGCGGACGGGGCATCTGCCGCCGACGCCGGTCTGAGAGACAGGAGATCTCCGCCGACGGACGCGATGGCGTCGTCGAGGTCGCCCGTCGAACCGACGTTCTTCATCTCCGTCACCAGGTCCGAACGGGGGGCCCAGTGCCGGACGCTCGGCGAAGAGCGCACCGAGCACCCTTTGCTTGAGTCGGGGATAGGGCGGTCGGTCCCCCGCGCGCCTCACCTGAGGGACCGGGGCGCGGGCCATCCGACCCGCTGCGCAGTTCGAAGGCTTTGAGCACGGCCGAGATGCCGAGATCAACCACCTTGAGAAGCACTCAGAGTCCCAATCCGCCCCAGCGACGCCACGGGCTATTTTCGAACCTGCCTCCAAGCAGACAACGAACGTCCGTTATGACGGATGGACGCTTAAAGCCTGGGCATCGATAGCGCACGCTCACCCGTCACAGGCTTGGGAGGGGAGCGTCCTCAAATATTGAGTGCTTGCTGCAGAGTCATTAGGTGCAACGAATCTGAGCGAGGAGCGCAAGAACAAAGACGTAGACCATGAACGTCCATGAGCGGCCTGGACGACGCGTTTGCGAGTGAGACGGGCGATCCATGAAAGCTGACCCCTGATTCGCCTGCGGGTAAAGAGCTGCATCACGCGGAGGAAACCGGGGAGAGTGCCCTGGAGCACCTTCAAACGTGAGACGAATGGTCTTGTCCCACGATCGATGAGCATGCTGAGGTCAGCGGCAGTCCAACCGGATCTCGTCGAGGAGTTTCCGCCATGCCTCCCGGGTGAACGTCAGGATTGGGGCGCTCTCGCGAAGGATGCTGTCTCGGACGCCGATCGTGCCGTCCGGAGTGACGCCAACCTCGACGCATTCACCGTTCGGTTCGCTGTGGCTTGACTTGCGCCACCTCTGGAAGTCCTTGGTCATGTGCCCGATCCTGTCTGATCGGCGAGCCGCTTGGCTACCCGTTCGAGGAAGGCGATGCTGGCGTCCCGGGGCAGCGCGGCATCTCTGACGCGCTCGTACATCCGGGTGTATTGCGCCACTTCGTTCCGCTGGGTAACTACGAGGTCGGTGGTGACTGTATCGACTACCGCCAAGGGTGAGTCGCCTGGTTCGCTGAACGTATAGAGGTAGAACGATGACTTCGCGAGGAAGCCGCCCGGAATACGGGTGTCGTGCAGTAGCACACGGACGCTGATCCGCTCCACTGTCGTGACCACGTCGATCATGTGCCGGAGTTGGTTGATCATCGCGAGGGGCGGGACTGCCAGCCGCTGAATGACGCACTCGTCGAGGACGATCTCGTACGACGGACCGTCGGGCCGAAGAAGTTCACGTTGCCGCCGCAGGCGAGCTTCGGCCATGCGCTCCGGAACGTAGTCGAGCTTGCCTTGGCACTTGTCCAGGTCGACGAGTGCTGAGATGAAAACGGGTGCCTGCAAGACGGCAGGCATGGCAGTTTGGTTGTAGGCGCGCACGGTCGCGGCGCTGTACTCCAGGTCCGCGTAGAGCTTCTGGCGGGGTCCCATGGAAACTCCGTACCGGTCCCACCAGCCCTTCTGGCCAGCCTCTCGGGCGAGCTGGCAGATCCGGTCGTACTCGCTTCCGGTGACCTCCAGAACATCGAGAAGGTTCATGATCTCGACGAGGTCGGGGCGGATCTGGGCGTTCTCCAGACGGGTGATCTTCGTCCGGGAGTGGAAGACGAGACGGGCGAGGCCGTCGGTCGTGAGGCCGCGGCTCTCGCGAAGCCTGCGGATCTCGACCGCCAGCCGGCGGCGTCTGACGTAGGGGCTCGGCATAGCCGTCCTCCTAATATCGCATCGAACACGGTCCGTACTGATCGCTAACTCTCTGCAATCGAACGGTGCCCGGCAATACTAAAGTCACGTCCTGGCGAAATCCCGCCATGCCGTCGCGAGACTCAAAATCCGCACGTGCGCGGATTGGGCGGTGCGACCTTGACTAGTCCGCCTTGGGTCTATGTGCCTTCATTTGCGAACGCCCATACTGCTATATCAGAAATGGGTGGTTAGTCTCACGCAACGGTGCAGCCTGCTCTCCGCAATCCCTCTGTTCGTCATCACGGCTCGAAAGTATGCAGCCCAGCACGCTCTCTGCTTGTCCGCACCACAAAGATTGCCCCGACGGTGGGTGGGCGGGTCGGGGTATGCTTCGATACACGAAGCTGGCTATCCAGCTGTCCTTTTAGGAGGATGCCGAAGTGGAGGCTTCGTCCCGCCGTGCCGCGAGCCACTGCTCGGTGTAGTCGGTGACCTCGTCGATGAACTGCTCCAGGCCTGCCCGATCAAAATCCATCTCGGCGACAAGGTAGAGCAGGATGAAGACCTGGGCGTTCAGGGTGGCTGTCAGGTCGTCCGGAACAGGGGCCTTCAGGGGAGGCGCGTCGACCGCACGACGGACCATGTCTTCAGCGATGATCGGGTTGATGAGGTTCGCGTCCTCGCTGGCCGCGATCCGTAGATCGGCGACGAACCGAACGATCTGACCCACGGTGTAGGTCGGTGCGAATCTCCGACGCACCGCGACCTCGAACGCCCCGAAGAGCAGCGACATGTACCCGGCCGCCGTCTCATCGTCCACCTGCATCTGGTCATGCAGAGGCACCCACGCCACAGGTCCCTCAAGCAGGAAAGACCGCAACGCGAGGATGTTCTCCTCGCCGATTCTAATGATCGAATAGTCCATTACTGCAATATCTCATCCGCAAGTGACCGCGCCTCCGCTATGAAAGCATCGAGCTCGGCTTCGTCGAACTGCGCCTGGCCAACCAGAGCGGCGAGAAGAATGATCTGATGCTCCAATTTTGTATTCTCATCTATCTCGGCAATCGACCCTCTTCCTAGTAGAGTGAGGATCATCTTTTCTGCAATTTCCGGATTAATTATTTCGGCCGAGTCGTCGCTTCTCTCGCGGGCGCTCGCAATAAAATCGATAACCTCAGTGTCGTCTGCGGTGTTTTCTCCTCGCCTAAAGCGTCGTTCGACGGCAACGACAAAGGCGGCGGCGATTAGGGCAGCGTAGCCTTGCTTCGCTTGTTCGGGATCGAGTTGCCGTAGTAGGCGGCGATGCTCGTCGGCCTGTCCTGAGAGCTGGGCGCGCAATGTCGATACCTGGTCACTGGTTACGGGCATTTTCTCTCCTTGAAATCCTTCGTGCGACCTTCACGCTTTGGCGTCCTACTTCTATGGCCAATACTACAGTGCCGACTATTCCGATCGTAATATCCCCTCCTTGTATTTTGGCGTCGACTGACTTTATGTGATCAGGGTTAGTGCGAGCTGCGCATATCTGCCCCGTCGGCTTCACTCGTTCTAGATGCTTTTGGCCCGGTTCGACAAGTTTGTCAGCAGAATCCTTGACGTCGTCTGCTTTTGTAAACATTGTCCGAGTCAGGTCTCGCTTGCGGGACCTATTATCAGGATTTTCCTCTTGATAATCGCGAGAAGCGCGGTCGTCTTCGGGGCGGCGGAGTTCGCCGCGGCCCGGTGTCTCGGATTCGGCGTCTGGATGATCCGGTGGGACCGGTCTTCCCTCGCGGTCGAGGGTGATAGTGACACGCCCGGCGAATCGACTGGGTTCTAGGTCCGTCGATTCTTCTTCGTGAGGCGCTAGTTCTGTGCCGGATTCCTCTCTTTCGCCGGACTGTTCGGCCTCGCGATCGGGTGGGTTGATTTCGTCAGTGGCCTCGGTTGGCTCCGGGCCTTCGGCAGTTCTACCATGGCCGTCGCTCTGGTCATCGGAAGCTTCTGGGGGCGTGACGTTTTCGCCAGTTCCCTCGGGAGGGAGCGCGGTCTCGTCGGCGGGCTTCGGGTTGTCTTTCTCGTCGCCCGTAGTTCCGTCGTCAGTCTTGGGCTCGGGAGGCTCGGTGCCTTGGTCTGGTGTCTCTGGGCCGATGGGGGACGCTTCGCGGCCGGGTTCGGCCTCGGCGGCGGGTTCGATGGGTTGGCCGACCTCCGAGCCCGGCGGCGTCTCGTCGTTCCCGCCCTGGGGCTGGTCGTCGGCGGGCGACGCGCTGTCTGCTGGTGGTCCAGTCGGCGGGTCGCCACTGTCGTCGCCCGAGCCAGAGGAGTCCAGTCGCGGGATGGGCTCGGGCTCCTGATCTTGCGGGCGCGTTACCTCCTGCGTTGGAGGCTCCGCCTCTACTTCGGGGGTCCCGGACGGGGGCTGATCGCGGCCGCTGGACCCTTCACCGTCGCCGGGCGCCTCGCCGCTGGAAGTGCCACCGTCGGCGGTAGTGCCGGGCGGTGTCTCAGCGGCTGGGGGGTGTGCTTCCGGCCCGCGCCCGTCCGATCCCGCGTTCTCGTTCTGCGGCTGAGCTCCGCTGTCACCGCTTCCGCCAACGGTTCCCTCTCCGGTGCCATCGGCGGGCTGGGTGTCCTGGAATATGGCTCGCCAATGTTCCGCGGTTTCCGCTTGTTGCTCTCGGGTGGCGGCGAGGCTTGCTCGGCGGGAGCCGGGCGGGAACTGAGAAGCCTCGTCCGGGCGGGTGCTCGGCTGCTCGGAGGACGCAGGCTCGTCGGCGGTTCTGCCGTTGTCCTTGCCGCCATTCTGCTCTTTCGCCTTGCCTGGCTCGGAGTGCTCGGTCTTGGAGCCGTGGTCGCCGGTGCCCAGTGCGCCCTCGTCTTGCCGTGGGCTCTCGGGCTTGGCTTGGCCGGGCTTTTCCGCTTCCGTGCCAGCGTTGTCGGGCTGAGTTGGGTCGGCGTCGTGGTCACGCTCTTCGCCCAGTTGGGAGCCGATTTCGGTCTTGCCGGTCTCTGGTTCCTTCTCGGTCTTCGCTTCGGCTTCGGACGGCGGGTCACCGGGGGTCTGCGGCTTCTCCGCGGCCGGGCCGTTGGAGGAGGAGTCGGTTGAGGATCCGTTGGGCTGCGCCTCGCGGTCGCCTCGCCGTTCGGTGCCGGCTTCCGGCCGACCTGGAACCGGCTGGCCCGCTGCCACATAGCTGTCTATGCGAGGCGTTTGCGATCCGCCGGAAGCGTCGGCCGGAGGCTTGCTCTCGGTGCGTGGCGGGGTGGGCTTGTCGGGGGTCTCGGGGCCCTTGCCCGGCCCGCCGGAGGGATTGTCCAAGCCCACGCTCGCAGCCCTTTCCATGGGGGGAGGCGAACCGGCCGACCAGACGGCTCACCGGGCGTGTCCGTGACGTGCGGGGCCAACGTCGGATCACACCGGCCCCTATGTAATCGCGCACGTGCGAACTTTGCACGTGCCGATAAACCGCTCACATCCAGTAGGCGCGCGTATCGCGTGACTGCGGGTCAGTTTTGCGCTGGTTCCGTCTGCATTTCTGGGGGCGCAGGGGCGGTGTGGTGTCACAAGCCAGGTCATTCAAGTGTTCCGGTGGTGCGGCTTTCATGCCTAGATGGGTGTTCTGGGCGGCTGTGGAGTCGTGCGGGACCCGCCATGTCTTCGGGGCGACGGTGCTCACGGTGGACGACTTGGGCGCCGCCCGCCGCCACTGTCCAGCAGCGTTCGCCCGAGGGTCGACTCGGCCGTCCGGGCAAGGCGGACGCGGGTGACGTGGCCGTCGAGGAGAAAGGCGTTTCCTTGCCGCTTCGCCCGCACGTGCAAGCTCTGGGCGCGTGAATTCCGCGTGTGCGGAGATCGGATATTAGACCAGCGCTTGTGCTGAATCCCTTGCCGGGACAAGTAGAGCTCTAATCCTCCGTGCTCGACTGGCGACCGAGTGTGACGATGTGCGTGCGGACGACGGGGGAGACCTGTCAGATCCGCAACGCTGACGTCCATCGCGATCCGAGGTGCTCTGATGTCCCTGACCTTGCTTCCGGTAGTAAAGCCGGCGCTGTTGTATTGGCGGCGCTCCTTCCCCGGCGGGCCCGAGCAGGCACGCAACGCCCGGCGGTTCGTGGGTTGCCTGCTGGACGGCTGCCCCTTCCTCGATGACGTCCTGCTCGCCGCCGATGAGCTGGTCGTCAACGCGCTGCGGCACACCAAGTCCGGCCAGGTGGGCGGCATGTTCACCGTGGAGGTAGTGCGGGACGGCGGCCTGGTCGCGGTGTCGGTCACCGACCAGGGCGGCCCCGGTGAGCCCGCGGCGCTGGACGCCGCCGAGCTGGCAGAGTCCGGCCGGGGCCTGCGCACCGTCTCGCTCACCGCCGCGAGCTGGGGATGGCACGGCAATGGCGAGGGGCGGACGGTCACCGCCGTGTTCGCGGGGGAGTGGGCCGCGTGACCGAGCCGGCCTCCTGGACGCACGACCAGGTCCACCTGCGCGTCCACGCGGCGATGACCGCCGCGATGCGCGCCGACCCCCACTCCGTCGACGCCGCCCTCGTCCAGGCGGGAAGCCTCGATTCCGCGAGTCGGGAGTTCGTCGCGCAGTCGCGGCGCCTCGTGCTCGCCTGCACCGCCGCGCTGACCTGCGTCCTCGCCTCCCACCGCCCCGGCGAGGGACCGCACGGCGAGCCCGTCTGCCGAGGCTGCGGGACGCCTGAATGCCGGACGCTGCGCGGCCTCGCACACGTCCTCGCCGCCTACAGCGTCCGCCCGGCGCTGGTCGACCGGGCCGAGGCATGGCGCCGCGCGGACGCGCACTTCTGGCGCGGTGGCCGACCCGTGCCGCTGATCATCGAAGAGCTCCCGGACGGCTTCGTCGCCCGCCCCGCCGGCGACCTCGGCGACGACGAGGCCCCACTGCTGATCATCGACCGCCACACGGGCGCGCTGAGTCGCTGGCCGTCCCTGCCCCTCGACGTCCTCGCCTGCGAATACACCCGCTACCGAGCGGGCCTCTAGACAGCCCATGCGCGTGAGGCGCACCTGGCGCGCTGGCCTGCGATCGGTCTGTGTCCCTGGTCGTTCATGTGCCGCTCTGTCGGCCTATTTCGGTGGGTCGGTGGGGCAGGAATCGGTGGTCGGGAGTGTGCCGTTGATCAGGTAGTCGTCGATGCCGGTGGTCGCGCAGCGGTTGCGGAGGTAGGCGGTGTGGCCGTCGCCGTCGTAGGCCAGGACCTTCGAGCCTCGGATGCCGCGGCCCAGGCTTTTCGCCCATGCCAGGGGCGTGGCCGGGTCGTGGGTGTTGCCCACCAGCAGGACGGGTGGTGCGTCGCGGACGTGCACCGGGCGTTGGGGGGCGGCCGGGCGGACGGGCCAGCCGATGCACCCGGTCGTCATGTCCCAGAACTCCGACGTCCCGCCCATGTGCGGGGCCCGCCGCCGGATCAGGTGTTCACGGCGGCGCAACTCGCCGAAGTCAGGCACCTGCGGGTCGATGTCCTGGCACAGGATCGCCCGGTAGGCGGCCGTGCTCGCCGGGTCGTACAGTGCCTGGTCGCGCATCTGGCCTAGCAGCGAGGCGTTGTTTCCGTCGGCTTCGGCGATGCCGCGCGCGAGTCCGTGCCCGAACTCGGGGAACAGCGTCAGCATCGCGTAGACGCTGTAGCGCAGTTCCTCGGCCGTCAGTGGCCGGCCGCCGGGAACCGGCAGGGGACGGCGCTCGGCCCGCTGAACGAGCCCGTCCCACACCTTTCCGACCGGGCGTCCGTGCAGTTCGCAGTCGGCTGTCCGCGCGCACCAGGCCGCGAACCGGTCGAAGGAGTCCTCCACGGCCGATGCTGCTTCGACCACCATGCGGCGGGACGGCATGCCGTGGTCGACGACGCCGTCCAAGGCCATGGTGCGGATACGGTCGGGGAACAGTCGCGCGTACTGGGTGCCGAGCATGCTGCCGTACGAGCGGCCCAGGTAGCTGACTTTTCTTTCTCCCAGGGCGGCGCGCACGGCGTCGAAGTCACGCGCCACGCTCACCGTGTCGACGTACCGGATGAGCGGATCGCAGCTCTGCCCTACCGACTTGTTATGGGCCACCATGCGCTCGTACTCAGGCCTGGTGCTGGGGAACTGTGTCACTTCCGGGTCGTGCACGGGCTTCTTGCAGGAGATCTGTTCGCTGCCGCCGACTCCGCGCGGGTCGATTCCGACGATGTCGAACCGGTCCCGCAACCGGGGTGAGAAGAACTGCGGTGCCCAGTCTCGGACCAGGTCGGCAGCGCCGGTTCCGGGGCCGCCGGGGTTGTACAGCAACGTGCCGGCTCGGGCCTTGGCCGCCTTCCGGCGGGTCACGGCCAGCGACAGCTTCCGTCCGTCCGGGTGAGACCAGTCCACGGGTACCGTGACGGTCCCGCACTCGGCGCCGGTGTCCCCGCAGGCCCGCCAGGCGATCGTGCTCGCCGTCGCGCTCCCTGGGACGGCCATCATGGGTGGAATGGTCAGGGCGAAGGCCGCCAGCACAAAAGTTCGGTTCATGCCTGCTGATCCTGCTGATGCGGCGCGGTCGGTGCATCGGCCGGACGGTCGCATCCCTGCGGGTGGGACTCGACCATTCGGAGGAGGCAAGGCCGCTGCGGCGCTACCGTTCGGAAGGGTTTCCCCTTACCTGAGGAGTCGCTTTGATGCCGCCGATGTGCTTCGTTTGTCTACGGACCCTTCGCGACGGGGTGCCGTTCTCGTCGTTCGAAACTGTTCGGTTCGCGCTCACCCCTGAAGAGGAGGCGGTCCGCCAGGAACAGCATCGGGAGGGCTGGGTCGGCCATCCTCCGGAGGTGTACTGGTTCTGCGACGAGCATTTGGCATTGGGCAAGGAGCATTCGCATCTGCACTGGCGGGAGGCTCAGGAACTGCTGGCGAACCAGCGTGGTGAGGCGCGCTGAAACCGGTGCCGGGGGGCCGCGCCGGGTCAGGTCGGCCGGTGCCTGGGCGCTGTCGGCGGCCAGGCCGTCGGCTGGAGCGTCAGGTGGAGGCCGCCGCGCCATACGGGGCCGGTCCTCGGTGTTACGCGGACCGTGACCGGGACGTCTCCGGTCCGGCGGGTCGGGAACTCGCCCTGCATGGCGGACCGGGACAGGTAGGCGAGGCCCTGCCGCAGGAGGGCGCGCGGCCCCGGGTCCAGGCGGGCCGCCCACGGCGGGTCGGTCTCGCCGCGCAGCCAGGCGTAGCAGGCCATCGCGTAGCCGAATTCGGGCTCCGTCAGGTATCCGAGACGTGAATAGCCGTCGTTGCGGGCGGCGTTCAGGGTGCGCTCGTCCAGATCCCCCAGGGGCTGGATGGAGAAGCCCCGGGTCGCCTCGCCGAATCTCAGCGCCGCGTTCGCGCTGAAGACGCCGAATCCGAAATAGACGGTGAGGAGGTCGGTGAGCCGTTCGTGGTCCTTGCGTTCGGTGGTGATCCGCTCCTCGCCGAGGAGGCGGACATGGCACAGTTCGTGTGCGATCACGGCGATCAGGTAGGCGGCGTCGGACGCCTCCGTCACGTCGAGCCCGATGACCGCCCGGCCGTCCTCGACGTAGTAGTGCCCGACCGCGCGCTTGCCGTCGCGGGCCGTCGCGTCCTCGTCCTCGCGGTCGAAGAGCTCCACGGTGAGTTCGGATCGGTCGATCCCCATCTGCTCGCAGGTCCGCGCGACCACATCGTCGATCTGCTTCGGCGTGCCGGTGTAGCCGGTGGCCCGCAGATCCGGCTGGGGCAGGACGATCGGCCGCATCACCGGGTCCCGGCCGAACTCCTGGACGAACCAGGTGATCGACGCCTCGATCCACGCCTGCTGCGCGACACCGACCGGGCACTCGGTGCTGATCGTCGGAGACCACGGCGGGGGCGTCTCGCGTTTCTCGTCCACAAAGGATTCCTGACAGTCGTCTCGTTGCGGCCGTCAGATTTTTATCACGTACTCCGAGCCCGTAGCGGCTATTGGCCGTCAATGGCCTGAGGGTGATGGGAAATGGTCTTGTATGGAATTCGGATGACCCGCGTCTCGCCCGTGTAAGTGACTGGTGTGCAAATCCCGCACGTGCGCGACTGGGGACGTCTCGCTCCTGGCTTTGCGGGTGCGCGCGTCCGGGGGCGACAATGCCGGGGTGGACGATGACGAGGAGTTCGTCTGGGACGAGTTCTGGGGGAATCTCTGGCCGGTGTGGCGGCGGGTCCTGGCCGGTACCGACGCCGAGGAGCCGCCGCCCGCCGAGCCGATCCTGCGGCGGCGCCGGCTCACGACCGACTACGCGTGGGTGGGGACGTTCGAGCCCGTCCGCTGGCTGACCTCGGTCACCGAGGCCCTGCTCTGGGACGACAACGGCATGGACCTGGGGCCGCTGGCGGGCCGGCCGTGGGAGCTGCTCCAACTCGCCGGACCCGCCGCCAACATCGATCTGGCGCAGCTCAGCGGCACCCCCGTCCGCCGGCTCATCCTGTCCAACGTGGACGTCGACGGTCTGTCGAGCCTCAAGGACATCGTCGGCCTGGAGTCCCTCACCCTCGCCCACGGCGACTTCGGGCCGCTGCCGCCGCTCGACCGGCTCGCGGAAGTCGTCCTGTACGCGGAGGGGGAGGTCGACCTGTCCGCCGCGCGCCCCGGCCTGCGGGTGGTCCGCCGCGACGAGATCTACCTTCCTCCTTTCGGCCCCGACGAGGTCGGCATCTGACGGTCGGAGCCGGGCGGCTACTCGACGACGCGCTTGGTCATCCCTTTTGCACCCGGGTCGATGCCCCAGGTGAAGACGGTGTGCGGGTGGACGCGGATGACGTCGCCGCTGAAGCGGGAGTTCTCCGCGACCGCGGTCTCGGCGCGTCCGCGGATCTCGATGCCCCGCACCCGCCACGGCTGGACGGAGACGAGGTCGTCCACGACGAAGGCGACCTGGTCGTTGTGGCGGAGGTTGCGGTATTTGCGGGACTCGGCGAGGTTCCAGCCGCCGATGTCGATCGTCCCGGTCTCGGCGTTGTAGGCGAACCCGACGGGGTTGTTCTGCGGGTCGCCCTTGGGCCCGACGGTGGCGAGGCGGCCGAGGCGCTGGGTGGAGAGGTAGTCGCGTTCGAGGTCGGTGAGGCTCATGCCACCAGGGTGCAACCTCAACCGCGGCTGAGGTCAAGGGAGGTGATGACGCCGCGGAGCCGGGGCGACATCTCCTCGGGGAGCGCGTCGAGGGGCCACCAGCGGGCCTCCAGGATCTCGCCCGCGTCCAGGTCGAGCCGCCCGCCGACGATCCGGGCCGCGTAGTAGGCCTCGACCCGGTGCCGGAACCCGCTCGCGACGTGGAGCGGCGGCGCGGTGACCTCGACCTCCAGGGCCGTCTCCTCCCGGACCTCGCGCGCGACGCCGTCTTCGAGGCGCTCGCCGGCGTCGACGTATCCGCCCGGCAGCCCCCAGGCGCGGTACGGGGGCCACAGCCGGTGGCGGAGCAGCAGGATCCGGCCCCGCTCGTCCTGGACGATCCCTCCCGCGTACACCAGGAACGTCTGGTGCCGGAGCCGCGCGAGCCGCCACTGCGTCCGGCCGCTCAGCCGCCTCCACACCGGCGCGGCCAGGCTCCCGAGACGGGCCCGCGCGCCGAACGGGATCTTCATTCCCGCGATGCTAGCGGCCCGCGGACGGCGGGCGGCCGCCCCGGGGGACGGGGTGTGACTCTGGCCACACCGCGCCGGATCGGGGATCTTCGCCGCCATGCCGGTTCGTCCCAGAAGAAAGCCGTGTACGCAGATCGGGGGACGATGTGACCACGACCGCCATGGACCGTGCCGGGACGGACGCCGACGCGGCGCCCGCGAGCCGCCGCGGCGCGCATGTCCGCCTGCTCCGCAAGATCGGCGTCGCGGTGGCCGGAGCCGCCCTGATCGTCGCGGGCGTCGCCATGCTCGTGCTGCCCGGTCCCGGCATCGTCGCGATCCTCGCCGGGCTCGGCCTCCTCGGGACCGAGTTCCCGACCGCCCGCCGCATCAGCGCCGGCGTGAACGGCCACGCGCGCGCCGCCTGGCACCGGATCCGGGGCGGAGCCTCCCGCCTCGGCCGCAAGGGCTGAGCCCGGGCCGCCCCGAGGCGGATGGGGCGGGACGTCTTTCGGACGTCCCGCCCCATCCGCTTTTTCTGCCGTCGCGAATCGCCGCGAGATAGGTAAATGTCCCCGTGTCGGTCATTCCTCTCAGGGTAGGGCTGTGCCGCCTTCCGCCGCCGCGGCGGACGGGGGGCGGAGGGTGCTGGACGGGCTCCTGGGGCCGCCGGGAAGCGTGCCGGAATGGTAGTCAGATCTTGAGGGCGACCGGCCCGGTTTTCTGGATATTTCGGATGGCAATGGCGAATCATGCCAAACAAAGTTGATCAGAATTGAGCTTGGCGTAAAGGCGCTTCGGGTATAGGACGGAAGACACAATTCGATACGTCGCCCGGAGTGTGCCGATGCGTCTTTCCCGCCCCAGTCTGGTCGCCTTCGGTGCGGCGACCTTCGCCGCCGCCTCACTGCTCGGGTCCGGCACCGCCTCGGCGGCCGGCCCCAACTACGTCGCCCTCGGCGACTCCTACTCGTCCGGCACGGGGGCCGGGAACTACGATCCGAACAGCGGAACGTGCCAGCGCAGCGCGAACGCCTATCCGAACCTGTGGGCGGCGTCGCACGCGACGTCGTCGTACAAGTTCGTCGCCTGCTCCGGCGCGACGACCACGACCGTCGCCAGCGGCCAGCTCGGCGCGCTCAGCTCCTCCACGACGCTCGTGAGCATCACCGCCGGCGGCAACGACGCCGGGTTCGCCGACGTCATGCAGACGTGCGTCCTGCAGTCGAACGCCTCGTGCCAGAGCAGGGTGACGCAGGCCGAGACCTACATGAAGAACACGCTCCCCGGACAGCTCGACTCGCTGTACGGCCAGATCCGTGCGAAGTCCCCGTCGGCGCGGGTGGTGGTGCTCGGGTACCCGCGCCTCTACATCATCGTCGACTGGTGCGCGGGGCTGAGCAACACCAAGCGCACCGCGCTCAACCACGCCGCCGACACCCTCGACACCGTCGTCTCCGCCGCCGCGGGGCGCGCCGGGTTCACGTGGTCGGACGTCCGGGACGAGTTCTCCGGGCACGAGCTGTGCTCCGGCGACGACTGGCTCAACGCGGTCACGATCCCGATCGGCTCGTCCTACCACCCGACCGCGCTGGGCCACCGTTCCGGCTACCTGCCGGCGCTGACGGGCTCGGCCAGTCTGGCCCTCCAGAAGCAGACCTGACCGGCGAGGACCGCGATCGCGCCGGCCATCAGCGTCGCGCTCACCCACACGGGCGAGCGGTAGCCGAGGCCGGCGCCGATCGCGGCGCCGCCGAGCCACGGGCCGAGCGTCCCGCCGACGTTGAACGCCGCGGTGGCAAACCCGCCGGCCAGCGTCGGCGCCGCGGAGCCCTGCTCCAGGACGCGTGAGATCAGCGCCGGGCCCGTGCCGAACGCCAGCATCCCCTGCACGAACACCAGCACGACGACCGCCGCCGGGCTTCCGGCCGTCAGCGCGAGGACGGCCCACCCGGCGGTCAGGGACGTCATGCCCGCGGCGATCAGCGCGGCGGGATGCGCGTCGGCGATCCGTCCGCCGATGGTGACGCCCGCGAAGGACCCGGCGCCGAAGAGGGCCAGCAGCGCCGGCACCCAGGCGGAGCCGAAACCGGCGACGTTCGTGGCGAGCGGCGCGAGGTAGGTGAACGTGCAGAACGTCGCGCCCTGGAACAGCGCGTTGACGGAGAGGGTGAGCAGCAGGCGGCCGTTGGCCAGGGCGCGCAGTTCGCTGCGGGCGGCGCCCGCGGACGGGCGCTCTTCCGGGATCGCCCTGGCGATCGCGGCGACGGCGGGCAGCGAGACCAGCGCGACCGCCCAGAAGGCGGCCCGCCAGCCCCACGCCCCGCCGAGCACCGCGCCCGCCGGGACCCCGGCGACGCAGGCGACGGTGACGCCGCCGACCACGACGGACGTGGCGCGGGCGCGGGCGGCGGGCGGCACGAGCGCGGTCGCGGTGGCGAGCGCGACGGCCCAGAACCCGGCGTTGGCCAGGGCGGCGGCGACGCGGGTCGCCAGCAGCACCGCGTAGCTGGTGGTGAGGGCGCCGACGACGTGGACGGCGACGAAGGCGACCAGGAACGCCAGCAGCGCGCGGCGGCGCGGCCACCGGCGGGCCAGCAGGGTCATGGACGGGGCGCCGATCACCATGCCGACGGCGAAGGCGGAGGTGAGCAGGCCGGCGGCGGGGATGGACACGCCCAGGTCCGCGGCGATGCCCGGGACGAGCCCGGACAGCATGAATTCGGAGGTGCCCTGGGCGAACACGGCGAGCCCGAGGACGTAGACGGCGAAAGGCAAGGGGAGACTCCCGAGACGGCGAACAGGTCGGCTGTCGATGGGGGGCTGCGCCGAGAAGGCCGTCCGGCGTCGGCACGGACGGCGACGGCAGAAAGAAGATCCCTCGAATGCGAGGGCGAGGAAGGCAGCCCGCCTCAGGCGGCCCGCACGAAGGGGAGCCGCCCGGGAGTCAGCGTCTGTCGGACTCGGGGCTGGACATGGTCATGAGGCTAGCAGGGCCCTGGAGGCCCCCGTACAGAACATTGTTCTGGCATGGCAGAATAATGTTCTATGACGGAGGCCGGACGGGAGCGGATCCTGCGGGCGGCGCTGGAGCTGTTCGGGCGCGACGGGGTCGCCGGGACCACGCTGAGCGGGCTCAGGGCGGCGAGCGGGGTGAGCGTGGGCAGCTTCTACCACCACTTCTCCGGCAAGGAGCAGGTGGCGGAGGCGCTGTTCGTCGAGAGCATCGGGATGTACCAGGACGCCTTCCTCGCCGAACTGAAGGCGCACGACGGTGCGCGGGAGGCGGTGGCCTCGGTCGTGGCGTTCCACGTCCGGTGGTGCAGGGAGCATCCGGGCCGGGCCCGGTTCATGTTCACCGAACGTCCCGCCGGAAGCGCGGGGCTGGCCGAGCGCAACGGCGCGTTCTTCCGCGAGGTGCGCAGCTGGTGGCGCGTGCAGGCGCGGCACGGCGCGCTGCTCGACGTGGACGCGGTGACCGCGTTCGTCCTGTGGCTCGGGCCCGCGCAGGAACTGTGCCGGCTCTGGCTGAACGGCCAGTGCCCCGAACCGGACGGCGGGCAGGTCGAATCGCTGAGCGAGGCCGCATGGCGGTCGGTGGGAGGTCCCCATGGTGATTGACGCGTGGATGCAGCACGGGACCGTGCGGTTCCTGCGGCACGAGATGCTCGACTCGCTCTGGAGGTGGACGGGGCAGGAGCCGCCGGCGGAGGAGGTCCCGGTCGGCGCCACGGTCGCGGCGATGGACGCCGGGGGAGTGGACCTCGGCCTGATCAGCGCCTGGTACGGGCCCGAGGGCGACCTCGTGAGCAACGACGAGGTCGCGTCGTTCGTCCGGCAGGCCCCCGGCCGGCTCGCCGGCATCGCCTCGGTCGACCTGCGCAAGCCGATGGAGGCCGTGCGGGAACTGAGGCGGTGCGTGGGCGAACTGGGCTTCAAGGGCCTGCGCGTGGTGCCGTGGCTGTGGGAGCTGCCGCCCACCGACCGCCGGTTCTACCCTCTGTTCGCCGAATGCGTGGAGCTGGGCGTCCCCTTCTGCACGCAGGTCGGCCACACGGGGCCGCTGCGCCCGAGCGAGACGGGCCGGCCCATCCCGTACGTCGACCAGGTGGCGCTCGACTTCCCCGAGCTCGTCATCGTGGGCGGGCACATCGGCTACCCGTGGACGGAGGAGATGGTCGCGGTGTGCCGGAAGCACCCGAACGTCTACATCGACACGTCCGCGTACACGGTCCGCAGGTACCCGCCTGAGCTCGTCCGGTACATGGCCCAGGACCGGCACCACAAGGTCATGTTCGGCACCAACTACCCGATGCTGACCGCCGAGCGGGCGCTCAAGGGCCTGGACGACCTCGGCCTGGGCGAGGACGCCCGGGAGGCGTTCCTCGCGGGCAACGCCCGCAGGGTCTTCCGCCTGTAGTTGATCTACAATGTAAAGGCGGCGGCCGCGGCGATGCCGCCCGCCGCCTTGCGCGACCGTCCGCGATCTGGACGGTCCTACACGGCGCTTCCACACGGATGGGGGCGTCAACGACAAACAACACGCAGGAGGAAATCGTGGGTCACCGTGAAAGCTACGGCACCATCTCCTACAGGGAGTGCCCTTTCGACGGCAGCTTCGTTCTCACGCCCGCGCGTGGCGAAACCATCACCGTGAAGAAGGTCACTGGCGAGGTGTGCAACGCAGGCCTCGGCACCCTCGTCATCGAGGAGGTCGCCGACAGCGGCCGCCTCCTCAACCCGGGTGGTGGAACCGTCACCATCGGCAAGGTCACCGGCCATGGCTACGTCCGGAACTGGAACGGTGGCGGCGACGGCGTCCTCAAGGCCGGCACCGTCACCATCGGCAAGGTCACCGGCCGCGGCCGTGTCCACAACGAAGGCAACGGCACCGTCACCATCGACGAACTCGCTGGCAATGGCTGTTACGAGAACGCCAGCGGTCGCGCCTTCGTCATCATCGATGAGGTCACCAGCGAAGCCTGCGTCGTCGAGAGGGCGCCCATTGACGGCGGTCTCAGCGACGGCGGCACCGGGCTCGTCAAGAAGGCGAAGGGTCGCAGCCGGATCGTCGTCTGCGGCGGCAGCGTCAAGATCGACGAGTTCCTCGGCAAGGCCGGCGTCCTTCTCCGCTTCGGCGTGGTCGTCCTGCCGGCGAGCGCCGCGGGCCGCGTCTCCGGCTGGTTCGGCAGCGATCTCGAGCCGGGCTTCGTCGGCGGGGCCGTCAGCGCGGTCGTCGAGGCCGCGGGGGACTCCGCCGATGAGGACCGCGCCGGCGCTCGGCGCCACTTCGCCAGGCGACCCGCGCGGTTCAGGTGGGTCGTCGGGTAGCGGCACAGAACCGGAGGCCCGGCACCGCGCCGGGCCTCCGGCCCCGACCGGCGGCCCTTCCTCGCGCGACGAGGGAGGGCTGCACGCGTGCCGAGCACGATGAGGGAGTCACCGCCGGAGTGTCCGGCAGGCCAGGATGCCCAGCGGGACGGGCGCCCAGAACGTGACCGCCCGGAAGAGCAGGACGGCGTGCAGGGCCGGGCCCGCGGCGATCCCGAGGGCGGCGAGCGCGGCGACGAGGGCGGCCTCGGTGGAGCCGACGCCGCCGGGCGTCGGGACGGCCGAGCCCGCCGCGGCCCCCACCAGGTAGGCGGCGATGAGCGCCGGCGCGTCGGCGGGGCCCACCGCCGTCCCGGGGACGGCGAGGACGCCGAGGGCGAACGCGACGCCGAGGACGAGCGTGGTCCCCGCGGACGCGGCGAGGGTGACCGCGAGGTCGCGCGGGCGGCGGCACAGGTCGGCGAGCCCGGCCGCGGCGCTGCGGGCCGCGGCGGAGCGGACCGCCCGGCGGCCCCACAGCACGGCGGCCGGCAGCAACACGCCGACGGCCATGAGCAGCGGGAGGGGCGGCACGAGGCCGGCGGCCCGGGAGGCGTGGTGGCCGAGGGCGTCCAGCATCCGGTCGTTCCCGCCGCCCGGGGCCAGGACGGCGCCGAGGCCGAGGACCGCGCCCGTCAGCAGAAGGTCGGCGGGGACGCCGGCGACCTGGAGGACCGCCACGGCGACGGCGGCGCGGGGTAGCGGCAGGCCGCGGCACACGAGGTAGCGGGTGTTGACGGCCGCGGCGCCGAGGCCCCCGGGCGTGACGCGGTTGGCGGCCGACGCGGTGAGCTGCGTCATCGTCGTCCTGACCAGGGGGAGCGGGCGGCCCGCCGCGCCGCGCAGCGCGACCGCGGAGCAGACGTAGTGCAGCAGGGACAGCAGGACCAGGACCGGAAGGAACCCCCAGCGCATGTGGCCGAGGGCGGCGAGGGCCGGTCGCAGCGGCCCGGCGGTCGTCAGGAGGGCGGCGGTGAGGACGGTCAGGAGGAGTCCGGCGACCGCCCAGCGGGCCCGGTGGATCCGGCGGACGAGGGACGGCGCCGCGGCGTCGGCGCCGAGGCCTGGGAGCTTGGCGACCGCCGCGGGGACGGCGCCGGCTGTGATCGTCTCCACGCCTCAGTGTCCGATGACCCGGCTGAAGCGCATGCGACCTCCGGACCCCTTCGACAAGAACGTTGCGTGACCTGCGGGAGGGAGGCGCCGCTCAGGCGGCCGGGCGGTAGCGGTCCTGACGGGTCTGGGCGCCGATGTAGCGGAGCATGCTGCGCAGGGCCCAGTGGTTGAGTCCGGTGGGCATCATGCGGTAGCCCTGCCGGTTGGCCAGGGCGAGGGCGGCGAACCGGGCCTGGTCGAGCGGGGACCAGGGGATGTCGAAGCGGTCGCGGACGACCTGCGGCAGGCAGCCGAAGGTGATCAGTCGGAGCGGGCGCTCGATGGCGAGGCGCCCGGCGCGGTCGATCCGGGGGCCGCCGACGGGCAGCAGGGTGACGGTGTCGGAGCCGTGCTTGGCGATCTCCAGGGCGCGGGCGGCGGCGGGGGTGAGTTCGAGCGTGCGGGTGCAGATGTGCCAGAACCTGGACTGGAAGGCGGCGTAGTCGGCGGGGACGGGCCGCATGCTGACGCCGTAGCGGGAGTACCAGGTGACGGTCTCGGCGTACATCTGCTCGTGGTCCTCGGCGGTGAGCGTGCCGGGGTGGAAGGTCTCGGCGGCCTTGAAGATCTCCCAGGTGAACGTGGCGTGCGCCCACCAGAACGTCTCGGGTTCGAGGGCGTGGTACCGGCGGGCGCGCTCGTCCACGCCGCCGATGGCGCGGTGCAGGTCGCGGATGGTGCGGGCGCGGGCGGCGCCGTCCGGGGCGAGGATCGTCGCCCAGATCTGCGGGACGGACCGGTGGATCCGGTCGAAGGGGGCGTCGAAGAACGCGGAGTGCTCGGTGACGCCGGCGCCGATGCCGGGGTGCATGAGCTGCATCAGCCCGGCGGCGGCGCCGGGGAGCAGGGAGCGCAGGTCGGCGGCGTGCCGCCAGAGGAGCGTGCCGGGGCCGAGCGGGGCGCGGGCGGCCGTGCGGGCGGGCCTGCGGGCGGCGGCGGCGACGACCGTGGGGGGCGGGGGCGGGGCGGGCATCGCACCTCCTGCCGGCGGTTGCTTACCGTCACCGTAACGACTGTGAGACAAATGTCAATGTTTGTCGCACAATCGCGTGCCCGGCCGGCGGCCGCCGCGGCCCGGGACGGGTTCGCCCCGTCCCTCCTCGTGAGGCCTAGCCGAGCCTCGTGCGGAGGGACGGGGCGAACGGCCCTGGCCCTGTGCCCGTCCCGCGGGGTCAGGCGGTGGCGGGCTTGTACACGGCGACGGCGCAGGCGCTGCCGAGGCCGATGTTGTGCTGGAGGGCGACGCGGGCGCCGTCCACCTGGCGGGCGCCGGCCTTGCCGCGCAGCTGCCAGGTCAGCTCGGCGCACTGGGCGAGGCCGGTGGCGCCGAGGGGGTGGCCCTTGGAGATGAGGCCGCCGGAGGGGTTGACGACCCACTTGCCGCCGTAAGTGGTGGCCTCGTCGTCGACGAGCTTGTGGCCCTCGCCGACCTCGGCCATGCCGAGCGCCTCGTAGGTGATGAGCTCGTTGGCGCTGAAGCAGTCGTGCAGTTCGATGACGTCGACGTCGTCGATGGACACCTGGGCCTCGTCCATCGCCTTGCGGGCGGCGCGCTGGGAGACGCCGAAGCCGACGACCTGGATGGAGGAGTGGTCGGCGAAGCTCTCCCCGGTGTCGCTCGCGATGTGGTGGCCGGCGATCTCGACGGCCTGGTCCCACAGGTCGTGCTCGTCCAGGAACCGCTCGCTGACGACGAGCGCGGCTGCGGCGCCGTCGGAGGTGGGGGAGCACTGGAGCTTGGTCAGCGGGTCGAAGATCATCGTGGCGTTCTTGACGTCGTCGAGGGAGTACTCGGTCTGGAACTGCGCGTAGGGGTTGTTGACCGAGTGCTTGTGGTTCTTCCAGCCGATCCAGGCGTAGTGGTCGGGGGTCGAGCCGTACTTCTCCATGTGCTCGCGTCCGGCGTTGCCGAACATCTGCGGCATGGGCGCCTTGTCCAGCTCCCACTCGCGGCCCGCGGTCATGGAGCGCAGGTGGTGGTCGATGATGGTGACCTTGGACTCGCCCATGCCGGCGCCGAGCGAGCCCTTCTTCATCTTCTCCATGCCGAGCGCGAGGGCGCAGTCGGCGAGGCCGCCGCGCACGGCCTGGCGGGCGAGGTACAGCGCGCTGGACCCGGTCGCGCACGCGTTCATGACGGTCATGACGGGGATGCCGGTCATGCCGGTCTCGTAGAGGGCGCGCTGCCCCATCGATCCGTACATCGAGCCGGCGTAGGCCGCCTCGACGGCGTCGTAGCCGACGCCCGCGTCCTCCAGGGCGTGGCCGACGGCCTCCTTGGCCATGTCGGGGTACTCCCAGTCGCGGGAGCCGGGCTTCTCGAACTTGGTCATGCCCACGCCGACGACGAAGGTGCGGTTGGCCATCGGGCTCGCCTCCTGTAACCGAATCCTGTTCGGTCACACCATAGCCCGCGGCCCAGCCGGCGGGCGGGGGCGCTCCCGATGATCGGGATGGCCGGGCCGGTCAGCCCGCCGTCTCCTCGGCGAGCGCGGCGGCGAACGCGTCCACGTCGTCCTCGGTCGTGTCGAAGGAGCAGACCCAGCGGACCTCGCCGGTCGCCTCGTCCCAGGTGTAGAAGGGGAACCGCTTGCGCAGCCGCTCGGCCGCGTCCTTCGGCATGAGCGCGAACACCGTGTTGGCCTGCACGGCCTGGGTGATCTCGACGCCGGGGACGGCGCGGGCGGCGTCCTCCAGGCGGCGGGCCATGGCGTTGGCGTGCGCGGCGTTGCGCAGCCACAGGTCGCCGTCCAGCAGCGCGATGAGCTGCGCCGACACGTACCGCATCTTGGACGCCAGCTGCATGCTCGACTTGCGCAGGTAGGCCAGCCCCCGCACGGCGCCCGGGTTCAGCACGACGATCGCCTCGCCGAGCAGCAGCCCGTTCTTGGTGCCGCCGAACGACAGCACGTCCACGCCCGCGTCGGTGGTGAGGGCGCGCAGCGGCAGGCCGAGGGACGCGGCGGCGTTGGCGATGCGGGCGCCGTCCATGTGGACCGACAGGCCGCGCTCGTGCGCCGCCGCCGCCACGGCCGCCGTCTCCCGCGCGGTGTAGACGGTGCCGAGCTCGGTGCTCTGGGTGATCGACACGACGGCCGGCTCCCGCCGCTGGATGTTGCCGAAGCCCGTCGCGTACCGGTCCACCAGTTCGGGGGTGAGCTTGCCGTCCGGGGCCGGCGCCGTGACGAGCTTCAGCCCCGCGATCTTCTCGGAGGCGCCGCACTCGTCGGTGTTGATGTGCGCCGACTCCGGGCACACCACCGCGCTCCACCGCTCCGACATCGCCTGTAGCGACACCACGTTCGCGCCCGTCCCGTTGAAGACGGGATACACCTCGGCCTGCTCGCCGAAGTGGCGCCGGACGACCTCGCGGAGCCGGCCGGTGACGGCGTCGTCGCCGTAGGCGGGCTGGTGCCCGGTGTTGACCTCGGCCAGGGCCGCGAGGACCTCCGGGTGGACGCTCGCCTGGTTGTCGCTGGCGAAACCGCGCGCGGCGGACGGACGGATGTCGGACGGCTGAGTCATGCCCCCATTCTCCAGGACGTCCGCCGATGTCCCCTTATGCCGGGCGGTCGGTGAGGTCCTGGAGCGGGGCGGGCGCGGCGTCCGGCGGCGGCTCGGCCGTGCGCAGCGCCATCCGGGCGCGCATCGCGTCGAGGTCGTCGCCGAACCGGGTGACGGTGGACTGCAGGTCGCGCCACAGCCCGGTCCGCTGCTCCAGCGCCGCGACCTTGGCGCGCAGGTCGGCGACGCGCCGCTCGGTGGCCTCCAGCCGGGCGTGGTCGCCGGCGGACTCGCGGCCGGTCCGGATCAGGCTGGTGGCGATGGCGGCCAGGTCGCGCTCGGTGTCGTCCATGCGCTCGTCCAGGCGCGGCAGCAGCCGGTCGTTGAGCTGCTCGACCAGCGAGTCGAGCTCGGTGCGGATCGTGCGCAGCTCGGCGTCCTGGACGCGGACCGACTGCTCTAGGATCGACAGACGCTCGACGAGGGCGGGGAGCAGCAGGACGATCTCCGCCGACCGCTCCAGATCTCGACCGGCCCTGACGAGGGCGCCGGCGCCCTCGCGCAGATGGCGCTCCACCTCGGCGGCGGCGCGGCGGACGAGACCCGGTATCACGGTCATGGCGCTCCCTTCCGGGGCCGGCGGGTGGAATCTCCTTAAACTGTAGGCGAATCGACCGTGAACGTTTTGTGAACTCACCGGTTTATCTCGGCGGTCCGCGCGGCCTCGCGGACGGGCGGCCGCTCGTCCGGAAAGGCGCGCGGGCCGGGCGGAGCGCCGCAGGCGCACAGCCCCTGCCGCACGATGAGCGAGGCGCGTTCGGCGGTGTAGTCCGCCCGGCTGGCGGCCGGTCGGACGCGGTGGCACGTCAGGCAGAGCATGGGTCGGTTCTCCCCCCGTAGCGCCGGGAGCGGAGGCCGTCCCGCACGCATTCCCCCCGGACGCGTGCGGGACGGCGGACCCACGGGATGGTCCTCCGGCTCCCCGGCGCCGCTCACGGTAGGCGCTCCCACGTTGCATGCACGTTGCGATCATCCGGTCACGGACCGTGCCGTGATCCGGTCAGGCGGGATCCGGCGAATCGGTTGCACCGCCCAGGCGATGGACCGATGCTCGAACGGAGCCGGATGTCGCTCCGGGAGAAAGGGCTGATGGTGGTGCGCGAGCCGGGGACCGTCCGGACGCCGATCGCCGAGTCGTGGCGGCGCTCCCAAGACGCCGACGTCGACGCGGGCATGGACGCGGCGCCCCTGGTGTTCGACCGGGACTCCCTGGCCGACGCCCGCGGCGTCCACCCCCTCGAACCGCACCTGCCGATGCTCCAGGCGCTGCTGCGGCGGGTCGCCGACGAGACCGAGCACCTGATGGTGATCACCGACGCCGCCGGGCACGTGCTGTGGACGCAGGGCCCGGCCTTCGCCCGCCGCGCCGCCGAGGCCATCGGCCTGACCGCGGGCTTCCTGTGGTCGGAGGACGCCGTCGGGACCAACGGCATCGGCACCGCGCTCGCCTCCGGCCGGCCCGAGTACGTGTACGCCGCCGAGCACGTCGCGCACGTCCTGCACCGCTGGTCGTGCGCCGGCGCGCCGATCACCGACCCCGACTCGGGGCGCGTGGTCGGCTGCATCGACGTCAGCGCGACGGTGCAGGCGCTGCACCCGGCGACCGTCGCGCTCGTCGCCGCCGCGGCGCGGCTGGCCGAGGCGCGGCTGGAGAACGAGATGCTGGTGCGCGACCAGCGGCTGCGCGAGCGGCTCCTGCCGCATCTGCGGGGGCTGCGCGGCACCGGCGTGCTCGCCACCGTCACCGGCCGCATCCTCGCCGCGCCGGCGGGCGGGCTGGTCGGCCGGCGCGTCGCCGTCCCCGAGCCCGGCGGGACGGTCGAGCTGCCGGACGGCCGCACCGCCGTCGCCGAGCCCCTGGGCGAGGCGTTCCTGCTGCGGATCCCGGGGGCGCGGGGCCGGGTCGACGACGGCGCCCGGTCCGGGCGCGGCCTGGCGGCCAGGCCCGTGGTCGCCGAGGCGCCGCTGCTGACGCTGGCGCTGCTGGGCGACGGGCCGCACGCGCTGCTGGACGGGCGGCGGTTCGACCTGACGCTGCGGCACGCCGAGATCCTCGCGCTGCTGGCGCTGCATCCGCGGGGCCTCAGCGGGGACCGGCTGTCGCTGTGCCTGTACGGCGACGAGGGCAGCGCGGCGACCGTCCGCCCGGAGATCCACCGGCTCCGCCACCAGTTCGGCGACGTGGTGCGCGCCCGCCCCTACCGGCTGGGCTGCGCCGTCGACGCCGACTTCCTCGCCGTCCGGCGGATGCTCGACGAGGGGGACGTCGCCGGTGCCGTGCGGTTGTACGGGGGCGAGTTGCTGCCGCGCTCGGACGCGCCCGCCGTCCGCGCGGAACGCGACGAGCTGACGGTGCGCGTCCGGCGGCAGGTGCTCGACGGCGGCGGCGCCGACGTGCTGTGGGCCTACGCGCAGACCGAGCCGGGGCGCGGCGACCTGGAGGCGCTGGAGCGGCTGCGGGGCGTCCTGCCGCCGGGGGATCCGCGGCTGGCCGCCGTGACCTCGCGCAGCGCCCGGCTGCTCAGCGGCGAGCCGTAGGAGGCGGCACCGCGGCGGCGAGGTGGGCGCAGTCGTTGTAGCAGACGGCCGCGAGGCCGCTCCCGTCGTGGCGCCAGCGGGTGACCGACGCGTTGGCGACGGGCTCCTTCTCGATCCGCATGACCTCCGCCTCGGTCAGCTCCTCCACCAGGTAGCGGGTCATGACGATGATCGCGTCGTGGGCGACGACCAGGGCCCGGCCGCCGGGGGCGCCGGTCTGCAGGTCGCGGTAGAAGCTGCGCAGCCGCAGCGCCAGGTCGGCCCACGACTCGCCGCCGGGCGGGCGGTGGTAGAACTTGCCGAGGTGGCGCAGCCGGTCGGCCTCTTCCGGGAACCGCGCGCGGACGCCGCGGGGGGTGAGCCCCTGCAGGATGCCCTGCTCGCGGTCGCGGATCCGCTCGTCCACCTGGATCCGCGGGGCGGCGAAGGTCGTCTCGGCGAGCGCGATCCGGGCGGTGTCGAGCGCGCGCACGTAGGGGGAGGCGATCACCGTCGTGGGGCGCTCGTCCTCGGGGAGGTCCTCCAGCCAGCGGCCGAGCGCCGCCGCCTGCGCCCGCCCGGTGTCCGACAGCGGGACGTCGGCGTCCCGCTCGGGGATGTCGACCTCCTCGGCGTCGGTGCCGAGGACGGCCTGGTAGGCGAGGTTGCCGGTGCTCTCTCCGTGGCGGGTCAGGGTCAGCCATCGCAGCGCGTTCACGCCCGCCATGCTGCCATGCCCGGCGGCTTCCCGATCCCGCGCCGCCGGAGCCGGGGCCCGCCGGGCGGCGGCGCGGTTGCTCTACAGCCGGTAGTACTCTTTGGTGCCGTGACGAACGTGCTGTCCGCCACGACCATCGTGGTGGCGCTCCTGGCCGCCGGCTACGCGCTGGTGACGGCGCTGCGCGGCCGGGCGATGGGCGCCGCCGACCTCGGCGCGTTCGGCGTCCTGGAGGTGCTGCTGGTCGCGCAGGCCGTGGTCGCCTTCGTCAAGCTCTCCGGCGGCGAGGGGCCGGAGGGCCCCGCCACCTTCGTCGGCTACCTGCTGGGGTCGCTGCTGATCCCCGTCGCCGGCGCCGGGTGGGGGCTGCTGGAGCGCACCCGGTGGGGCCCCACGGTGCTCGTCGTGGCCGGGGTGGCCGTCGCCGTCATGATCGTGCGGATGAACCAGCTGTGGAGCGGCACCGGTGCCTGACCCCGAACACGAGCCCGTCCGCGAGACCGAGCCCGTCCGCGAGGACGCGCCCGTCCCCGAGACCGCGGTCCGGGAGCCGCTGGCCCGCGCGGACGACGGCGCCCGCGCCGGCGCCGAGGCCCGCACGGGCGGCGGTGCCCGGCCCGGCGCCACCGCCGGTGGGCCGGGACGGCTGCTGGTCGCCGTCTACGCGGTCTTCGCGCTCGCGGCCGGTGCGCGGGCGGGGGTGCAGATCGCCACCCGCTTCTCCGACGCGCCGGTCGCCTACCTGCTGTCGGCGGTCGCCGCCGCCGTCTACGTCGTGGCGACGGTGGCCCTGGCCCGGGGCGGCCGGACCTCGTTCCGGATCGCAGTCGCCGCCTGCGCGACGGAGCTGGCGGGCGTGCTCGCCGTGGGCACGCTCAGCATCGCCGACCGCGCCGCGTTCCCCGACGAGACCGTCTGGTCCGTCTACGGGCGCGGTTACGGGTTCGTGCCTCTGATCCTGCCCGTCGTGGGTCTGCTGTGGCTGCGCCGCACCGCCCGCAGAGGTGGCGGAACCCCCGCGGGCGGTGGGCGCCCTGTGAGCGGCGGCGTGTGAGCCCTCCGGCCACAGGTGTCTGTGGGTCATGCCGTCCTCCTGCCAGAGGGGCCGGTCACGCCGCGGCGTGCGCCGAGCTGGGGGAGCCGACCGGCAGGGCGCGCACGGCGGCCCGGGCGATCGCCTCGATCTCCTCGGGGGAGCGGTCGGCGGTCGGGTTGCGGCGCATCCAGCGGATCAGCTTCAGCGGCGGGGCGAACACGATGCCGTCGGCGGTGAACGGCGTGCGGGCGAGCTTGCCGCCGTGCACGGCCAGCACCGGCGTCACCGACACCGGCGTCCCGGCGGCGCGGGAGACCGCCTCCGCGGCGGCCTCGGCCCGCGCGGTCAGCCCGCGGACGAGCTTGGTCTGCGTCCGGCCGTCGATGAAGAGCCTGCCGCCGTGCTGGGAGACCTCGGCCCCGGGCGACCACGCCTCGTTGTGCACGAGCCAGACGCCGCCGGGCCCGACCACCAGTTCGTCGGCGATGCCGTGCCCGGGAACCGTCCGGGCGTGCAGCACGCGGTGCCCGCGCCGCTCCAGCGTGTAGCGCAGGAACCGGTCCATGCGCTGGTCGCCGCGCAGCCCGAGGCGCCACACCCGCGACGCGCTGTAAATGCGCCAATGGACGAGCGTGTCAGCTGTCGCCACCAGAACGGCCATCGCGATTCCGAAAACGGCGTTGACGAGCAGCCCGCACAGCACGAGCGTCGCCGCCGCCAGAAAGGCGCGTGTCCGCAATCGTCCTTTTCGGCCCCGCTGCCAGAGTTCCTCGTACACCGCCTGCGGCGAACCGCCGGTGAAAGCGGGGCGGTCCCTGAGGTAGATGGAGCTGCCGAACATGTCCGTCCTCCCAGCACCTGCTTAGACGCCACCAGTATGGGGATGCTCCGGCATTCCCGCCACACTTTGCGAGGTGACTTAAATCAAACTTCCGCGCCACTTCTTGGGCCTGGGACATTGCTCACCTGCCCGTTCGGGTGTGATTGGGTGAGACGATTCGGGGAACACCGGAGAAGAGCCCCCCGAGATTGGCTGAAAGGCGCGGTGCAACTATCACCGCAAGATTCAAGGCCCTTTTCATTGCAATTGTTTGCTCCGGGGCGCGAGCGGCGCGGCAGACTGGGACGATGCACCTCAGCGCCGCCGAAGGCCTCCCCGTCCGCCAGGCCGTCCCCGCCCTGCGCGCGGCTCTGGACGAGCACGGCGCGGCCGTCCTGGCGGCGCCGCCCGGCACCGGGAAGACCACCCTGGTCCCGCTCGCCCTCGCCGGGCTCGCCCTCGCGCAGGGTCAGGGCGCCCCGCCCGCGCCCGGCAGGGTCCTGGTCCTGGAGCCCCGCCGCCTCGCCGCCCGCGCCGCCGCGCGCCGCATGGCCTGGCTCCTCGGCGAACGCGTCGGCGGCCGGGTCGGCGTCACCGTCCGCGGCGAGACCCGCCCCGGTTCCCGCGTCGAGGTCGTGACCACGGGCGTGGTCCTGCAGCGCCTCCAGTCCGACCCCGAGCTCGACGGCGTCGGCACGGTGATCCTGGACGAGTGCCACGAGCGGCACCTGGACGCCGACACCGCGCTGGCGTTCCTGCTCGACGTCCGCGCCGCGCTGCGCCCCGACCTGCGCCTGGTCGCCGCGTCGGCGACCGCCGACACCGGCCCGTGGTCGCGCCTGCTCGGCGGCGCCCCGGTCGTGGAGACCGCGGCGGCGCTCCATCCGGTCGAGACGGTCTGGGCGCCGCCGCCGCGCCCCCTCCCGCCGCCGCACGGCATGCGCGTCGACCCGGGGTTCCTCGCGCACGTCGCCGCGACCGCCCGCCGGGCGCTGGCCGAGCGCGACGGCGACGTCCTGTGCTTCCTGCCGGGGGTCGGCGAGATCACCCGCGTCGCCGGGCTGCTGGCCGGCGCGCCCGCCGAGATCCTGCAGATCCACGGCCAGGCGCCGGGGCGCGTGCAGGACGAGGTGCTCGCGCCCGCGTCGCGCCGCCGGATCGTCCTCGCGACCTCGGTGGCCGAGTCGAGCCTCACCGTTCCCGGCGTCCGCGCGGTCGTCGACTCCGGCCTCGCCCGCGAGCCGCGCACCGACCACGCCCGCGGCCTCGGCTCGCTCACCACCGTCCGCGCGTCCCGCGCCACCGCCGACCAGCGCGCCGGGCGCGCCGGGCGCGAGGCCCCCGGCGCCGTCTACCGGTGCTGGACGCAGGCCGAGCACGACCGGCTCCCGGCCCGTCCTCGCCCCGAGATCGAGCTGGCGGACCTGACCGGCTTCGCCCTCCAGGCGGCCTGCTGGGGCGACCCCGGCGCGACCGGCCTCGCCCTGCCCGACCCGCCCCCGGCCGCCGCGATGGACGCCGCCCGCTCCACCCTGCACGCCCTCGGAGCCCTGCGGGACGGCCGCGCCACCGACCGCGGCCGCCGGCTGGCCCGCGTCGGCCTGCACCCCCGCCTGGCCCGCGCCCTCCTGGGCGGCGCCCAGCGGGTCGGCGCCCGCGACGCGGCGCAGATCGTCGCCCTGCTCTCCGAGCCGCCGCCCCGGTCGGCGGGCGATGACCTCACCGCCGGCTGGCGCGGCCTGCGCGTCCGGAGCCGCCCCGCCGACCCGCACGCGGCGCGCTGGCGCGACGAGGCGGCCCGCCTCCAGAGGTCGCTCACCGCGGACGCCGGGGCCCCGCCGGGGATCGGCGACGACCGCGTCGCGGGGACCGTGGTGGCGCTGGCGTTCCCGGAGCGGGTCGCGCGGGCGCGGCGGGGGAGCGGCTACCTGATGGCCTCCGGGACGGGGGCCGAGCTGGCGGAGGGGTCGGCACTGGCCGGGGCGCGGCCCGGCTGGCTCGCGGTCGCGGCGGCCGACCGTCCCGCCGGGTCGGCGTCGGCGCGGGTGCGGCAGGCCGTGGTGATCGACGAGGAGGTCGCGCGGTCCGCGGCGGCGCCGCTGGTGGAGACGGCCGAGGAGGTCGTGTGGCGCGACGGGGACGTGGTGGCGCGCCGCGTCGAGCGGCTCGGCGCGATCGAGCTGGAGGCGCGGCCGCTGCGCGACCCCGACCCCGGTCTCGTGCGCGCCGCCCTGCTGGACGGCGTGCGCGCGGAGGGGCTCGGGCTGCTGCGCTGGACGCCGGCGGCCGTCGCGCTGCGCGAGCGGCTGGCGTTCCTGCGCGCGGCCCTCGGGGAGCCGTGGCCCGCCGTCGACGACGCGGCGCTGCTGGAGCGGGCGCCGGAGTGGCTGTCGGGCGCGCGGCGTCGGGCCGACCTGGCGCGGGTCGACGTCGCCGGACTGCTGCGCGGCCTGCTGCCTTGGGACCTGGCGAAGCGGCTGGAGGAGTACGCGCCCGAGCGGATCGAGGTCCCGTCGGGGTCGCGGATCCGGGTCGACTACTCGGGAGAGCGCCCCGTCCTCGCCGTGAAGCTGCAGGAGCTGTTCGGGTGGGACGCGGCGCCGCGGCTCGCCGGGGGGCGGGTGCCCCTGGTGGTGCACCTGCTGTCGCCGGCGGGGCGCCCCGCGGCGGTCACCGCGGATCTGGCCTCGTTCTGGGGCGAGGGGTACCGGGCGGTCCGGGCCGAGCTGCGCGGCCGCTACCCCAAGCACCCGTGGCCCGAGGACCCGGCGCGGGCCGTGCCGACGAAGCGGACCCGGCGGGCTAGCGGGAGCTGATCAGCGCCTCGATGCCGTCCAGGACGCGGGCGAGGCCGAACTCGAAGGCGCGCCCGGGCGCGACGGCGGAGCCGTACTTGTACCCGACGGCGGCGCCCACGCGGGTGCCGAGCGGGTAGTCGTCCTCGTTCACCAGCGTCTCCAGGAGGGGGGCGCTCGCCTCCCACCACTGCTCGTCGGTCATGCCGCTGCGGCGCTCGGCCTCGGCGGCGTTGACCGACACGCGGGCGGCGCTCTCGGCGAAGCCGGTCACGAGCGCGACGACCGAGTCCATCTCCACGTCGCTGAGGCCGAGGCCGTCCACGGCGCGCAGCTCGTACTCGAACTTGGCGCACGTGTTCGGGCCGAGCGGCGGCCGGACCGTGGTGATCTGCAGCAGCCACGGGTGCCGGTGGAACAGCGCCCAGTTGTCGCGGGCGATGTGCTCCAGGCGGGCCCGCCAGGAGTCGTGGGCGGGGGGCTCCAGCTCGGCGAACGCGCGGTCGACCATGACGTCGACGAGCTCCGCCTTGCCCGGCACGTAGGTGTAGATCGACATGGGGGAGACGCCCAGGTCCTCGGCGATGCGGCGGATCGACAGCCCGTCCAGGCCCTCGGCGTCGGCCAGCCGGATCGCCGCCCGGACGATCTCCTCCGCGGTCAGCCGCGGCTTGGGCCCGCGCCTGGGGCGCTCCCGCACCCCCCACAGCAGCTCCAGGGTGCGTCTGGGGTCGCCCGCCCCGCTGTACTCGGTCACCGGCCGATCCTCTCAGGGATGAAACTCTGTACTGCGTACGTTATATTGGCCGCGATGGTAAATCCGTACTGCGTACATAGTTTTGGAGGACGGGTGACGGAACCACGGTTCGCGGTCGTCGCCGAGGGGCTGCGCAAGCGCTACGGCGGCACCGAGGCCCTCGCCGGGCTGAACCTGCGCGTCCCCGCCGGGACCGTGCACGGCCTGCTCGGCCCGAACGGCGCGGGCAAGACCACCGCCGTCCGGATCCTGACCACGCTGGCCCGGCCGGACGGCGGCGTCGCCCGCGTCGCCGGGCACGACGTGGTCCGCGACGCGGTCGAGGTGCGGCGCCGCATCGGGCTCGTCGGGCAGCACGCGGCGGTCGACGAGGTGCTCGGCGGGCGGCAGAACCTCGTCATGTTCGGCCGCCTGCACCACCTCGGCGCCGCGCGGGCGCGGCGGCGGGCGGACGAGCTGCTGGAGCGGTTCCGGCTCACCGACGCCGCCGCCAAGCCCGCGGGGGAGTACTCGGGGGGCATGCGGCGGCGCCTCGACCTGGCCGCGTCGATGATCCTCGCGCCGCCCGTGCTGTTCCTGGACGAGCCGACCACCGGCCTCGACCCGCGCAGCCGGGGCGAGGTGTGGGACGCGATCCGCGACCTGGTGGACGGCGGCACGACCGTCCTGCTCACCACCCAGTACCTGGAGGAGGCCGACCGGCTCGCCTCCGGCGTCTCGGTGATCGACCACGGCCGCGTCATCGCCGAGGGCGCCCCCGACGAGCTCAAGGCGCGGCTCGGCGGCGACCGCGTCGAGGTCGTCGTGGACGACCCCGGGGACCTCGCCGCCGCCGCCGAGATCGTCGGCCGGGTCGCGAACGGCGAGGCGGACGTCGACGCCGAGGCCCTGCGGGTCGGGGCGCCGGTGTCGGGGCGGGCCGCCGCGCTGACCGAGGCCGTCCGGGCCCTGGACGAGGCGGGCGTCGCGGTCGCCGACATCGGCCTTCGCCGCCCGACGCTGGACGAGGTGTTCCTGCACCTCACGGAGAAGAAGGAGGCCGTTCTTTGAGCGTCCGGACGATGAGGTGGGCCGCGGCCGACGGGTGGGTGCTGACCAACCGCGCCCTGGCCCACTGGGCGCGCAAGCCGGGCGAGGTCGCCGTCGGGCTGCTGTTCCCGGTGATGGTCGTGCTGATGATGGGCTACCTGTTCGGCGGGCAGATGGACGTCCCCGGCGGCGGCAGCTACCGGGCGTTCATCGTCCCCGGCATGTTCGCGCTGACGATGGCGTTCGGGGTCGAGACGACGTTCGCCGCGATAGCCAGCGACGCGAGCAAGGGGGTGACCGACCGGTTCCGGTCGATGCCGATGGCCTCGTCCGCCGTCGTCGTGGGCCGGGCCACCGCCGACATGCTGCACTCGGTCGTCGCGCTGGCCGTGATGGCGGCCTGCGGCGTGCTGATCGGCTGGCGCGTCCACGACGGCGCGGGCAGGGCCCTCGCGGGGCTCGGCCTCCTGCTGCTGCTGCGCTTCTCGCTGGTCTGGCTCGGCGTCTACCTCGGCCTGGTCGCCAAGGGGCCGGAGTCGGTGGCGGCCGTGCAGATCCTGGTGTGGCCGATCGGGTTCCTGTCCAGCGCCCTGGTGGCGCCGAGCACGATGCCGGGCTGGCTCGGCGCGGTGGCCGAGTGGAACCCCATGTCGGCGACCGTGACGGCGTGCCGGGAGCTGTTCGGCGAGCCCGTGGCCGGCGGGTCGTGGGCGGCGCAGCACAGCGTGCTGATGGCGGTCGTGTGGCCGCTGGTGATCGCGGCGGTGTTCTTCCCGCTGTCGGTCCGCCGCTACCGCGCCCTCGGCCGCTAGGGCAGGAGGGACGCCCGGTGCCGGGCCAGCGCCAGCGCCGGGTAGCACGCCTCGGGCAGGGGCTCCGCGCCGCGCTCGCCACCGCGCCCGGCGCCGAGCGCGGCGCGGAGCCTCGCGCCCACGGCCGCAGCGTCGTGCGGCTGCACGACGCACAGCTCGGCCTGCATGGCCTGCCGCGCCGCGGCCATCAGCGCCGGGACGTCCCCGACGACCACGATCTCGGCGGGGGCGTCGCCGTAGGAGAGCCGGACGGCGAGGGCGTGCATCCCGGCGGTGCCGGCGCCCTCGTAGCGGAACTCGCAGACCAGGCGGTCGCCGTCGAGCGGCCCCTCCTGGATCAGCCACGCCTGCCCGGGGACGACCCGTCCGAGCGAGTCCTCCCAGGGCGCCGCCGGGACGCCGGCGAGGCGGTCGGCGGCGCGGGCCGCGGCGCCGCGCCCCTCGGCGGGGCCGATCGCGGCGAGCGCCCGCAGGAAGGCCCGCGCGCCCGGGGTGGCCGCCGCGTGCAGGCAGCCGATCAGGTCGCCGAGCGCGGCGCGCCGGGCGGCGTCGTGCGGGGCCGCCGCCTCCAGGCCGCCGAGCTGCGCCGACGTCCACATCTCGGCCTGCAGCGCGCCGGGCTGCGCGGGCAGGGCGCCGGCCTCCCGGACGTAGGCCGCGTACACCTCGCCGAGCCCCGGCAGCATCAGCTCGGGACCGGCGGACGGTCGGGTCGCACTCACGGCCTCAGCCTATGAGACGCGGGGGAGCGGCCCGGCCGCGCGTTCCGGGAGGCGGGGCCTACGCCGGGACGGTCAGCAGCGTGCGGCCCTCGCCGATCGTGCGGACCTCGAACCGGCTGATCTCCTGGGGCCGCAGCGCCGTGCCGCCCTGCAGCGCCAGCTGGGGCTGCGGCGAGCCGGGCAGGCCGTAGCCCTTCTCGGGGACGGACCAGCCGACGACGGTGTGCGCCCTGCCCCGCCGGTCCACGGCGACCAGTTCGCACGCGAGCGGCCCGTCGACCTTGCTGAGGCGCAGCGCGACCCGGCTCCCCCACGCCTTCCGCTGCGTCGCGACCGTCCCGGTGACGCCGGTGCCGGCGTCGGTCGCCGACATCGCCCGGCCGTCCCGCAGCAGCTGGGCGGTCCCGCCGTCCGGCGCGGAGGCGGCGGAGCCGCGGTCGGCGCCGAGCGTGTACCCGGCGCCGAGCGCCCCGCCGAGCAGCACGACCCCGGCGGCGGCCGCGGCCAGCGCCCGCGCGGTCCGGTGCCGCCGCTCCCGCCGGATCCGGTGCCGGATCAGGTCGGTGACCGCCGCCGGCTCGGGCGGCGCGGGCATCGCCTCCGCCGGGTCGGCGATCGGGCCGATGCCGTCCAGGGTCTGGGCGATCCCGCTCAGCGCGCCGAGCTCCTCGTGGCAGGAGAAGCACGTCGCCAGGTGCGCCTCGAACGCGCGGCGGTCGGGCTCCTCCAGCAGGCCGAGGGCGTAGGCGCCGACGTCGACGTGCGGCATGTCCGGCGCTCTCATGGCGTCACGCCCCTCTCCTCCAGGGCGACGCGCAGTGCCCGGAGCGCGTAGTAGACCCGGGACTTCACGGTGCCCACGGGGATCCCGAGATGCCTGGCGGCCTCGTTCACCGAGCGGTCCCGGAAGAAGGTCTCGTTGAGGATCTCTCGGTGGGCGGGGGACAGGGCGAGGAGGGCTTCGGACACGACGACGGAGCGCAGCAGATCCTCCAACCCGTCGGGCACGCGCATGTTCTCCAGCGGGCCCTCGCCCGCCTCCTGCGGCCGTGCGTTCTTGCGGCGCTGGTCGTCGATGACGATCCGGCGGGCGACCGTCGCGAGCCAGGGCAGCAGCGACGTCGCGTTCTCGTCGAGCTGGTGCGCGCTGCGCCAGGCGCGGATCATCGTCTCCTGGACGACGTCCTCGGCCCAGTGCCGGTCGCCGCCGGTGAGGCGCAGGACGAACGACAGCAGGGGGCGGCCGTACACGCGGTACAGCTCGGTCACGATCACCTGGTCGTCCACGCCGCCGGAGGGCCGCGGGCCGCGGAACCAGCTCCACGGTCCGGGAGGGCGTTCGCGGGTGGCCGAGGCGGCCGGTGATCTGTGGGCCATCGGGGTCTCCGGCGGGGGTGCGAGGGGGTGCGGGGCGACGCGGTGACCGTGGGTGTCACGTTGGGAGGCAGTACGGGACCCCGCGCCGCGCGGTTCAACCGAGGCCGTTTCGTGGGGGATTTTCCGCAATGGCTCTTACTTGTTCGCCACCTTTTCCTTACCGTCCAGTCCCAGGGATCGCCGAGGTGCGTCTCAGGGTGCGTACGGGAGGCGAGACTCCGACCCGCGCATCGGAACCTTCGCCGGGCAACGCTCACTCCACGCTTTGGAGCGAATGCGGGCATCGGGCCCATTTGCCCACAGAGACCGAGGGCGGGGATCGGCATGGTGATGGAGAACGGGGAAGTCCAGCTCAGCTACCGCCTGCTGCTGGCGGTGGACATCCAGGGGTACAGCCGGCGCGACACGCGCGAGCAGCTGCGCGCGCAGCGGCTGCTGACGGAGGCGCTCGACGGCGCCGCCCGCGGCGTCGGCCTCGACCGCGCGGGCTGGGACAAGCAGGTCGGCGGGGACGGCGAGCTCGCCACGCTGCCGGAGGGCGTCGACCCGGCGTCGGTGGCCGGCGAGTTCGTCATCCTCCTCGACGGGGCGCTGCGCGAGGTCAACCGGGACGCCGGCCGCTTCCGCCTGCGCGTCCGGCTCTCGCTGCACCACGGCACGCTCACGGCCGGGCCGTTCGGCCCCGCGGGCGACGCGCCCATCGTCGTCCAGCGGCTGCTGGACGCGGCGCCGCTGCGCCGCATGCTGGCCGACGACGCGGACCGCGACCTCGCCTACGTCGTGTCGGACTCGCTGTTCGACGACGTCGTGCGGACCGGGTTCTGCGCCCTGCCGCCGCGAGGCTTCCGCGCCGTCAAGGTCGCGGCGAAGGGCGCGGTGTTCCGCGGCCACATCCTCACCGGCCGCGCCGCCCGCGAGGACGCGGGCGAGGACGCGGGCGGGCCGGGCTCCCGGTCCGCCCGCGTCCTCGAGTTCCCGGCCCTCGCCCTGAACTGACCGGGAAGCGACCGGCCCGCCCAGGGGTTGACGCAGGTAGGACCGACGACCGATGGAGGCGACGATGGCGGACGAAGCGGCGCTGGTGAAACTCCTGGCGGGACGGGACATCGGAGTGCTGGCCACCCTCAAGGGCGACGGGCGGCCCCAGCTGTCCACGATCAACTACCACTACGACGAGGAACGCCGGCTCGTCCGGATCTCGATCACCGCCGACCGGGCCAAGGCCCGCAACCTGGCCCGCGACCCGCGCGCGAGCCTGCACGTCGGTTCGCCGGACGGCTGGTCGTGGGTGGTCGCCGAGGGCACCGCCGAGCTCACGGCGGTCGCCGCCGATCCGGACGACGCCGCCGTCGAGGAGCTCGTCGAGGTGTACCGGGACATCCCCGGCGAGCACCCCGACTGGGACGAGTACCGCCGCGTCATGGTCGAGGACGGCCGCCTCGTCGTCCGCCTGCACGTCGAACGTCTCTACGGGCAGGCGCACTGACGGCGGCCGGGCGCGGCTAGGCCCCCAGCAGGGCGGCGAGGAGGCGGTTGTCGCCGCGCTGCCAGAGCGTCCCGACCTCGTCGAAGCCCGCCTCGCGCAGCGCCTCGACATGGGTGGACAGCAGCGCCGACTCCGAGCCGTGGTGGCCGGTCGTCTCGTCGCGGGCCAGCGATCGCAGCCCGGCGAGGCCGGGATCGGCGGCGACCGCGTCCCACCACTGGTCCCAGCCCTCGGGGCGGTCCCCGCCGAACCGGCGCGCCCGCTCGCGCTCGCGCAGGGCGACGTCGAGGGCCGCGAGGCCCGGCGTGCGGTCCTCCACTCCGAGGTTGTCGCCGTTGAGGAACAGGCCGCGCGGGCGCAGCACGCGCGCGAGCTCGCCGTAGGCGACGCGCAGCTGCGCGGCCGACAGCCAGTGCAGGGCGGTCGTGCTGACGGCGGCGTCGGCCTGCCGGTCCAGCCGCAGCCGCGCCGCCCAGCCGGGCTCGCGCAGGTCCAGCTCGGTGAAGGCCAGACCCGGCCGGCCGGCGTGCGCGGCGCGGCCGAGCGACAGCAGCAGCGGGTCGGCGTCCACCGCGACCACGGTCGCGCCGGGGACGCGGTCCAGGATCCGGCCGGCGAGCGAGCCCGGCCCGCAGCCGAGGTCGAGGACGAGCGGGTCGGGCCGCCCGGTCGCGGCCTCCAGGGCGTCGACGATGGCGGTGAACCGCTCCTCGCGGTCGGGGACGTAGCCCTCCTGCTGGACGTCCCAGCGGGCGGTCCAGGCGCTCGCGACCTCGTGGTCGAGCATGGTCATGACCCTTCCTGTGACTGTCGTATAAGCTTTGGACAGTCACATTCTGAACCCGGAAGGCGTAACCGGTCAAGTGGAGTTCAACAGTCATACCGATGCGGTGGTGCAGGCGGCCGCCGGCCTCGTCAACGAGCTGACCCCGGGGGAGCGGCGCGGCCGCGCCTACACCCCGCCCCCGCCGCCCGCGCTCGCCGCCGCCGTCACCGACGTCCTCCAGCGCGTCGGGCGCGGCTCGCGCGCCGCCGAGTCCGAACTGCCCGCGCTCGCCGCCGTCGCGCGCGAACTGCGCGTGGTGTTCGACGCCGTCGCCGCAGGCGACGTCGACGGCGCCGCCGAGCAGGTCAACCGGCTCCTGGAGACGACCGAGGCCCGGCCCCGCCTGGAGCGCCACGACGGACACCCGTGGCACGTCCACTACCACGGAGCCGACGAGAACGACTGGGCCGGCCCCTGCGCCACCGGCCTCGCCATCGTCATCGGCAGCGAGATGCACGACCGCCTGGGCGTCTGCACCGCCCCCAACTGCGACCGCGTCTACGTCGACACCTCCCGCAACGGCACCCGCCGCTTCTGCTCCACCGCCTGCCAGAACCGGGTCAAGGCCGCCGCGTTCCGCGCCCGCGCGCAGTCGTCCTGACGGGCCCCGGCTGGGCCTGCCGGTTTCGCGGGCGTGCCTGTAGCGTGTGGCGATGATCCAGGCCACCGCCACCACCGCCGCCTCGCCCGAGGACCTCTTCCGGCACCTGGCCGTCCCCGAGGCGTGGGGCGCCTGGGGCAGGTTCCCCACCCCGGCGCGGCGGGCGCGCGCGGGCGACACCGCCCCCTACGGCGTCGGGACGGTCAAGAAGATCTGGCCGGCCAGCGAGCGGACCGTCGCCTACGAGCCCTACGAGCACTTCGGGTACGTCGCGCTGTCGGGCCTGCCCGTGCGCAGCTACCGGTCGGACGTCCGGCTGGAGCGCCGGGACGCCGGCACGTTCCTGCGCTGGGAGGCGACGTTCGAGCCGCTGATCCCCGGCACCGGCCCGATCGTCGGCTTCGGGATCCGGCAGATGCTGAAGGCCTTCGCCCGATGGCTGCCCGCCCACGTCGAGCACTGCCCGCCGGACTGCCCCGCCCGCAAGGCCGAGGGCATCTGACCGCGTCCGGGCCCGCGGGGAGGGACGTGAGCCGGAGGCCGTGCGACCCCCCGCACGACCTCCGGCAGAAAAGGTGCAGGCCGAGAGCACCCCGCAGTTCCCTCGGCCTGCACGACCATGGACCCCTCAGGCGGGGTCGGGACCGTAGACCTCCCACAGCTCCCCGGCGAAGAACCGGCCGAAGTCGAGCAGCCGGCCCGCCCCGTCGGGACCCGTCGCGCGGAAGGTCGTCAGCTGCCGCGCGAAGTCGGTCAGCTGGATGTGCAGCACGCCCGCCGCGACGACCGGCGCGCCGTCCTCCTCGTCCTCGGCGACGTGCCCGTCCAGCAGCCGCACGTAGAGGGTGGAGGTGTCCGGCCAGATCCGCGTCGGCGGCCCGTGCAGGACGTTCTTGCGCCCGCTCAGCGTGCGCCGCCGCCCCTCGCCGTCGGTGTAGAACAGCCGGTACTTCATCAGCCGCCGGTCCTCGGGCCCGTCCGCGACGAACAGGTTGAACGTGCCCCGCTCGACCGGCCGGCGCCCCCCGTGCCCCGTCGCGTCGACCCATCCGGCGGCCGTCGCCTCGTGGTCCGCCTCGGCCAGGAAGCGGTCGGTGTCCGCCGCGGTGATCGTCAGGCGGAACGACAGGGGCAGGCGCCCCTCGGCCAGCTCGCCGATCCGCGTGTCGGACTCCCCGTAGGTGACGAACCCCTTCATCTCCTCGGTGAACGACAGCGACGTACGGCCCGCGACCGCGGTGGACGGTCCCCGTGTCCCACCGCGGCTCCCCGATGCGGGGCCGTACGCCGAGCCGTTCCCCGCCCCGCCTGGCGAGCCGGCTCCCCCGGCCGGCTCGGCCCCCGTGGCGGGCGGGGCGGTCCTCTCCAGCAGCCGCGTGGCCAGCCGGTCGGCCTGCGCGGCGATCGTCAGCGAGGGGTTCGGGCCCACCGGGCCGGGCATCGCCGCCCCGTCGGCGATGTAGAGGCCCGGGAACCCGAACACCTCGCCGAAGGCGTCGCAGACGCCTTCGCCCGGGTGGCCGCCCATGGGGGCGCCGCCCAGCGGATGGACGGTGATGATGCGCTTGCGGAACCACATCGGGTTGTCGGCGTAGTCGGCGCCGAGCACGTCCGCGATCCCCCGCATCGTCTTGCGGACGCGGTTGAACAGCTCCTCGCTGGTCCGCGCGTTCCAGTCGGCGGCGAGCCGGCCGTCCCGCAGGTGCAGCCGCCCGTCGGCGGTCTCGCGGCCCATGCCGAGCAGCGGCAGCGAGCTGACCGTCAGCGCCCCGTCGCCGATCAGGTCCGAGAGCTCCTCGGACAGGTTGGTGTCCGGCGCGTCCTTGAAGAACTCCCGGAACCGGCCCCACAGGAACTCCACCGCGCGCTCGAACTCGCCGCGGACGTCGAAGCCGTTCACGATCCAGTCGGTGAAACCGGGGTAGCCGCCGTCCTGGATGTAGGCGCCGCGGCCCGCGCCGGGCACGCCGTCCAGGTCGTCCGGCAGCCGGATCGCCGTGGTGATCACCGGCCCGCGGCTGGCGTTGAGCGGGCGGACCCGGTTGCGGTCCTTGGCCCGCATCAGGAACGTCAGCAGGTCGCCGTTGCCGCAGAAACGGGTGCCGAGCGCCGAGCTGAGGCCGGGGAACGCCGCGCGGGACTTCAGCAGCAGGTACGTGGTGCCGTACGTGCCGGCGCCCAGCACCAGCCGGTCGCACGTGATCGTCCGGATCGGCAGGCGGCGCTTGCGGGCGGACAGGTCCGTGTGGTGGACGTAGTCGACCTCGTACCCGCCGCCCCGCCGCGGCCGGATCGCCTTCACCTCGTGGGAGGTGCGGATGTCGGCGCCGTGGTGCGCCGCCGCCGACAGGTAGTTGTGGTCGAGGCTGTTCTTGGAGCCCTCGTTGCAGCCGATGTCGCACTCGCCGCACAGCTTGCACGTCCGGCGGCGGGCGCCGTGCAGGTTGCCGTACGCGGGGTCGGCGATCGGCAGGCTCACCCCGGGCGTGCCGCCCGGCTCCGGCGCGAAGCTGACCGCGAGCGGCGGCAGCGTGCTGTGCAGGCCGAGCTCGGCCGCCGCGTCCTGCATCGCGTGCGTCTTCGGGGTGTCGTCGTAAGGGACCTGGTCCAGCGGGTACGGCGTCGCGCCCATCATCCGCTCGACGGCGTCGTAGTGCGGGTCCAGGTCGGCGCGCGAGACCGGCCACGGCTCGTGCCCCCCGCCGGGCCCCGGCCGGTCGTGCACGAACCAGCGCTCGTCCTTGCGCAGCAGCACGTTCGCGTAGATCAGGGAGCCGCCGCCGAGGCCGGAGGACACGACGGAGTCGCAGCCCTTGAACCCCCACACGTCGTACATCCCGTACAGGCCGGCGTCGGGGTCCCAGAACGCCCGCCCCAACTCGGCGGGGGAGCGCGGGAAGCTGCCGGGCGGGTACGGCTGCCCGCGCTCCAGCAGGACGACCCGCTGCCCGGCCTCCGCCAGCCGGTACGCGGTGACGGATCCGCCGAATCCGGATCCGACCACGACCGCGTCGACGTGCTCGGCCGCGCCGCCGCCTTCGCTCATCGCTCAGCCCGCCTTCCGCTTGAGGAAGTCCACGACCTGCGGGAACACCTCGGTCGCGGAGGCGGCCCCCATGAACGGATCCTGGTGGCCGTAGCCGGGCAGGACCGCCAGCTCGTGCAGCCCGGGAGTGATCTTCTCCAGGGCGCGGTGGCAGACGATGTTGGAATCGGTGAACACGTGGTTGCGGTCTCCGGTGAGGAACAGGATCGGCGTCGTGACCGTGGCGGCGCGCGACAGGTAGTCGTCCGGCAGCGCGGCCGAGCGGGGGTCGCGCGGGTGGCGCTTCACCGCGCGGCCCGCCTTCACCATCGCGTGGAGGTGCCGGTAGTAGTTGACGTTGCAGGCCCCGAACAGGTCGGGCAGCCGGCCGTGCGTGACCGGCGACATCTTGCCGTGCGTGAAGATCGGTTGTCCGCCGCCCCACATGAAGCTGAGCATGTGGCAGGCCGGCTCGTCGCACTCGCGGTGGAACGGGGCGACGGCCTTGGCGAGCATCCAGCCGCGCGTCAGCACCGGAGCGTTCGCGTACCGGGGGTCCAGGTGGCAGGGCCCGAGCACGTACTCCATGAGGGCCGGCCCGTAGCCGAGCTTGATCTTCGACCAGCGCGGGGTGCGCGGGGTGAGCGAGACGCTGTTGCAGACCAGGCTGGTGACGCCGGTGACGGTGGCGGCGAACAGCGCCATCGAGAACGAGATCGCGCCCACGCAGTGGGAGATCACGTGGATCCGCCGGTCGCCGACGTGGCGCCGCAGCTCGGCGAGCATCGCCGGGTGGTCGTAGAGCGCGATGGCGTCCAGGTCGTGGCGCGAGGCCTCGGCGTTGTAGGGGAACCGGCCGCTGATCCGCAGGTCGGCCGCCCACACGTCGCCGAACCCGGCGTCGTGCAGGTGGTTCACCAGGTTGGCGTGCTCCGGCATGATGTACATGTCGCTGGACGTGGTCAGCCCGTGCACCAGCAGGACGACGTCGTCGCAGTCGCTCCGGCGGAACCGGGTGAGGTTAAGGCCGAGGCCGTCCTCGGTCGCGAAGGGGTGCGCGGACACCTCGGCGTCGGCGACGCCCGCGTGCGTGAAGCGCGCGATCCGCTGCTGCTCCATGTCGATCTCCTCCGCTTCCTGACGGTCCAACCCTGCCAAACGCAGATATCGGCGCGGCATCGTGGAGAACCCGTACTTACGGGTGCGGGCGCACCCACCGGACGTACGGGACGTACGTGAAGTAAGAGTCAGATCTACTCGGAACGGTTCATCGCGGTCGCGACGCCGACCCGGGAGGACACGCCGATCTTGCCGAAGACGCGGGAGAGGTGGGTCTCGACCGTCCGGACGCTGAGGTACAGCCGCTCGGCGATCTGCTGGTTGCTGTTGCCCTCGGCGACCAGCAGCGCGATCTCGTGCTCGCGCGGGGAGAGCCCGAACGGCAGGTCCTTCCTGCCCTTGGCGCCGCGTGCGGGCGTCCCGGGGGAGGGCACCCGGACACCGAGCCGCCGCTGCTCGCGGACGACCTGCGCCAGCAGCCCCTTCATCCCGCACGACTCGAAGACCTCGGCGGCGGCGCGCAGCCGGTCCCGGGCGCGGGACCGGTCGCCCGCGGCGGCGTGCGCGAGCCCGGCGGCCAGTTCGGCGCGGCCGGCCTCGGGCCGCCGCCCCGCCTTGGCGAGCAGGTCGGCGGCCTCCGCC